>USBO01000024.1 GCA_900552955.1 uncultured Alistipes sp.
GGGTATCGTAGCCTGCGCGCCGGAACAGCGCGGGGAAGTGCGGCGTGTCGTACCAGATCGTCTGCCGGTCGCAGCTGACCAGAGTGAAGAGCGATTGCAGGACGCTCACGGTGAGATTCGCCGGCGAAACGACGTCTGTGAAGGGAAAGAGACGGCCGGCCGACCGTTCCTGCAGCAGACGGGGTGTCGTCGGGAGCGGATAGCCGTATAGCGCGGCGTGGTGCTTGTCGTAGGATTCGCCAAGAATGAGGACGATTTCCGGTGAGCGGAAGGTGCAGGAGTCGACTGCCGCCGCCGCTGTCGCTTCGTGCAAACTGCCGATACGGCTGCGATCGAAGGATTCGATTCGCAGGCTGAAGAACAGCCGTCCGAGGGCTGAACGGCGTTCGAGACAGATGTCGGGTTCCCGATGCAGCAGTTGGTGGAATTCATACCGGTTGCGGATGCGGGAGAGTTTCCATGCCGACATGAAGGGGCCGGCGTTGGCGGCCAATCCTAACCCCCCCCCGCCAGCAGTGCTGTGAGCGCACCGGCATAGGGCATCGACAGGGTATGCCGAATCTTTTCCATCAGCAGGTTGAAGCCGATGACCAGGCCGCAGGCCGCGAAGAAGAGCGCGAAACGTCCGGTGGTGAAATAGCACCCGATGAATTCGAGGCATTCTGCCGAATCCGTATGTGCGGCGACGCTCAGGATCGACGGAGTGAAGAACGTGCGGAAGAAGACCAGCAGGAAACATTCGGCGATCGAAACGCTGTAGGCGATTGCGTAGACCGTGATTTTGTAGCAGCGGCGCATACGGCCGTCGATGACGGCGAGCGGCAGCGTCGCTGCAAAGGCATAAGCAGCGTAAAGACAGAGTGTTTCCCAGTGCGTCGCTTCGATACGGAACAGGTCGCTCGTCAGTTGCGGCCAAACGAATGCCAGCAGGATGAAGCTGAAGAAAACCGCTTCCCGACGAACGGCTGCGATGCCTGAAGCGACGATGCGGAATGCCGTATGGCGATGCGATTTCAGACTCATTGAGCGGTGATAATTGTTCGAACGATGCAAAAATAGCTCTTTTTGTCGGATATTGAGCCGGAGGAGGCCCGCGCTTTTCGGGCAGGCGCCGGCGGATTGCGATTCGACAGCTGAAAAATGTTTTTTTCGGCGAATGCGAATCAAGCGGTCGAATTTTTCGTATATTTGTAAGAAACTAAAATCAGAACGGCATTATGGCGAAAATTAAAGGAACGATTGTCGTTGATAAAGAGCGTTGCAAGGGGTGCGGCGTCTGCGTGGCATCGTGCCCGTGCGACGTGCTGGCCCTGTCGGTCGAAGTCAACAGCAAAGGATACCGGATGTGCATGATGGCGCGTCCCGACGCCTGCACGGGATGCGCTTCGTGCGCGGTGATCTGCCCCGACAGTTGTATTGCGGTGTATCGGCAAAAATTCGAATAGCTATGGCAGAGAAAGAGATAAAACTGATGAAAGGCAACGAGGTGATCGCCCATGCGGCGATTCGCTACGGTTGCGACGCGTATTTCGGCTACCCCATCACGCCCCAGTCGGAGGTGATGGAGACTCTCATGGAGCTCAAGCCGTGGGAGACGACCGGTATGGTCGTCTTGCAGGCCGAGAGCGAAACCTCGTCGATCAACATGGTCTACGGCGGTGCGGCCACCGGTAAGCGGGTGATGACCTCCTCCTCCTCGCCCGGCATTTCGCTCATGGCCGAGGGGCTGAGCTATATCGCCGGCGCCGAACTGCCGTGCCTGATCGTCAACTGTCAGCGCGGCGGCCCCGGTCTGGGTACGATCCAGCCGTCGCAGGGCGACTATTTCCAGGCTTGCAAGGGAGGCGGTCACGGCGACTACCACCTCATCGTGCTGGCGCCCGCTTCGGTGCAGGAGATGCACGACTTCGTGGCGCTGGGCTTCGATCTGGCCTTCAAGTACCGCAATCCGGCGATGATTTTGGCCGACGGAGCTATCGGTCAGATGATGGAGAAGGTGGTGCTCGCCCCCCAGCGTGCGCGCAAGACGAACGAGGAGATCGCTGCCGAGTGCCGCGGCTGGGCGGCCTGCGGCAAACCCGCCGACCGGCCGCGCAACGTCGTCACCTCGCTCGAGATGCAGTCCGAGGCGATGGAGAAGATCAACCTGCGGTTGCAGGCCAAGTACAAGTCGATGGAGGAGAATGAGGTGCGCTACGAGGCGGTTGCCTGCGACGATGCCGACTATGTGATCGTCGCCTTCGGGTCGTCGGCCCGCATCTGCTCGGCGACGGTCGAGATGGCGCGTGCTGAAGGGATCAAGCTGGGGTTGCTGCGTCCGATCACCCTCTACCCTTTCCCGACCCGTCCGATCGCCGAGCTGGCTGCGCGCGTGAAGGGGTTCCTGAGCGTCGAGCTCAACGCCGGCCAGATGGTCGAGGACGTGCGGCTGGCCGTGAACGGCGCCGTGCCCGTCGAGCATTACGGTCGCCAGGGAGGTATGATCTATTCGCCGGACGAGGTGTTCGCCGCGTTGAAAGAGAAACTGATTAAATAGCACGACAATGGCAGAGGTTGAAATAAAGCAGGAGAATCTGGTCTACGGCAAATCGCCGTTGCTGACCGACAATGTGATGCACTACTGCCCGGGGTGCAGCCACGGCACGGTGCACAAACTGGTGGCCGAGGTGATCGAGGAGATGGGCATGGCCGACCGCACGATCGGCGTCTCGCCCGTGGGTTGCGCCGTCTTCGCGTACAACTACATCGACATCGACTGGATCGAGGCGGCGCACGGTCGTGCGCTGGCCATCGCCTCGGCCGTCAAGCGGCTCCACCCCGAACAGATGGTCTTCACCTATCAGGGCGACGGCGACCTGTCGGCCATCGGTACGGCCGAGACGATCCATGCCGCGGCGCGCGGCGAGAATGTGGTGGCCGTCTACATCAACAATGCCATCTACGGCATGACAGGCGGTCAGATGGCCCCCACGACGCTGCTGGGCATGAAGACCGCGACGACCCCCTACGGGCGCGATCCGCGGCTGAACGGCTACCCCTACAAGATCGCCGAGATGATGGCGCATCTCGACGGTACGACCTACATCACGCGTCAGAGCGTCCACACGCCGGCCAACGTCCGCAAGTGCAAGCGCGCGCTGCGCAAGGCGTTCGAAACGGCCATGGCGGGCAAGGGCTTTTCGCTCGTGGAGGTCGTCTCGACCTGCAACAGCGGGTGGAAGATGTCGCCCGTGGCGGCCAACCGGTGGCTGGAGGAGAACATGCTGCCCTACTATCCGCTGGGCGATATCAAATCTAACGAGTAAGTGTCGACGAATATGAAAGAGACGTTAATTATTGCAGGATTCGGCGGACAGGGTGTGCTGTCGATGGGTAAGATTCTCGCTTACTCGGGCGTGATGCAGGATTTCGAGGTGACGTGGATGCCCTCCTACGGCCCCGAAATGCGCGGCGGCACGGCCAACGTGACGGTCATCCTCTCTGACCGGAAGATTTCGTCGCCGATCGCCTATCAGTACGATACGGCCATCATTCTCAACCAGCAGTCGATGGACAAGTTCGAGGCGATGGTGCGCCCGGGCGGCACGCTGATCTACGACACGAACGGCATCACGCACCACCCTACCCGCACCGACATCCGCGTCTTCACGATCAACGCTGCCGAGGAGTCGGCCAAGCTGGGCAACTCGAAGCTGTTCAACACGATGATTCTGGGCGGTTACCTAAAGGTCTGCCCCGTGGTGACGCTCGAAAACGTGGCGCTCGGTCTGAAAAAGTCGCTCCCCGAGCGGGCGTGGAAGATGCTGCCCGAGAACGAAAAGGCGATCCGCCACGGTGCCGAGATCATCCGGCAGGTGCGCTGACCGGGGCTTCTCGGAAATCACTTTCGAATAAGGAGCCGCCCGACGTTTGTTCGGGCGGCTCCTCTTCCATTTGAGAGTCGTTCGGTAACTAATTCGCTGTCGGAGCGGTTCTTCCCTCCTTGGGTTGAAAATCGATTTGGTAGAATTTGAATTCCGGTTTGGTGATGGCGCCCGTTGCAGCATCGATGCCCCAACCGAGAATATCCGTCAGATTGAGGACTGATACGGCATTGAAACTTTTGTTGATGATGATCGGCTCGGCCGTGTAGTTCGGCGATTCGATCTTTACGATCGTTTCATCGAATCCTCTGCGGATTTTGGTCGTATAAGGGAAAGTGATGCCGATGTGCTTGCGTCCGTCGATTGTCAGGGTGGCTTTTTCGGGAATTTCGCCGTCGAAAGTGACTTTGCTCTTCGATCCGCAGAAGATCGATGCACAGGATGTCGTCAGCAGACTTGTGCAAAGGATGATACAGAGGTGTTTCATCGTGTTGAATATTCTATGCCCGTGTCCCGCGGAATGGTTGAAAGAAAGGCATATAAAAACGTGGGACAAAACTTTTATCTGTCTTCTGAGGTGTCGCAAACCTTGCAGCCAAATAAAGAGTAAAGCCCACGTAGAAACGTGAGCGTTTACGCCTTACTCTTGGCTGCTTGTGAAAGTTGCGACGTTTCAGAAGACAAGAAATAAAGCTAACGCTTTTATATATATTCGCCGATTCGTATGATCGGTGCGGTGTTCGATGTCGAATGCTGTTATTTAATCATAGGCGAAATTATTTTGAGGTTTCTCGTTTGCAAATATACGATTTTTTCGTTTGTCGTATGGGAGGATAACGGGAATATTCGGCAATTGCGGTTCAACAGCCGGTATCGGGAGTTTCGGTTTGGTTTTTCCGAAATTTGGCGTTACATTTGTTGAGGACAAACCGAATTCAAACCAACTAAGCGTATGAAAAAGTATCGTTGCACGGTCTGCGACTGGATTTACGATCCCGCCGTAGGCGATCCCGACGGGGGCATTGCCGCAGGAACGGCGTTCGAAGACATTCCCGAAGATTGGGTGTGTCCCTTGTGTGGCGTCGGCAAAGACCAGTTCGAGCCGGTCGAGGAGTGAAATGCCTCTCACGGAAAAGCGCAGCGCGCCATCGGCTCGCAGCGCTTTTCCGTTTGCGGAGGCGGATCGTGTCAGGTCTCGGCCGCCTCGGCATCGAACGAGTAGTCCGCGAGGTCGCGCATGCCCAACAGCAGATCGTGGGCCGACATCCGGCGTTTGCCGGCGATCTGCAACTCGTCGATGACGATCCGGCCGTCGGCGCAGGCGACCGCGAGATAGGAGCGGTTGTCGGTCTCGACCGTTCCGGGCCGCTGCCCGGCCTCACTCGGCTCGAAATGCACGGAGAAGATCTTGGCCGTGCCGCTCTCCCGCCCCTCTTTGAAGAGCGGCGTCCATGCGGCGGGATAGGGCGACAGTCCACGCACCAGATCGACGATACGCGCCCCTGGCTGCCGCCAGTCAATGCGGCAATCCTCCTTGAAAATTTTCGGTGCGGGGTGCAGACGGCTCTCGTCGAAATGCATCTGTTCCACCGGAGTGCAATCCCCCGCAGCGATGCGGTCGACCGTGGCGGTGACCAGTTCGGCCCCGAGCAGCATCAGCCGTTCGTAGAGCGTTCCCACATTGTCGTCAGCGGCGATGGCGACGCGCTCCTGCGCCAGAATGGCTCCCTTGTCGATCTCGTGGTTGAGCAGGAAGGTGGTGACGCCCGTCTCGCGTTCGCCGTTGATGAGGGCCCAGTTGATCGGGGCCGCCCCCCGATACTGGGGCAGCAGCGAGGCGTGGAGGTTGAACGTGCCCAGACGGGGCATCGCCCAGACGACCTCGGGCAGCATCTTGAAGGCGATCACGATTCCCAAATCGGGCTCCAGAGCCTGCAACGCTTCGAGAAAGGTCGGATCGCGGAATTTCTCGGGCTGAAGGACGGGGATTCCCAGTTCGCGGGCGGCGATCTTCACGTCGCTTTCACGCAGATGCCGGCCGCGGCCGGCCGGTTTGTCGGGGACGGTGACCGCCCCCACGACGTTATAGCCCTCGGCGACAAGTCGCCGCAGCGACGGCACGGCGAATTCGGGCGTGCCCATGAAGACGATGCGTAACGATTTGGAATTCATCGGGGTGGAATCATCTATTTATCGTTCTGCTTGAACAGACCGAGCGTATGGCCCATGCGCACCTCCTTGGTTTCGAGGTAGTGTTCGTTGTACTTGTTAGGGGCGATGACGATCGGTACGATCTCGTCGATGTGCAGCCCGTAGCCCTCGAGTCCGGCACGTTTGAGCGGGTTGTTGGTCATCAGACGCATGTGCTTGATGCCCAGCTCGCGGATGATGCCGGCGCCCACGCCGTAGTCGCGTTCGTCGACGCGGAACCCGAGACGGAGGTTGGCTTCGGCGGTATCGAGACCCTGATCCTGCAACTGGTACGCCTTGATCTTGTTGCACAGGCCGATGCCGCGGCCTTCCTGATTGAGGTAGACCAGCGCGCCCTTGCCTTCGCGTTCGATCATGCTCATCGCTTCGTGGAGCTGCTCGCCGCAGTCGCAGCGGTACGAGCCGAAGATGTCGCCCGTGACGCACGACGAGTGCATGCGGATCAGTACGGGTTCATCCTCCGTCCACTCGCCTTTGGTCAGCGCTACGTGTTCCAGCCCGTTGCTTTTCTGACGGAAGGGCGTCAGACGGAACATTCCCCACTTGGTCGGCATGTCGACTGTCACGCCGCGCTCGATGATCGACTCTTCGCGCAGGCGATAGGCGATCAGGTCGGCGATGGAGACGATTTTGAGGTCGAACCGCTTCGCCACTTCGAGCAACTGCGGCAGGCGGGCCATCGTGCCGTCCTCGTTCATGATCTCGATCAGCGCTCCGCAGGGCTGCAGACCGGCCAGACGGGCCAGGTCGACGGCAGCTTCGGTGTGACCCGGGCGGCGCAGCACGCCCTTCTCGCGGGCGCGCAGGGGGTTGATGTGGCCCGGACGTCCCAGATCCGACGGACGGGTGGCAGGATCGGCCAGCGCACGGATCGTGGCGGCGCGGTCGTGGATCGAGACGCCGGTGGTGCACCCCTGCCCCAGCAGGTCGACCGTCACGGTGAAGGGCGTGCCCAGCAGCGAGGTATTGTTCTCCTCCATCATGTTGAGTTCCAGTTCGGCGCACCGCGATTCGGAAATCGGAGCGCAGAGCACGCCGCGGCCGTTGGAGAGCATGAAGTTGACGATTTCGGGGGTGATCTTCTCTCCGGCGACGATGAAGTCGCCTTCGTTCTCGCGGTCTTCGTCGTCGACGACGATCACGATCCTGCCCTCGCGGAAATCCTCGATGGCCTCCTCGATCGTATTGAAAATAGCGTTTGTAGCCATGTTTTATTTGTTTTGTTTGGGTTTGCGTTTGATTTTTCCGATGAGCGCCGACAGCCGTTTCGGTGTGCGGACGCCCCATCTCTCCTTATAGTGTTTGATGCGGCCGGCATACCAGTCGATGTCGAGCAGCACGGAATCGTTAGTGGCTTTGTAGGTGAGATAAACGGCGATCGGCGCGAGGATGAACGACGAGAGCCACATGCCGTAGAAGGCTTCCCAGTTGCCCTCGCGCGCCGCTTTCTCGCCCGAGATGCTGATGATGTAATAGATGACGAAGAAGATCACCGAGATGACGATCGGTGTACCCAAGCCGCCTTTGCGGATGATGGCGCCCAGCGGCGCGCCGATCAGGAAGAAGATCATGATCGAGACGGGCAGCGAAATCTTGCGGTGCCACTCGATTTTGCTGCGGTAGAGCTGGTTGAGCGCCTCCTTCGCCGTCGATTCGTCGAACGAGAAGAGTCCGCGCGAGTTCTTGGCGTTGGCGCGGGCGATTTCCCACACTCGCTCCTTGTCACGAATCCCGAGCCGCGCGATGGAGTCGGCGAGAGCGATATCGCGGAATCCGCTCTTGTCGATGCGTGCGCTGTCGGGCAGCGCCAGCACTTGATTGTCGTGCGAGAAGATCTGCTCCCGGAGCAGCGGCTCGTAGGAGCGCGTGGTCGCCGTGTTCACGGTCAGCTCCAGCGAGTCGATGGAGCGATCGAGCTGCGCGATGTTCTTGGTCGTGCTCTGGTTGGAAAAGTTGGCGTCCGAGCGCTCGAAGCCGAACCCCTCCATCGGAATGACGCCGTCCTGTTTCTCGAAGATATGGTGGCGCAGCGCGCTCTTGTTGTACCATTGGTAGTTGCGCGTCTGCTCGTAGGTCTCGCCGTTGAAGAGCGTGACGAGCAGGTATTTCTTGTCGTCCGACAGGCGGATGTAGCCCGAGTCGGCCACCGTGGTGGTCATGTTGCCGCTGACGTTGCGGTTGTCGTAGATCAGCACGTCGCGCAGCAGGTGGGTCTTGGGATCCTGCCTGCCGACGCGGATGCTCATGTCCTCGATGCCGTTGAAGAAGAGACCGTCCTGAAACTCGATGACCTGTTTCTGCTGGCGGATGTCGTAGAGGATGCTGAGCATCTTTTTGTTGGCGTAGGGCACCAGATTGTTCACCACGAAGAAGCTGCCCACGGCGATGATGCCCACGACGATGATGAGCGGCTTGAGGATTTTGGGCAGCGACATGCCCGCCGACTTCATCGCCAGCAGTTCGTAGTTCTCGCCCAGATTGCCCAGCGTCATGATCGCCGCCAGCAACATGGCCAGCGGCAGTCCCATCGGGATCATGTTGGCCATGGCGTAGCTCATCAGCTCGATGATGACGCCGGCGTCGAGCCCCTTGCCCACCAGCTCGTCGATGTAGCGCCAAATGAAGTTCATCATCAGGACGAACATCACGATGAAGAAGGTCAGGAACATCGGTCCCAGATACGCCTTCAGTACGAGCTTGTGAATCGTTTTCATCCGTGGCGGGTTTTGACTCTCTTGGTCTGCAAAGATAATAGTTTTGCCACAATAAGCGAAGCCGTGAGGACAAATATTATGGCCACGCCCGAGGGCAGTTCCCACCGGTAGCTGATCGCCAGTCCGGCTGCGCCGCTCAGGGCTCCGAGCGCGGCCGCGCCGGCGGTGATGGTGCGGAAGGATTTCGTGAGCAGGTTCATCGCCACGGCCGGAACGGTCATCAGCGAGAGGAGCAGCACGATGCCCATGACTCGGATCGCCAGTACGATGGTGACGGCCGTGAGGGCCGCCATGAGGTAGGAGACGCGCTGCGTGGCGATCCCCTGGCTGCGGGCGAATTCGCGGTCGAAGGCGATGTACATCACCGGCCGCAGCCACAGCGCTGCGCCGGCGACGAGCAGTACCGTGAGCACGGCCAGCGCCGCGACGTCGGCCCGCGTGACGGTCACGATGCTGCCGAACAGGTAGTTGGCCAGATCGCCCGACGTATAGCCCGGGCGCAGGCTCATGAAGAGCACGCCGAGCGCCATGCCCACCGACCAGATGATGCCGATGGCCGAATCCTCGCGGATGCGCCCCCGATCGCCCGCCCACTCAATGCCGAGCGCCGAGAGGACGGCGAAGGCGAGCGCCCCGACGATGGGGTTCTGCCCCAGGTAGAAAGCGAGGCCCAGTCCGCCGAACGACGCATGAGTGATGCCGCCCGCAAGGAACACCGTGCGGCGGCAGACGACGTACGTCCCCACGATTCCGCAGGCCACGCCCGCGAGGAGCGAGGCCATGAGTGCGTTGTGCAGGTAGGCGTAGCGGGCGATAGCGTAGAAGAACTCCATAGTTGCCGATAAACGAACGCAAATTTACGGTTTTTATTCGACTTTCGAACGCTTTTTTGTAATTTCGCCGGCGAGAAAAACGAATTACGAAGATGCCGGAACGACGCGTCAGTTTTCATACGCTGGGCTGCAAGCTCAACTTTTCGGAGAGCTCCACGCTTGCCCGCCAGTTCGCCGAGGGCGGTTTCGTGCGGGTGCCGCCGACGGCCGAGGCCGATATCTGCGTCATCAACAGCTGCTCGGTGACCGAACACGCCGACAAGAAGTGCCGCAACCTCATCCGCAAGCTCCACCGGCGCAATCCCGAGGCGATCATCGCCGTGACGGGGTGCTACGCTCAGCTCAAACCGCAGGAGATTGCTGCGATTGACGGCGTGGACATCGTGCTGAGCAACAATGATAAGGGGGATTTATATCAACGGGTGCTCGAATTGGGCGCCAAGGGGCGGAAGATCGTGACTTCCTGCACGACCGACGAGCTCACCCGTTTCTTCGCCGCTTTCTCGAGCGGCGACCGCACGCGCGCCTTCCTCAAGGTGCAGGACGGCTGCGACTACTGCTGCTCCTACTGCACGATCCACTATGCGCGCGGCGCGAGCCGCAACCTGCCGATCGCCGAGGCGGTGGCCGAGGCGCGCCGCATCGCCGAGGGGGGGCAGCGCGAGATCGTCATCACGGGGGTCAACACCGGCGATTTCGGCCGCACGACGGGCGAGCGCTTCATCGACCTGCTGCGGGCGCTCGACGGCGTGGACGGGATCGGGAGATACCGGATTTCGTCGATCGAACCCAACCTGTTAACCGACGAGATCATAGACTTTTGCGCCGATTCACCTAAATTCCAGCATCACTTCCATATCCCGTTGCAGAGCGGTTCGGACCGGATTCTGGGTCTGATGCGCCGGCGCTATACTACGGCACGCTTCGCCGAGCGGATCGCCGCCGTGCGCCGCCGGATGCCCGACGCGTTCATCGGCATCGACGTGATCGTGGGCTTTCCGGGCGAGACGGAGGCCGATTTCCGCACGACGCATGACTTCCTGGAGCGGCTCGCTCCGTCGTTCCTCCATATTTTTCCCTTCTCGGAGCGGGCCGGCACTCCGGCCGTGGCGTTGCCCGACAAGGTGCAGCCGGCGGTGGCCGCCGAACGGGTGAAGCGGCTCGAGGCGCTCTGCCGGCGGCTGCACGGCGATTTCTGCCGCCGTGCGGAGGGCACCGAGTCGACGGTGCTGTTCGAGAGCACGATGCGCGGCGGGATGATGTTCGGCTTCACGGGCAACTACATCCGCGTGAAGGCCCCCTACGAGTGTGCGTTCATCAATCGTATCTGCCGCGTCAGGCTGGGCGCGATGGACGCGGCGCACGACCTCGAGGGAGAGATCGTGCGCGATGACGGCGGATCGGCGCTTTTTTAGCGTGTTTTATCATTGACGATTCTCCGTTCCGGCATAATCAATGTGAAGTTTGCTTTTGCGATCGACTTTTCGTACCTTTGGCTTTGCCTTAGATACTCCGCTTCGGAAAAATGCAAGCAAGCTTGCTTTTTTCTCTCGGCTTATTCGTATCTTTGGCTTCTAATTCTCGATGAAACGATGATTGGTATCCGCAAACGGGTGTTGGTGAGTTTTCTCAGCGTCGTGGCGCTGCTCTTTTTCGCAGGGCTCGTCTCGTTGTTCGAACTGCGGCGCGTGAGCTCCGACACGGAGGAGATTCTGCGTGCCAGCGAGCGCAATCTGGGGCTTGCGAAGGACATGCTCGATGCCGCGGCGCGGCAGAACAAGGCCGTGGTGCACAGCATCGTGTTCCGGCAGCGCGATTACGACACGGTGCTGCTGGCGAGTATCGCCGAGATGGCCCGCACGCTGGACGTCATCCGCGAGGAGGCCGTCGAGCGGGCCTATCTCGACACGCTTTCGGCTTCGGCGGCGAGCGTCCAGCACCTCGCGCAGGAGTTTCTGCGTCTTCAGACGCAGGGCCGGTCGACGCCTGCGGGCAGCCGCGAGCTGCGCGGCGAGAGGGACACCCTTGCGGCGGATTCCGCGGCGATGGACTTCGACGGCGCCCGCTGGTATGCCGATGCTTATTCGAATGCCTACGACAGGCTGACCGGCTCGATCAAGAACTACATGATCTCGACCCAGAGTTCGTTGGCGCCGCGCACCGAACAGCTCAGACGCAACGCCTACAGGGCAGTGACGCCGGTGCTGATCTCGCTGCTGGTGATGATCGCCATCGTGCTGATGCTCTACTATTTCGTCTCGGTCTATCTGGTGCGTCCGGTGCTGGCGATGAACAAAAGCCTGGGCGATTATCTGCGTTTCGGTCTGCCGTTCAAGATCAAGGCCGAGGTCCGGGATGAGGTGGCCGAACTCAAGGAGCGCATCGAAGATACGGTTCAGCTGGCCAAAAAGGCAAAACAGGAACAGCGATGAGACTGAGCGTCGTATTGCGATACGTGGGGATCATTCTGCTGGTCGTGGCGCTCTTCATGCTGCTGTCGGCCGGCGTGTCGCTGGCCAGCCATACCGATTCGGGCTACTATCCGCTGCTGCTCTCTTCGCTGCTGACGGCGCTGCTGGGGGCTTTCCCGCTCATCTTCGTCGACCGCGTGGAGCAGCTCAGCAGCAAGGAGGGCTACTGCATCGTCGTCGGATCCTGGATTCTGGCCAGCATCGTGGGGATGTTTCCCTACCTGATGTGGGGCGGCGAATTCTCGCTCATCAACGCGTGGTTCGAGAGCGTGTCGGGATATACGACCACCGGTGCCTCGATCCTGAAGGATATCGAGGCGCTGCCGCGCGGCCTGCTCTTCTGGCGGGCGTGTTCGACATGGCTGGGAGGCGTCGGCGTGGTGATGTTCGCGCTGCTGATCCTGCCCACGCTGGGGACGAACAGGGCGCTGCTGACCAACGTCGAACTGTCGTCGATGGCCAAGCACAACTACCACTACAAAGCCACGATGATCGCGCAGATCCTGCTGTTCATCTACCTGGGACTGACGCTCTGCGTCACGCTGGCGCTGAAGCTGGCCGGCCTCAACTGGTTCGATTCGCTCACGCAGGGCATGTCGGTCGTTGCGACGAGCGGCTTCAGCACCAAGAATGCCAGCATCGGCTATTTCGACAGCGTGGCCGTGGAGGTGATCCTTATCGTGACGATGCTGCTGGCCAGCATCCATTTCGGGGTGCTCTTCGCCACGCTGACCGGTCGCCGCAACAATATTTTCCGTTCGGAGGTGACGCGGTGGTATCTGTCGATCGTGGCGGTGGTAACGGCGGTGGTGACCGTGTCGCTCTATTCGAACGGTGTGTACGGCAATGTGGCGGAGTCGCTGCGTTACGCGGCTTTTCAGGTGGTGTCGCTGATCTCGACGACGGGATTCGCCACGGCCGACACCGATGTGTGGCCGTCGACGGCCATCGCGCTGCTGATTTTCGTTTCGATCGTCTGCGGCTGCGCCGGTTCGACGACGGGCGGCATCAAGACCGACCGCTTTCTGCTGGCAATAAAAAATTTACGGTTGCGTTTCTCTTTGCAGCAGCATCCCAATGCCGTCCTGCGCGTGCGTATCGACGGGAATGTGCTCGATGACAAGATTGCCGCGACGGCGATGGTTTTCATCGTGGCCTATTTTCTGGCGCTGCTTGCGGGGACGGTCGTGGGGACGGTGTGCGGAGCGGATCTGGAGACGAGTTTCACTTCAGCCGTGGCCTGCATGGGCAATGTCGGGCCCGGGTTCGGGGCTGTCAGTTCGCTGGGAAACTATTCCGATCTGCCGACCGTGATGAAGTTTTCGGATACGATGTTGATGTTGCTGGGCCGTCTGGAGATTTTCGGGCTGGTGCAGTTGTTTTTTCTTAAATGGTGGAGATGATGCGGAGAGGATTTGTCCTTCTGGCGATGTTGTTGGCGGGTGCCGTCGCGGAGACCTCGGCTCAGGAGGTGACGGCGCGTATCGCGGGGCTGGAGAGCAATGCGGAGTATATGGAGATGTTGCGTGAGGAGGCGGCGCTACAGGCGCGCGAGGATTCGGTGACGATGGTCGTCAATCGGGTGCGCCGGCAGTTGCGCGACGATCCGTCGCAGCGCGGGGCCCATGCCGCCGAGATTCTGCGCTGCGAGGAGCAGCTTTTCACGATCCGCACCGAACGGGGACGGCTGACCGACCGGATCAATACGGTCGAACAGGACTGGGTGCTGGCTAATCTCGATCTGAACCGGCCCGCGCCGTCGCAGGCCGGAGCGGCGGCGGGCACTCCCCTGCCCGATTCGTTGCAGACGGCCGATCTGGTGCATAATCCCTGTTTCCGCGACCGGCTGCCCGCGGCGGACTATCGGGCGTTGCTCGACGCGCAGCGCAGAGAGCGCACGGCATTCGATCTTGCGGCGGCCTGTGCGGAGAATTACGAGGCTGTCGAGGCGCTGAAAATCTCCTATGACACGGTCTCGACCGAAGCGCCGGCGGCCGTGCTGTACGAGCGTTATCGTGCCTTGCAGTCGCTCGGCCGTACGCTCTGCGACTCGTTGCAGAGGGTGTGGGGGACGATTTACGACAACAAGAATTACGCTTACTCCTATCTGCTCGACAATCTGGGACGCGACGATCTGCTCGGCCGCACGGAGGAGCAGATGGCCGGCGTCCGGCAGCGGATAGCCGCCGAGCGGGGGCGTTATCACGCCGACGAGCTGACCGATTATCTGTTGCAGAAACAGGCGCTGGTCGATCAGGAGACGGAGCTGGCCGGAGCGCTGGGGCTGACCGAAGCGCGCGATTCGCTGCTGCGTGTGGCGGCCGCTCTGCGCAGCGTCGACTACCGGTTGCCGAAGATTTTCATCGAAGAGCGCATGTTTCTGGAGTATGAACCGATCGGTTTCGTGACACCGGCCAGGTATAATGCGCAGCACCCGATTCCCGAGGTGGAGACCTACGAGCGGGGCACGATCTATCGCATTCTGCTGGGCACCTATGCCAACCGCACCAACGGCGGCTACCTGTTCAAGGGCGCCTATCCGCTCGGATACGAGAGGGTCGACGGGCGGTATGCCTATTATGCCGGCGGGTACCGCACGCTCGACGAGGCGCGTGCGGCGCAGGAGCAGATGCGCAAGAAGGGCTTCCGCCGTCCCGAGATCGTCGTGTGGAACGACGGCGAACGAACCAACCTGGCCGATGCGGCCGAAGAGGGGCATGCGCCGATGTTCCGCGTCGAGATCGGCGGGCTGGAAAACCTCTCCGAGGAGTTGCGTACGGCGGTGCTGGACGCGGCCGGATCGTGCGAAATCTCGCGTGCCGGACACCTTTTCATCGTGGGGCCGCTGGCCGATAAAGCCGTGGCCGACCGAATCGCCGATCTGCTGATGCAGCGGGATCCGTCGCTGGAGGTGAAAATTACGGAAATAGTTGACTGATTCGGAAAAAAAGAGTATCTTTCACTCGGATTAAACCTTGCGAACCATGTGGCTCATTGTCCTTCTGATCTTGCTGGGCGTGCTGTTTCTGGTGGCGGAGCTGGTGCTGCTGCCGGGCATTTCGCTGGGCGCTCTCTTCGCGCTGGTCTGCTACGGCAGCGCCATCTACACGGCCTTCACCGATTACGGCCCCTTTGCAGGCGGTGTGGTCGTGCTGGTCATTGCGGCGCTGTCGTTCGTCGCCACAGTGTTCTCGCTGCGTTCGAAGACGTGGCAGCGTTTCTCGCTCAAGCAGAGGATCGAGTCGTCGAGCATGCCTCTGCCGGCCGACGAGGTGAAGGCCGGAGCGCGCGGCGTGGCCGTGTCGCGGCTGGCGCCGATGGGCAAGGTCGAGATCGGCGGCCGGATTTACGAGGCCAAGTCGGCTGATGTCTACATCGACCAGCGCTGTGCGGTCGAGGTGATCGGCTTCGAGAATTTCAACGTCGTCGTGCGCAAGGTCGACGACGCGTCCTCCACAAGCATTCACTAACTAAACGATAATCGAAAATGGATCAAACGGGTATTGTGGCGATCGCGGTCTTCGCGGGCCTCGTCGCGCTGTGGTTGATATTCTACTTCATTCCGGTGGGACTGTGGTTCTCGGCGCTGGTTTCGGGCGTGCGGATCAGTCTGCTGCAACTGATTCTGATGCGCTGGCGCAAGGTGCCGCCCTCGGTGATCGTCTCCTCGATGATCGAGAGCACGAAAGCCGGTCTTTCGCTCGATCCCAACGAGCTCGAGGCGCACTATCTGGCCGGCGGTCATGTCCCCAACGTCGTTCACGCGCTCGTGTCGGCGCAGAAAGCCAATATTCAGCTCGATTTCAAGATGGCCACGGCGATCGACCTTGCGGGCCGCGACGTGTTCGAGGCGGTGCAGATGTCGGTCAATCCGAAGGTCATCAACACCCCTCCCGTGGCGGCCGTGGCGAAGGACGGCATTCAGCTCATCGCCAAGGCGCGCGTGACGGTGCGGGCCAACATCAAACAGTTGGTCGGCGGCGCCGGCGAGGAGACCGTGCTGGCGCGCGTGGGCGAAGGCATCGTCTCGTCGATCGGTTCGGCCGTGAGCCACAAGGTGGTGCTGGAGAATCCCGACTCGATCTCGCGCGTGGTGCTCGACAAGGGGCTGGATGCAGGTACGGCGTTCGAGATTCTGTCGATCGACATCGCCGACATCGACGTGGGCAAGAACATCGGTGCGCAGTTGCAGATGGATCAGGCGCAGGCCGACAAGAACATCGCGCAGGCGAAGGCCGAGGAGCGTCGGGCTATGGCCGTCGCACTCGAACAGGAGAACCGCGCGAAGGCCGAGGAGGCGCGTGCCAAAGTGATTCTGGCCGAGGCCGAGGTGCCGCTGGCGATGGCCGAGGCGTTCCGCAACGGCAACCTGGGGATCATGGACTACTACAAGATGAAGAACGTGATGGCCGACACGGCCATGCGCGAGGCGATCTCGAAACCCGCTGCGAAGAAGTAAAACGATTGCACGATGTCGGTCGAGGAATTGTCCGCTGCGCTCGAGACGTATATCCGCGAATCGCCTCGCAATTATGTCGACGAAGCGATGGCGCTCGCGCCGAGCGACGTCGGGCAGCGGCTTTACGATGCGCCGCTGGTGCGGGTCGGTGCGGCCGATGATCCCGAGTGGGAGGCGCTGAAGCGGCCGGAGGCTGTGGGCCATCTGTTCCGCACGCCGAAGGAGTGGCTGCCGCAGGCCGTGAGCGTGGTCTCCTACTT
>USBO01000025.1 GCA_900552955.1 uncultured Alistipes sp.
AATTCAAGAGCGCTGTCGAGCCTTACATCCTCGACCGGATGTCGGAGGCCAACCGCGAGCAGATGTCGGCGCTCGTGGGTTCGATGTGGGACGTCGTCGTGGAGGAGGTTGCAGCCTCGCGCGGCCTCACCGCTGAGGAACTGAATGCTTGCGCCGACGATCTTTCGGCGCTTTTGGCCGACGATGCCGTCGCCAGGCGGCTGGTCGACGGCGTGAAATACGAAGACGAGATGAACGACCTGTTCGCCGAGGCGGGCGTCGAGCCCGACAGCGACGGCGAGTACCGTTTCGTGTCGCTCGGACGCTACGCTTCGCAGTTGGAACCCGACATGAAACACCTCGGAGCCGGTCGCGTGACGGTGCTCTATGCCGACGGCCAGATCGTCGACGGCGAGGGCTCCGATGCCGTCTACGGCAACACGCTGGCGGCGCAGTTGCGCGACCTGCGCCTCGACGAGGGGGTCAAGGCGGTGGTCGTGCGCGTCAATTCGCCCGGCGGCAGCGCGCTGGCTTCGGACGTGATCTGGCGCGAGATGGAGCTGCTCAGAGCCGAGAAGCCGGTGATCGTCTCGATGGGCGCCTATGCCGCCAGCGGCGGGTACTACATCTCGGCGCCGGCCGACGCCATTCTCGCCGACCGTCTCACGCTGACGGGGTCGATCGGCGTGTTCGGCATGTTCCTCGACGCGGGCGCCGCCATGAAACAGAAGTTGGGCATCACCGTCGACGGCGTCAGGAGCAACCGTTCGGCCGATATGAGCATGTTCCGCCCCCTGACGCCGACCGAGCGGGCCGTGATGCTGCGCAGCGTGGATCGGGTCTACGAGACCTTCACGGGCATCGTGGCCGAGGGGCGCAACCTGCCGATCGAAAAGGTGCTGGAGATTGCGGGCGGCCGCGTGTGGAGCGGTGCCGATGCGCTCGGAATCGGGCTGATCGACTCCTACGGCGGACTGAAGAGCGCCATCGCCGTGGCGGTCGACAAGGCCGGTCTGGGCGAGGAATATCGCATCGAGGAGGTGCGCGAAGCGCCGCACGGGCTGGCGGCCATCTTCGCCGCCCTCAACGCACGGGTCGAGGCCCACGTCGAACATTCGGAGCTGTTCGGCCTCTACGACGAATACCGCCACGTCCGCGAAGCGCTCGCGCAGCAGGGCGTGCTGACCTACTGTCCCTATCGCTTCGCCTTCGAGTAGGCAAATGCCCGACAGCGAAACCCCCGATACCATCCGGTATCGGGGGTTTTCGTACGGTGCCCGACGCTTATCGCAGCGGGAGGAAGAAGCGGAAGCCCATCGTCGTCGAATAGTAGTTGTAGATCACGGCGTCGCGGCTGAATGTAAAGCCGTTGGAGGCGAAGGATTGCCAGAAACCGCCGCGCACGGCACGCGTCTCGTCGCCGTAATAGTCATCGGCGGCGGAGATGTCCTTGCAACGCGGGTCGAGCGCCGTGCCGTAGGGGAAGTTGGCCGAGTTGAACCAGTCGGCGCACAGCTCCGATACGTTGCCGCTCATGTCGTAGATACCCAGGTAGTTGGGTTTCAGCTTGGCCACGGGGTGCGTGCCGCCGTTGAAACTGCCGGAGGGAGACATCGCATTCGGATCGTCGCCGTTGCCGACATAGAGCCCCAGACAGGAGCTGCCTTCCGAGTCGCAGTTCTGACAGGACCACATCAGTTCGTCGGGATCGTTGCCGCCGGCGAAGAACTGGTACATCGCCTCGGGATTCCATTCGCTGCCCGTGGCGGCGTATTCCCATTGCGCCTCGGAGGGGAGATACTCTTCGGTCTTTTCGGTGTCGGGATAGCCGAGGATCTTGTGCGCCATATACCAGCTGTAGGCTGCCGCTCCGGTGTGGGTCACGCCGATCATCGGATAGTCGGCATAGCTGCCCTCGGTGGTCGTCTCGCCGTCGGCCGAGAGGATCGGGCCGCTCTTGGGCACCCATTTGCCGCCTTTCTGTTCGATCTGGAGGATTTTGTCGTCGAGCACGCCCATGTAACCGGCCAGCCATGCGCCCAATTGGTGACTGGCAGGGTTGCGTACGTTGAGGAAGTCGCAGTACTGCTGGTTGGTCACCTCCGTGCGGCCGATCCAGAAGGAGTTGACCTTGTAGTCCTTGTCGAGGATCTGCTGCGGAGTGAGGCCGTCGACGCCCAGCCCGCAGATGTTGAGCGAACCGCCCGGGACATAGACCATCGGAATGTGGGTGTCGTAGGCCGCAAGTCCGCTCATCTCGGCCGTGTAGGAGGTGGCGACTTCGAAGTTCAGCCCCTTGGGCTTGGACGTCGTGTAGGTGACGGGCGTGCCGTCGGCCCGCTCGGCCGAGACGTAGAAAGTGACCTTCTTGTCGGAGAGGTCGGCGGGGAGCATCATCATGTGAGCCGTGACGGTCTGGCCGGCGGTGACCGTGCCGTTCTTGAATCCTACCGTCAGGCAGCGCGAGGGGGTGCCCCAGCCTTTGGCTGCCGGAGCATCGGCCGTGAGGTCGACGACGCCCTTGTCGTAGAGGATGTTCTGGTCGACGCTCATCGTCAGGAAGCGCACCGTGGCGGCTTCGGGCAGTGAGAATTCGAAACTCATCTTGACGGCCAGATAGCTCAGTTGAAGCTGCGCCCTGCCGTCGACGAGCTCGACGGGTTTCGAGGCCATGTAGGCGTAACGTCCCAGATGGGCTTCGGCCTGCGCGCCGAAGCCGTCCTGCATCTGCCCGTTGAAGCCGATCTTGGCGGCCGTCGGGAGGATGGGCTCGGGTTCATCGAGGAGATAGGGGTTCTCCGCCGCATAGGGAACCAGTACGTAGAGCTTGTCGCCCTCCTCGTAGCCGATCTTACCGGCGAAGGTGCCTTCGGCCGTACCTGCGCCGCTCGTCAGCAGGAATTTCGCGGGAGCGGTCGACGCGGCGTTGAAGACGCCGATCGAATCCTGCTCGCTCCACACGGCGCGGTCGCCCGCGATGGCGACGCGCGACCCCCCCCCGAGCGTTTTGGTCTCGGGGTGCACGCCGAAGAGTTCGATTTCGGCGCCTTCGGCCGGAGCCGGATTCATGTCGTCCGCCCATTCGGTCGGATCGGTGCTGCACGCGCCCAGCAACAGGGCGCCTGCGGCCAAATACCAGATATGATTCTTTTTCATTATTTTCCGAGATTTAAGAGATTTACCATCTGCCGCCGGGTTTCCATTGGCTCAGTTGTCCGCCCGCCGAAGCGTCCACGTCGGGTTTGGGATCGGGCCCGGGGCCCGGATCGGGTTCCGTTCCGCCGCCCAGGTTGGTGAAGGTGATCGGGCCGGTGTAGGTGCCCGTGATGGCGTGGGGCGTCGTTTCGTTGTCGTCGACGAACTGATAGTCGACGGTGTAGCTCTCGCCGTCGCGGGCGATGACGACCCGACCGCTCGTGAACGGCGCCATGCCGCCCAGTTGCGCCTCGCCGTCGATGTTGGCCAGCAGCCGGTACCAGCTTCCGCCGAAGACGGGATCGCCGTTCTCATCTTTGGTCAGATGGCCCGGGACGACGGTTCCCTTGACCATATCCGAGGTGCCGATCTTGTCGATCTCCTTCTCGATGACGGTGTAGGTGCCTTCGATGGCCCCCTCCTTCTGCGCCTCGGGATCGACGTTGAGCGTCAGGATCATGTTGTCGATCGTGGCTTGCGCCAGATCGCCGTAGAAACTCAGCTCCAGCGCGCGGGCGGCGATCGCTGCGTCGGCATACTGATGGAACGTGCCGCTGGCCTGCGTCAGCGAGGGCTGGACGCTCCGGTCGAGCGTCGAGAGGTGTTTGATCGTATCGTCGTAGAAGACCATCTGACCCTCGTAACGCGCTTTGTAGGTCGTGTTGTCGTCCACCGTCAGGTCGAGATCGATGGTGTAGCCTGCGGCCGACCGTGCGATCGTCACGCTGCCGCCCGTGGTGTAGTGCGTGGCGGTCTTGGCGCCCGAGGCGTCGTACTCCCAGATGTAGCTCACCTCGTCCGAGTTGAAGGTGTAGCGCTCTATGGGCGTGAGCGTGTAGCTTGGCGAGTAGCTGCCGGCCACGACCGTTTCCACCTTGTCGAAGGTCGTGGCGGGGATGTTGAGGTCGAGCTGGATGATCCGGCCCGGGTAGGTCAGCGCACCGTTCTGCAGGGGCATGTCGGTCAGGATGATGTAGAGGTCGTTGAGCGTACCGGCCGTACCCCAGTAGTCGCCGGCCCAGTAGGCCTCGGCGAGAGTCAGCGCGACCGCTTCGCCGGGATCGAACTTCGCGGCCTGCGTCACGGCGACGCTGACCGTTTCGACGCCTTCGCCGGCGAAGACGATCGTCGTCGAAAGCGGTGTCGGGGCGGTGTTGGGATCGGCCTTCACGACGACGGTGGCGTCGCCGTCGCCGCTGCCGCCCGTGATCGTGAGCCACGCGGCGTCGCAGGTCGCCGTCCAGTTCACGTCCCTTGCCGTGACGGTCAGTTCGAGCGTCTCGCCCTCGGCCTTGAACGACAGCGCCTCGGGGGCGACGCTCAGCGAGGGCTGCGCGGGCTCGGCGGCAGCGGCCTGCTTCACGGTGACGGTGATCGGCTCGACACCCTTGCCCGTCACGACGATCGAGGAGGTCAGCTCGGCCGCCGTCTTGTTGGGTGCGGCGGTCACCTTGACGGTGGCGTCGCCGTCGCCGCTGCCGCCCGCGACGGTCAGCCAGTCGTCGACGGCTTCGGCCTTCCATGTCACGTTTTCGGCCTCGACGCTCAGCTCGAGCGTCTCGCCTTCGGCTTTGAACGTCAGCGATGCGGGCGCGACGCTGAGCGACGGCACCCCAGCGGGCGGTTCGGGAGTCGGCTCGGGCGTGTCGACGTCGTTGCTGTCGCTGCACGCTCCCAGAGAGAGGGTCAGCGCGAGCAGCACCCTCGGAAAGTAGAATTTCAGACTCATAGATCGGGGTTTTGTGATCCGGACGCAACGGCCGGAGCCGGTCGTCGTCGCCCGAAGCGGTTAAAATTATGTGTGAGGAGAATGATCGGCGTTTGTGGTCGGAGCGATTCGCCTGCATGCCGTGCGGGCGTCGCGCCGCTGCGACGGGACGGTGACGAACGGATGCGGGGCTTAGCCCGTTCGGGGGAGCACGGTGGGTTCTGCATGCGGTCGAGAGAGTCGGGTGAGGTGGCGTATCTTTCTTAATCCGCTCAAAATTAAGGAAAATTTTTCAAACAACAGTATGTTTAATAGTAAAACAGTCGTAAATAATAGAAAAACGGATAATAATTTTTTATCTGAAATGCGATTGTTGATTATTTTTCGGAAGTAAAACCGCTGAATCGTTTCAGTACCTTCGTCATTTGCGTTCGATTCCTTATAATTCGTCAAATCCGCATTTTCCGTTCGGCGACGGACAAAAAAAGACCCCGACCCGCAGAGGGCCGGGGTATGAAACCTGTGTGTGACGGCAGACTATCGTCTTCCGCCGGAGAGCTGCATCGTGCGGTCGCCGGAAATGCCTGTGCGGTCGTCGGACTCCGTTCGGGGCCGTCGGTCGCGCATCAGGTGCCGGCGCAGGTTGTGCTCGTCCGAATCGAAGAGCAGTTCCGTCCCGTCGGCGAGCCGCACCGAGATACCGTTGCGTTCAAGACCGATTTCGGTGACGGCGCGACCCGGGTATTTCTCCTTCACGTCGGCGGCGATCTGCGGCGGAATGAGCTTCGCGGGGATGCCGGCGGCACATGCCATGTCGGTCCATTCGCCGTTTTGCGAGAACATGATTTCGTCGCCGTTGTCGAAGCGCACCTTGTAGGCGAAGAGTCGGGCCGAGGGGTCGAAGCGGATGCGTTCGACGCGATCCTGCGCATAGAAGTCGCGGATGAATGCCTGCGCGGCCTCGGGCAGCGCATCGAAATTCACCGTGCGGTTTTCGACCATCCGCTCTTTCACGGGCATCCGGTCGTTGTGTCGGTCGAGTTGAGGGGCGGCGGTCGCCGCCGTTGCGGAGGCCGCGATGACGAGGAGCGCGGCGACCGTCAGAATCCGGTTTTTCATACGTTGTAGTGTTTTTAAGGCTTTGACCGCCGACGTCCAAATACCGCACCAAAAGCGCAGCGGGACGGAGCCCGCCGCACCGTCCCGCCCTGCCGCTATTTCACGTAGCGGCTGAAGAACCGCCAGATCTCCTCGGGCGTGTCCATATCCTTTTCGGCCCAGCTGTGGCCGCCGCCGATGATCTCGTAGAGCCACACCTCGTTGCCGTTCGTGCCGCCCGTGAAGCGGTGCGCCGCGACGGGATGCCGCCGCACGGCCAGCGTGTCGATCTGTTCGCGCACGCAGCGGTTGACAGCCACCCAATGGCCCACGGCGATCTCGACGGGCAGGTAGGCTCCCCAGCCGCCGTCGTTGGAGAGGTCGCCCTCCCACGCCGAGGTGCGATCCTCGGTGCCGTGGATTTCGAAGAGCGGGATCGGCACGGGGGCGTCGTAGCGGCGGTAGATCCACTCCATCGTCAGCCCCGAGATGGGCGCCACGGCGGCGAACGCGTCGGGGCGGGTGTAGGCCAGCAGGTAGCACATCTCGCCGCCGTTGGACATGCCCGTGCAGAAGGTGCTCGCGGGGCTCAGTCCGTGTTTCCGCTGCAATCGCTCGGCGAGTTTGCACAGGAACGACACGTCGTCGACGGTCATGCCGGCCTGAAAGGGATAGCCGACGTTCCAGCAGTTCTTGCCGCGGCCGTCCTTCGTCCCCTGCGGGTAGCAGACCGCGAATCCGTGGCGGTCGGCAGCCTCGTTGAACCCGTGGTGATCGAGGTTGAAGTCGCTGCCGTAGCCGTGCAGGACGAAGACCAGCGGTGCGCCGTCGGGCAGTTTTTCGGGCAGATAGAGGCGGTAGGTGCGCGTCAGACCGTCGACGGTGCAGGTCTCGACGGAGGCTCGGGCGTCGGCTCCCGCGGCCGGAAGGGCGCGGAGCAGCAGCGCGAGGATGCAGAGCGGAAGCGTGCGTTTCATAGCGGGGATCGATTTGGTTCCGGTAAAGTTACGGATTCTTCGGCGAAGATCGTCGGCGAGGACGAATAAAAACCCCGAATCTCCCGGCCGGGAGATTCGGGGCATGGCGATGCGCGGTGGGGCGCTTACCAGATGATGACGCGCTCGTCGGCGGGCAGGAACATCGCGCCGTCGGTGATTGCGAAGGCGTCGTAGAAGGTTTGCAGGTTGCGCAGCGTGGCGTCGACGCGCCACTTGCCCAGCGAGTGTACGTCGATCTTCGTGAGACGGGCGATCTCCTCGTCGCGGATGTTCTGCGCCCAGAGCTGTGCGTAGGCCAGGTAGAAGCGCTGCTCGGGCGTGAAGCCGTCGATCGGAGCGGGCTTCTCCTTGCCGGCGAGCGAGTTGCCGTAGGCGGTGTAGGCCACGCGCAGACCGCCCTGGTCGGCGATGTTCTCGCCCAGCGACAGCGCGCCGTTGGCGAAGAGGGCCGGCCGGTCCTCCTTGGCGGGCAGCACCTCGATGGCGTCGAACTGCTTGACCAGCACGTCGGTCTTGGTCTTGAATGCCGCGGCATCCTCCTCCGTCCACCAGTTGTTCATGTTGCCGTCCTTGTCGAAGTGGCGGCCCTGATCGTCGAAGCCGTGGGTCATCTCGTGGCCGATCACCACGCCGATGGCGCCGTAGTTGACCGCGTCGTCGGCGTCGGGGTTATAGAACGGCGGCTGGAGAATGGCTGCGGGGAAGCAGATCTCGTTGGTCGTGGGATTGTAGTAGGCGTTGACCGTCTGCGGCGACATGAGCCACTCCTCGCGGTCGACCGGTTTGCCGAACTTGCGCAGGTTGTCGAGCGTGCTCCACAGGCTCGCGGCCTTGATGTTCTGCCAGTAGCTCGCCTCGGGGTCGATCGTGAGCGTCGAGTAATCCTTCCATTTGTCGGGGTAGCCGATCTTGACGCGGAATGACGCCAGCTTCTCCTGCGCCTTGGCCTTCGTGGCGTCCGACATCCAGTCGAGGGCGGCGATGTGCTCGCCCAGCGCCTGCTGCAGGTTGCCCACCAGCGTCAGCATCCGCTCCTTCTCCTTGGCGGGGAAGTATTTGGCCACGTACATCTCGCCCACGGCCTCGCCCAGCACCGAGTTGGGGATCGACATGGCGCGCTTCCAGCGGGGGCGCGGCTCCTCCTTGCCGGCCATCTGACGGCCGAAGAAGTCGAACGACGCGGCGTAGAAATCGTCGCTCAGGTAGGAAGCGGCGCTGTCGAGGTATTGCGCTGCGAGGTAGTGGCGCAGCGTCTCGACGGGCGTCCGCTCGACCAGCGCGCTCATCCCCTCAAAGAAGCTGGGCTGCCCCACGATGACGCGGTCGATGCCACCGACCTGCATCTCGGCCAGTTTGGCGAAGAGCAGATCCCAGTCGATGGCGCCGTAGTTCTTCTTGAGGTCGGCGACGCTCATGGGATTGTAGCTGCGGGCGATGTCGCGCAGCTCGACGTTCGACCACGAGACGCGGGCCAGTTCGGTCTCGAAGGCCACGACCTCGGCGGCGGCCTTCGCCGCTTCGGCCTCCTCCATGCCGGCGAGGGCGAAGAGCTTGCCGAGGTAGGCTTCGTAGCCCTTCCTGAGGGCGGCGTTCGACTCCTCGAGGTAGTAGTCGCGGTTGCCCATGCCCAGTCCGCTCTGCTGGAGATAGAAGGCGTTGGTGCTGCTGTCCGTCAGATCGGCCATCACGCCGAAGGCGAAGAGCGGGTTGCCCGTATCGAGCATCATGCGCGTGAGGGCTTCGGTCAGTGAGGGCCCCTTCTCAACCTGCATAATCGCGGCCAGATCGGCCTCGACCGGACGGGCGCCCTCGTCATTGAGGCGCACCGAGTCGAGCCCCATCTTGTAGAGGTCGGCGATCTTGCGGTCGACCGAACCCGGGGCGGCCTGGAGCCGGGTCATCTCCTCGAAGAGTTCGTTGATGCGCACCTCGTTGTTCTCGCGCAGCACGTCGAACGAGCCGTAGCGCGAGAATTCGGGTTTGAGCGGATTTTTGGCCTGCCAGCCGCCGGTGGCATACTCGTAGAAGTCTTCGTTCGGGGCGACCGACAGGTCGAAATTCGACGGGTCGATGGCCGGAACCCTGGCCGTTTTGTCATTGCAGCTCATCATACAGGCAAGCGTTGCAAAAAGGATGACTTTTTTCATCGGTTTCTTTCGTTTTAACATGAAAGAGCCGCCTTCGGCGCGAAGGACAGCTCTTTCGGTCGTCAGCGTTCGGAACGCATTATTTTTTGCAGATGGCGGCTACGCCCGGCAGCTCCTTGCCCTCGATGGCTTCGAGCAGCGCACCGCCGCCGGTCGAGATGTAGGACACCTGGTCGGCCATGCCGAACTTGTTGATGCAGGCTACCGAGTCGCCGCCGCCGATGAGCGAGAAGGCGCCCTCGGCCGTGGCTTTGGCGATCGCTTCGGCGATGGCGCGCGAGCCGGCCGCGAAGTTGTCGAACTCGAACACGCCGGCGGGGCCGTTCCACAGGATGGTCTTGGCACCCTCGATCACGGCGGCGAAGGCCTTGCGCGTTTCGGGGCCGGCATCCATGCCCTCCCAGCCGTCGGGGATGTCGTTCGAGGGGCAGATCTGGGTGTTGGCGTCGTTCGAGAAGGCGTCGGCCGCCACGCAGTCGGTGCCCAGTACCAGATTGACGCCTTTGGCCTTGGCTTTGGCGATGATGTCGAGCGCCAGTTGCAGCTTGTCGTCCTCGCAGATCGAGTTGCCGATCTTGCCGCCCTGCGCCTTGGCGAAGGTGTAGGTCATGCCGCCGCAGAGGATCAGGTTGTCGACCTTGTCCATCAGGTTCTCGATGATGCCGATCTTGGTCGACACCTTCGAACCGCCCATGATGGCCGTGAAGGGTCGTTTGATGTCGCTCAGGATGTTGTCCACGGCCTTCACCTCCTTCTCCATGAGGTAGCCCAGCATCTTGTTATCGGCGTCGAAGTAGTCGGCGATGACGGCCGTCGAAGCGTGCTTGCGGTGCGCCGTGCCGAAGGCGTCGTTGATATAGCAGTCGGCATACGAAGCCAGCGTCTTGGCGAACTCCTTCTGCGAAGCCTTCATCGCCTTCTTGGCCTCGTCGTAGGCGGGATCCTCCTTGTCGATGCCCACGGGCTTGCCCTCCTCCTCGGGATAGAAGCGGAGGTTCTCGAGCATCAGCACCTCGCCCGGCTTGAGCGCTGCGGCGGCCTCGGCGGCTTTGGCGCAGTCGGGAGCGAACTGTACGGGCACGCCCAGTTTCTCGCTCACGGCGTCGACGATCTGGCTCAGCGAGAATTTGGGGTTGACCTTGCCTTTGGGTTTGCCCATGTGCGACATGATGATGAGGCTGCCGCCGTCGGCGAGCACCTTCTTCAGCGTGGGAAGCGCCCCGCGGATGCGGGTGTCGTCGGTGATTTTACCGTTTTCATCCAGAGGTACGTTGAAGTCCACGCGCACGATGGCGCGTTTGCCTTTGAAATCGTAAGAGTCGATCGTAACCATAGTCTTTCGAGTTTAAGTTATTTCGTATTTCGTTGAACCGGCATCGTTTCGGCCGCGACCGCGGCGGGCGGTTCCGCTGGGCCCGCCGCGACGGGTTGCGTCCCGCAAATGTACGCATTTATTTTCAGAAATGCGCACTCTGTGCTTCGTAATAACGATGCCTTGGCGTTTTTCCATAGCAAGAACGGGGGCGTTCGCCGCCGGCGGACGGATCTGCACGAGCGGATGCGAGTTGCAGCGCCCCCCCCCTCGGCGGCCGGAAGAATTCCGATTTTACGGCCGTTGGGAGAAATCATCCTCGTTTTCTTAGGCTTTTTGATGCGGATTTCATAACTTTGTCCGAATATTATCCGAAAAGAGTGTAAATTCACGAAGAATATGGCAAAAGAGTTCAAACGCTATCTGGTGACGTCGGCGCTCCCCTATGCCAACGGGCCGGTGCATATCGGTCATCTGGCGGGGGTCTACATCCCGTCCGACATCTATACGCGCTACCTGCGCCGCCGCGGCCGCGACGTGGTGTCGATCTGCGGCAGCGACGAGCACGGCGTGGCGATCACCATCAAGGCGCGCAAGGAGGGCGTTTCGCCCAGGGAGATCGTCGACCGCTATCACCATCTCATCAAGCGCTCGTTCGAGCGGCTCGGCATGTCGTTCGACATCTATTCGCGCACCTCGTCGCCCGTGCATGCCGAGACGGCGTCGGATTTCTTCCGCAAGCTCTATGCCGAGGGCAAGTTCATCGAGAAGAGCTCCGAGCAGTATTACGACCAGGAGGCGCAGCAGTTTTTGGCCGACCGCTACATCGTGGGCACCTGCCCCCACTGCCAGAACGAGAAGGCCTACGGCGATCAGTGCGAGAGGTGCGGTTCCACGCTCTCGCCCGACGAGCTGATCGCGCCCCACAGCGCGCTGTCGGGCTCGCCGCTGGTCAAGCGCGAAACCCGGCACTGGTATCTGCCGCTCGACCGCTACGAGGGATTCCTGCGCGAGTGGATTCTCGAGGGCCACAAGGAGTGGCGTCCCAACGTCTACGGGCAGTGCAAGAGCTGGCTCGATCTGGGGTTGCAGCCGCGTGCCGTGAGCCGCGATCTGGACTGGGGTATCCCCGTTCCGGTCGAGGGGGCCGAGGGCAAGGTGCTCTACGTATGGTTCGACGCGCCGATCGGCTATATCTCGGCCACGAAGGAGCTGACGCCCGACTGGGAGCGTTACTGGAAGGACCCCGAGACCAAGATGGTGCACTTCATCGGCAAGGACAACATCGTCTTCCATTGCATCGTCTTCCCGTCGATGCTTCAGGCCCACGGCGGCTACATCCTGCCCGAGAACGTGCCGTCCAACGAGTTCCTGAACCTCGAGGGCGACAAGATCTCCACCTCGCGCAACTGGGCTGTCTGGCTCCACGAGTACCTCGACGAATTCCCCGGTAAGGAGGACGTGCTGCGCTACGTGCTGTGCGCCAATGCTCCCGAGTCGAAGGACAACGACTTCACGTGGAAGGATTTTCAGGCCCGCAACAACAACGAGCTGGTGGCCGTGCTGGGCAACTTCGTCAATCGTGCGCTGGTGCTCACGCAGAAGTATTACGGCGGCGAGGTTCCCGCATGCGGCGCGCTCACGGACTACGACCGCGAGACGCTGGCCGAGTTGCAGGCCGTGAAGGCGACGCTCGAACAGAACATCGAGCACTACCGCTTCCGCGAGGCGCTGAAGGATGCGATGAACGTGGCGCGCATCGGTAACAAGTATCTGGCCGACTGCGAGCCGTGGAAACTCGTCAAGAGCGATCCCGAGCGGGTGAAGACGATTCTCAACCTCGCATTGCAGATCACGGCCAACCTCTCGGTCGTCATCGAGCCCTTCATGCCCTTCACGGCGGCCCGGCTGCTGGCGATGCTGCGCCTCGAACCGCTCGACTGGGAGCGGATCGGCGCCACCGACCTCGTCGCGGCCGGTCACTGCATCGGAACTCCCGAGTTGCTTTTCGAGAAAATCGAGGACGATGTCATTCAGGCGCAGCTCGACAAACTGGCCGCCACCAAGCTGGCCAATCAGGCGGCCGATGCGTCGCAAAACGTTGTTGAACAGAAAGATAGCGTGTCGTTCGACGATTTCCAGCGCATGGATATCCGCGTCTCGACGATCGTAGCGGCCGAGAAGGTCGCCAAGACCAAGAAGCTGCTGAAGCTGACCGTCGACACGGGGATCGACCGGCGCGAGATCGTGTCGGGCATTGCCGAACACTATGCGCCCGAGGAGCTGGTGGGCCGTCAGGTGTTGGTGCTGGTTAACCTCGAACCCCGCACGCTCAAGGGAATCGAGTCGCGCGGCATGATCCTAATGGGCGAAGATGCCGCGGGCAAACTGGTGTTGCTGGGGCCGGCAACGACGGTGAACGACGGTGCAACCGTCGGGTAAGTAACTCTTAAACTTTAAGGATATGGAGAACGTGGATTGGGCGGCCCTGCCGTTTAACTACTACAAAACGGATTACAATGTCCGCATTTCCTACAAGGACGGGAAATGGGGCAAACCGGAACTGACGCAGGACGAGTATATCTCGGTGCATATGTCGGCGCCGTGCCTGCATTATGGTGTCGAGTCGTTCGAGGGGCTGAAAGCCTTCCGCGGGGTCGACGGCAAGATCCGCCTGTTCCGTCCCGACGAGAACGGCAAACGCTTCGCCGCAACGGCCCGCAAGCTCTGCATGGCCGAGCTGCCGGTCGAGACCTTCGTCGAGATGTGCCGGATGGTCGTCGCTGCCAACGAACGCTTCGTGCCGCCCTATGGTACGGGGGCGACGCTCTATCTGCGGCCGATGGAGATCGGCATGGGCGCCTTCCTGGGTGTGCATCCGGCCAAGGAGTTTATGGTCTGCGTCTTCGTGTCGCCCGTCGGCGCTTATTTCAAGGAGGGGATCAAGCCGATCCGTGTGCTGGTGAACCCCGACTACGACCGTGCTGCTCCACGTGGAACAGGCGATGTGAAATGCGGCGGCAACTATGCCGCCAGCCTCGAGGCTGGCGAGGAGGCCAATCGCGCGGGATATGCCAACTCGATGTTCGTGGATGCCGTTCACCGCAAATATATAGAGGAGTGCGGCGCGGCCAACTTCTTCGGCATCAAGGATAACACCTATATCACGCCCAAATCGACTTCGATCCTGCCGTCGATCACCAACAAGAGTCTGCGCCGGTTGGCCGAGGATATGGGGATGAAGGTCGAGGAGCGTCCTGTGGCGATCGACGAACTGTCGACCTTCGAGGAGTGTGCGGCCTGCGGTACGGCGGCAGTCATCTCCCCTATCGGCTATGTTTACGACAAGGAGACGGGCCGCGAGTGGAAGTTCGGCGACGAGCCGGGCAAGCGCTGCATGGAGATGTACAACAAGCTGCAGGATATTCAGTACGGACGTTGCGACGACCCGTATGGTTGGACGCTCATCGTTGAGTGATCGGCGTTTTGATGTGCATGGAGCGGCGGTCATTTGATCGCCGCTTTCTTTTGCTCCACGTGGAACGTTCTTGATATGCCGAGGCGAGAAAACGACTTTCGAAAACAAACAATAAAGGCGAGCCTGGTGCAGGCTCGCCTTCTCTCGTCGCTGTTCGTCGTCGTTTACCTTCCGAATTTTACCAGTAGCACATTCACATCGGCCGGAGAGACGCCCGGGATGCGCGATGCCTGTCCGATGGTCGTCGGCCGGATGCGCGCGAGTTTCTGCCGCGCCTCGATGGTGAGCGACTGCATCGAATGGTAGTCGAAATCGGCCGGAATGGCAATGTTTTCGAGCCGGTGCAGCTTCTCGGCGATGAATTTCTCGCGTTGGATGTAGCCGTTGTATTTGATCTGGATTTCGGCCTCCTCGATCGCATCGGGCGTTATCCCCTCCCCTTCGATCAATTCCGCGAGAGCGGGCAAAGCGCCGGCCAGCCCTTCGAAGGTGATTTCGTTGCGTAGCAGGATGTCGTAGAGCTTGCGCCCCTGCTTCATCGGCTCGGAACCGACCGTTTTCAGATAGGCGTCGATTTCGCCTGCACGGACACTCGTGCGGCGGGCGAAGGAAATAAGCGATTCTACGCGCGATTTTTTTTGCTCGAAATTTGCGAAATCGCGCTTCGAAATCAACCCGATTTCGTGCCCGAGCGGAGTCAGCCGCAGATCGGCGTTGTCCTGCCGCAGCAGAATGCGGTATTCGGCGCGCGAGGTGAACATCCGGTAGGGCTCGTCGACCCCTTTGGTCACGAGGTCGTCGATCAGCACGCCGATGTAGGCTTCGTCGCGTTGCAGGACGATCGGCGACTCCCCCACCCGTTTGCGATGCGCGTTGATACCGGCCATCAGCCCTTGCGCCGCCGCCTCCTCGTAACCGGTCGTGCCGTTGACCTGTCCTGCGAAGTAAAGGCCGTCGACGAGCTTTGTTTCGAGCGTGTGCCGCAGTTGCGTGGGCGGAAAATAGTCGTATTCGATGGCATACCCGGGCCGGAAAATATGTACGTCCTCCAACCCGCGGATGCGGCGCAGCGCCTCGTACTGCACCTCCCACGGCAGCGACGACGAGAAGCCGTTGAGGTAGTATTCGTTGGTGCTATCTCCTTCAGGCTCAAGGAATAACTGGTGCTGCTCCTTGTCGGCGAAGGTGCGCAGCTTGTCCTCGATCGAGGGACAGTAGCGCGGCCCGATGCCGTGGATCGTGCCGTTGAAGAGCGGCGAGCGGTCGAAACCCGTGCGCAGCGTGGCATGCACCTCGGGCGATGTGTAGACCAAGAAGCAGGGAGATTGGTGTTTAACGGGTTGTGTGTCAGATGAAAACGAGAACTTCGACGGGTTCTCGTCGCCGTATTGCGGTTCGAGTGCCTCGAAGTCGATCGTGCGGGCGTCGAGCCGTGCGGGCGTGCCTGTCTTCATGCGCCCCGTCTCGAATCCCAGGGCGGCGAGCGACGCGGTGATGCCCGTCGAGGCGGGGTCGCCGGCCCGTCCGCCTGGGGTGCGGGCGTCGCCGCAGTACATCATGCCGTCGAGGAAGGTGCCGGCCGTGAGGATCACGGCGCGCGCCGTGAAGACGACGCCCATGCAGGTGCGCACACCCGTCGCGCGGGGCCGTTCGCCCGTCGTGTCGAAGAGCAGCTCGGCGGCCGTGTCCTGCCAGATGTAGAGGTTCTGCGTGTTCTCCAGTTCGCGCCGCCACTCGGCCGAGAAACGGGTTTTGTCGCACTGCGCGCGCGGGCTCCACATGGCCGCTCCCTTCGAGCGGTTGAGCATGCGGAACTGGAGGGTCGTGCGGTCGGTGATGCGCCCCGTGCGGCCGCCCAGCGCGTCGATTTCGCGGACGATCTGCCCTTTGGCCACGCCGCCCACGGCGGGGTTGCACGACATGGAGGCCAGCTTGGTCATATCCATCGTCACGAGCAGCGTGCGCGACCCCATGCGCGCCGCCGCCGAAGCGGCTTCGCAGCCGGCGTGGCCGCCGCCGATGACCAGTATATCGTAGTCGAGCGTCATAGCTTGTCGGTTTTTCGGATTCGGATTGCAAATGCCGTGCGGCGTCTGCGCTGCGCGCCGCGGCGTCGGTCGGGCACCGCTGTGTGTCACCCCTGCGGGTTCTCCCAGAAGGCGAGGTAGCGATCCTCCTTGCGGTGCATCTGCCGCTCGGTGCGCGGCGTCTTGTCGCGCTGCCCGCAGAGATGCAGCAGCCCGTGCACCACCACGCGGCGCATCTCCTGAAGACGCGCCGCACCGTAGATGCGGGCGTTGTCGGCGACGGTCTCCACGTCGATGAAGATGTCGCCTGCGACGGTGCGCGTCGCACGGCGGTCGCTGTAGTCGAAGGTGATGACGTCGGTGTAGTAGTCGTGCCCGAGGAACCGGCGGTTCATCTCGAGCAGCCGCTCCGCCGAGCAGAAGATATAGTCGACTTCGCCCAGCGTGTAGCCTTCGGCTTCGGCCACGCCGCACAGCCACGCCGCGGTGAGCCGCTTCTGCGGCAGGCGGTAGGAGCATCCGTCGTTGTGGTATCGTACAGCCATTTTCGTACAGAGTTTCGTGGTTATTTGCGGAAACAGTCCGAGGCGCGCATCTTCTTGTCTCCTGCGGGCGGATAGATGCCGAATACGAGCTTGTATTCGGTCTTCA
>USBO01000026.1 GCA_900552955.1 uncultured Alistipes sp.
CGATCACGTCGGCCACCTTGCCCGAGAAGATGTGCGATCCCTCGACGTTGCCCACGAAGTTGAACCGTCCCGAGGCCTTCATCATTTCGTGCGCCGCTTTGGACTGCGCGTTGCCTTTGGTCTCCTCCTCGCCGATGTTGAGAATCGCCACGCGGGGATCGGAAATCCCCAGCACGCTCTCGGCGTAGATCGAACCGATCAGACCGTACTGGCTGAGCACTTCGGGTTTGCAGTCGACGTTCAGCCCCACGTCCAGAAGCAGGGCGGGACGGCCCGAAACCGTCGGAACAAGCGACGAAATGGTGGGGCGGATGATGCCCTCGATCGGTTTTACGACCTGCATCGAACCGACCATCATCGCGCCCGTGCTGCCGGCCGATGCGAAGCCCTGGATGGCTCCTTTGGCCAGGTGGGCGAAGCCGACCGTGATGCTTGAATCCGCCTTCTGCAAAAATGCTTTTGCGGGATGGTCGCCCATCTCGATGACCTCGGTCGTGGGAACGATCTCGAAACGGTCGGCCGGACAGTTCTCGGACGCGAGAACCGCTTCGATGCGTTCTTTGTCGCCGAAGAGCACGATTCTGCTGTCGGCGCCGATCTCGGCGGACGCCATGACGGCTCCCTTCACGGCGGCTTCGGGTGCGAAGTCGCCGCCCATAGCGTCTAAACCAATCTTCAACATAGCTTCAGTGTTTGGTTTTCAATGGTCTCCAGGCAAAAGAGCGCGCCGCGATCCGATGCAGCGCGCCCGAACGTGGGCCGGAGTTATTCGGCGGCCTTTTTCTCGATCGCCAGCTTGCCGCGGTAGAAACCGCACTCGGGGCAGACACGGTGGTAGAGCACCGCTGCGCCGCAGTTCGAGCAGGTTACGACGGTCGGAACGACTGCTTTGTAGTGAGTTCTTCTCTTATCGCGTCGCGTCGACGAGATTTTGTGTTTAGGATGTGCCATTGTTATAAGTTATTTGAGTTTAACATTCCGATTTCTACTTTTTTTCGCTTTGCAGCCTGTCCCTGAGCGAGGAGAGCTGCGTCAGCGTGTCGCCGTCGAGCGATCGGGAGGCGGCGGCATGGGCTTCCGCCTCGTGCTCGATCTGCGAAAACTCCTCTTCCGAAACGATGCGGAACCGCCGCAGCATGTCGGCGTCGCATTCGCCTTCGGCATGAACCCGCTGATAGGGCAGCGAAAGAACGACGCTCTCATAAATATATTGTGCGAGCGACACCTCCGGTTCGGACGGCGAAATCCACATCACCTCGCCGTCGCATTCGTGCTCCTCATCCGAGAAACGGACGAGCAGCGTCCCGTCGAACACCACGGGCAGGCGGCAATCTTCGAGGCAACGGTCGCAGGCGACGGTCACCGTTCCGCGGAGGACGGTTTGCAATCTGAGCATGGACTCTCCCCGTTCGAGCGTGACCCCGACCGTGAGATCGCCGCCTTTGATGTCGGTCGATCCGAAGGCTTCGAACAGCGCGTCATCCACTTTGAAATCAAAGTGATAGGTGCCGTTTTTCAGCCCTTTCCAGGCGATTGCGTACTGTTTCGTCACATCCATCGGTGTGCAGATTTATCGTGCAAAGTTACAATATTTCCAATAATTCACAAAGTTTTTCGTTTTTTTGTGTCCGATGCATCTGTGGCTCACGGCCGAAGCGGAGCGATCGGGTTTCGGACGCGGCCGGATCACCTGGCCGCTGTCTTCGCCGGAGGCTCTTCTGCGCAGACGGTTTGCTTTTGCGCCCGACTTGCACTATCTTTGTGCAAAACCTGGGTATGAAAAACGAAGAAGGATTCTCGGTGGAGGTCGAAAGCCGCTTCGATGGGTGGTGGCGTTATAATGTGACGATCCTCTGCGGCTGTTTCGATGCGCAAGGCAATCGGGTGGGGTTCGCATCGGCCGAGCGCATCGTGGCGCCGGTCGGGGGCGATCTGCCTGAGGACATCGCGGCGAAGGCGCAGCGCCGGATCGGGATACGCAGCGTCGCATGCGATCGCATCGTCATGTATGTCTACATCGTGCCGCATACACTGCCCGAGACCCGCGAGATCGGCGACGTCTCCCCGTTCGACGTGCGCGTGCGCATCGGCTATGGGGGAGCGCCGCTGAGCGATACGCAGTACAGGATCAATCCGTGGTCGGGCGCATCGCTCGAAATCAAGCTCCGCAACGACGGGACGCCGTTCAGGCAATGATCCTTTGCAAATCAAGACAGGCGGCCCGTCGGAGAGAGGGGCCGCCTGTCTTGATTCGGTGCGTAACCGTCATTTGCGGATGCGTTCGGCGATCAGATGATCGAGCGCATAGTTGCCGGGGCCCGAAATGAACATCAGCACGAAGACCGAGAGATAGATCAGCGCGAGTTCCTTCACGGCGAAAGGATCGTTCGTGTGGACGACGAACAGCGCGACGCCCATGCTGAAGATCATCGGAACGAGCGCCAGCCGGTAGAAGGCGCCGACGATGAATCCGACCGCACAGAACACCTCTGCGAAGATCGCCAGCATCAGCGAAATCCGGCTGCCCAGCCCCAGCGGATCGGGGAAGACGCCCGAGAGCGCGGCGAAGTCGTGCAGTTTGCCGATGCCGTGCGACAGCAGCAGTCCGCCGAAAAGCACCCGCAGCGCCAGCAGAAACAGCGAGGCACCGGAGGTGAGGCGGTTCGCCGGAAAGAGAAGGCGTATAATCCGTGACATCGGTCTATTTCACTTTGCCCAGAAACTCCTTCGAAGGCTTGAATGCCGGAACGTTGTGCGCGGGGATCGTCACCGACGTGTTCTTGGCGATGTTGCGTGCGACCTTCTGTGCGCGGTGCTTGAGGATGAAACTGCCGAATCCGCGAAGGTAGACATTCTCTCCGCCGATCATCGAGCGGCGGATCTCCTCCATCATCTGCTCTACGACGGCTGAGACCGTCACAGCTTCGGCGCCGGTCTGTGCGGCGATTGCTTTTACCAGTTCTGCTTTTGTCATGGTCGATAAGGTTTTCGGTTGCAGATGCAAAGGTAGTGCCTTTTTCGGAATAATCAATTCCCGCCGCGGACTGCGTCGTCGCTCCGGCTTCGCGTCCGCAACGCGAAGCCGGCTGGCGGAGGGCAGGGCGTATGGCCTGAAAACCAACGGGGTTCGGACATGCGTCCGAACCCCGTTGTGCGGCGGGAGCGTTTTCGTCAGAAATCAATACCCGTGTAGGTGGCCGGAGTGATTGCGCGCAGCTCGGCCTTGACCTCCTCCGCGACGTCGAGCCCGGCGATGAACGCGGCGATGGCCTCGGCAGTGATGTGGGCGTTGGTGCGCGTGAGGGCCTTGAGCGCCTCATAGGGCGAAGGATAGCCCGCACGGCGCAGGACGGTCTGAATGCCCTCGGCCACCACGGCCCAGTTGTTCTCCAGGTCGCGGCGCAGCGCCTCCTCGTTGAGGATCACCTTGTTCAGACCCTTCATCAGCGAGGCGACGCCCAGCAGCGTGTGGGCCACCGGCACGCCGACGTTGCGCAGCACGGTCGAATCGGTCAGGTCGCGCTGCATGCGCGAGACGGGGAGCTTGCCCGCCAGATGCTCGTAGAGCGCATTGGCGATGCCCAGATTCCCCTCGGCGTTCTCGAAATCGATGGGGTTGACCTTGTGAGGCATGGCGCTCGACCCGACCTCGCCGGCCTTGATGCGCTGCTTGAAATACTCCATCGAGATGTAGGTCCACATGTCGCGGCAGAGGTCGATGAGGATGGTGTCGATACGTTTGAGGGCGTCGAACAGCGCCGCCAGATTGTCGTAATGCTCGATTTGGGTGGTGTACTGCGAGCGGGTCAGCCCCAGCGTTTGGTCGACGAAGCGGTTGGCGAAGCCGATCCAGTCGACGGCGGGATAGGCGACGTGATGGGCGTTGAAGTTGCCCGTCGCACCGCCGAACTTGGCCGTGACGGCGATGTCGTCCAACTGGGCGATCTGGCGGTCGAGCCGTTCGACGAAGACCATCAGCTCCTTGCCCAGCCGCGTGGGCGATGCCGGCTGGCCGTGCGTGTGGGCGAGCATCGGCACGGCGTGCCACTCGCCGGCCAGCGCGGCGAGCTTTTCGCGCAGCTCGGTCAGCGCGGGACGGCAGACCTCCGACAACGCCTCCTTGATCGAGAGGGGGATGGCCGTGTTGTTGATGTCCTGCGACGTGAGGCCGAAGTGGACGAACTCCTTGCAGGCGCCCAGTCCCAGCGCCTCCATCTTCTCTTTGAGGAGGTATTCGACGGCTTTCACGTCGTGGTTGGTCGTGCGTTCGATCTCCTTGACGCGCTCGGCGTCGGTCGGCGTGAAGTCGCGGTAGAGTCCGCGCAGCCGCTCGAAGGCGGCGGGGCCGATCTCCTTCAGCTCGGGCAGCGGCAGACGGCAGAGGGCGATGAAATACTCCACCTCCACGCGTACGCGGTAGCGGATCAGGGCGTATTCCGAGAAGTAGTCGGCCAGGCGCTCCGTCACCTTGCGGTAGCGGCCGTCGATGGGCGAAATGGCAGTCAGATTGCTCAATAACATAATGGTGTCGGATTTTGAATGCACAAAAATAGCTAAAAAAGCGTTGATTCGGAAATTTGCCGGCTGCGATTTGGTCTCGGTTCGTCAAACGGCCGGTGCGGGGCCGGTCGCGCGCGCAGCGCCGCACGGCTCGAAAGCTGCCGTGCGGCACGTCGGCCGGGGCCCGGCCCGCGCGCAGGGACAGAGTGCGGACAATATTTGCCGGGCAGGTGCGTTTTTTCGAAAGAAACCGAGGAATCGGAAGCGAATCGTGTTTTTTCGTTCGTTTTTTGTACCTTTGTCGGGATAACCGGTGAATATCGCTATGGGATTTTTCGCTCGCATACTGTACGGCCTCACGGAGTTCGTCCGCCGCAACCCCGTGACCAGCCTCGTGCTTCTGATACTGGCCGTGGCCGCTCCGTCGGTGCTGGTCGGGATCGCCCATTTTATCTTTTATATTATGCTGACGTTTTTGTTGCTGGGCGTCGTCTTCGTCCTGCTGTTCCGCTACCGTATCGGCCGCCTGCGCCGCGAGATGGAGCGGGACGGCGCTTCGCAGACCGGCCGTCGCCGTACCTACACGCGGTACTCCCGTCGCAGCGAAGGCGACGTCGAGGTTCACAAAACCTCCGGAACGCCCGAAAAGCGAGTCAACGGCTCGGTGGGCGAGTATGTCGAATTCGAGGAGGTGGAGGAGCGGAACACCGAAAAATAAACAGCGGCGGCCGCACCTCGTCCGGCCGCCGGAACGAATTGCTATGTTGTCGAAACTCTTCGCCCTCATCGGGCAGTATTTCATTCTGATGGGAAAGGTCTTCTCGCGCCCCGAGAAGTTCTCGATCTACCGCCGCCGCATCGTCTACGAAATGGAGGCGCTGGGATTCAACTCCATCGGGCTGACGGCCATCATCTCGATCTTCATCGGTGCGGTCATCACGCTCCAGATGTCGATCAACCTCGAATCGCCCTTCATCCCCAAGTACATCATCGGCTACGCCACGCGCGAGACGATGATCCTCGAGTTCTCGTCGACGGTCGTGGCGCTCATTCTGGCCGGCAAGGTGGGGTCGAACATTGCCTCCGAGATCGGTACGATGCGCATCACCGAGCAGATCGACGCACTGGAGATCATGGGCGTCAACTCGGCGTCGTACCTCATCCTGCCCAAGATCGTGGCCACGGTGCTCTTCTTCCCGTTTCTGACGATCCTGAGCATTCTGATCGGCATCTCGGGCGGCTGGCTGATCGCCGTCTTCACGGGCATCATGATCCCCGACGACTACGTCACTGGGCTTCTCTATGATTTCCGCGTCTATTCGATTGTCTATTCGCTCATCAAGGCCTGCTTCTTCGCCTTCATCATCACCTCGGTGTCGGCCTTCTACGGCTACTACGCCGACGGCAACTCGCTGGAGGTGGGCAAGGCTTCGACGCGGGCGGTGGTCGCCTCGTCGATCGTCATCATGATCTTCAACCTGATCCTCACGCAAATCCTGCTGACATGATACGTGCCGAACATCTTGTGAAATCGTTCGACGGGCGCACGGTGCTCGACGACATCTCGGTGGAGTTCGAAACCGGCAAGACCAACCTCATCATCGGCCGCAGCGGCTCGGGCAAGACCGTGCTGCTGAAGTGTCTGGTGGGGCTGCATGCGGTCGACTCGGGTGCGATCCTCTACGACGACGTCTGCTACACGGCGCTCGGCTTCACGGAGCGCAAGGCCATCCGCAAGGACATCGGCATGATCTTTCAGGGCGGCGCGCTGCTCGACTCGTCGACCGTGGCGGAGAACGTCCGTCTGCCGCTCGATCTGTTTACCCGCCAGTCGGAGGCCGAGAAGCGCGAACGCGTGGATTTCTGCCTGCGGCGCGTGCGGCTCGAAAATGCCGACGACCTCTACCCGTCGGAGCTGTCGGGCGGCATGATCAAGCGCGTGGCCATCGCACGCGCCATCGTGCTCAATCCGCGCTACCTCTTCTGCGACGAGCCCAACTCGGGCCTCGATCCGCAGACGTCGATCGTCATCGACAACCTCATCCGCGAGATCACCGAGGAGTACAACATCACCACGATCATCAACACCCACGACATGAACTCCGTGATGGAGATCGGCCAGAAGATCGTCTACATCCACGAGGGCCGCAAGTGGTGGGAGGGCACCAAGGAGGAGATTCTGCATGCGGAGAACCGCGAACTGAACGATTTCGTCTTCGCCTCGGCCATGGCCAAGCGCGCGAAGATGGCCATCGGCTGACGGCCGGCGGTTCGGGGTGCGACTCTCTGCGGGCGGCGCTCGCCGTGCGGCTTCCGCGGGGTACGGTTTCGGGATGCGGCGTGCCGGAATCCCTTTCGCACGGAGGCGGACAGCATGGTTCTTGCATCCTTCGGACGGGGATCGTGCGCGGGGGGGGTGGAAATTAAAATTTTTTAGTAGGATTATTTGCGAAATCTGTACAAAGTGTGTACTTTTGTGACGCATATAACAGTAAGTTTTTTTCTTAACAATAAAAATTACGATTATGTCAAAGATTAAGATTGGTATCAACGGTTTCGGCCGTATCGGCCGTCTGGTGTTCCGTGCCGCATGCACGAACGATCAGATCGAGGTGGTGGGCATCAACGACCTCGTGCCGGTTGACTACATGGCCTACATGCTGAAATACGACACGATGCACGGTCGTTTCAACGGCACGGTGGACTACAACGTCGAGAAGAGCCAGCTGATCGTCAACGGTCAGGCTATCCGCGTGACGGCCGAGAAGGATCCCGCGAACCTGAAGTGGAACGAGGTGGCTGCCGAGTACGTCGTCGAGTCGACCGGTCTGTTCCTGACCAAGGAGAAGGCCGAGGCTCACCTGAAGGCCGGTGCCAAGTACGTCGTGATGTCGGCTCCTTCGAAGGACGACACGCCGATGTTCGTCTGCGGCGTCAACACCGACACCTATGCCGGCCAGACGATCGTTTCGAACGCATCGTGCACCACCAACTGCCTGGCTCCGATCGCCAAGGTGCTCAACGACAAGTTCGGCATCACCGACGGTCTGATGACCACCGTTCACTCGACCACCTCAACGGCAAGCTGACGGGTATGTCGATGCGCGTTCCCACGCTCGACGTATCGGTCGTCGACCTGACGGTCAATCTGGCCAAGCCCGCCAAGTACGACGAGATCTGCGCTGCCATGAAGGAGGCTTCGGAAGGCGAACTGAAGGGCATTCTGGGCTACACCGAGGATGCAGTCGTTTCGTCGGACTTCTTGGGCGACGCTCGTACCTCGATCTTCGACAAGGCTGCCGGTATCGCACTGACCGACACCTTCGTAAAGGTCGTTTCGTGGTATGACAACGAGTGGGGCTACTCGAACAAGGTGCTCATGCTCATCGAGAAGATGGCTGCTTACAACAACAAGTAGCAGACACGCAACTCCGAGCGGCGTTCCGGCGTCGCTGCGATCGACCTTCCGCACGCGCTGCGGCCGGTTGGTTTTTTCTTGCACCGCCAGGGGAGGGAAGTGGGCGCCCCGCAGGGGTGCATTCCGATGCGGGGCGCCGTGCGCGTGACAGCGCATCAATCGCAGGCGGCCTCGGCGCGGGATTTCGAGCGCGTGGGGACAGACTGATCGGCGAAGGGGCCCGTGATGGGCTGCTGTTGGCTGTCGAGCCGCCACAACCGGTTCTCGCCCACCCGATAATAGGAGGGGTCGTCTTCGGACGAGTCGGGTTGCAGCGTGAGCACGTTTCCCGCGACGGTGTAGCGGCCGGCGTAGGCGAACTCTCCGGGCCGTTCGCAGAAGCGTTGCAGCTCGGTGTAGCGGCCGTCGGGGCCGAGCGTCAGCGTGACGGCGATGCCCGGCGCATCGGCGGCGGGGAACATGCCGGTGTAGGAGCCCTCGCAGTCGAGGGAGTTCGCCGCATTGTGGCTATCGGCCACGGCGGTTGCGGCCACGGTCGGCTCGCCGCGGCGGGGAACGTCGCGGCGGCCGCAGGCTGCCGCGAGCAGAAGTGCGGCGGCGATAAGAGAAAGTCGTTTCATAGCATTCGGTTTTAAGGTTTGTTCGGCGACGCTACCGCTTCGTCGTCTGCGCCGCCCGGCGCAGGATCGTTTCGCTGCCGATCTCGACGCCGAACTCCGCCGCCTGATGCAGAATGCGGCGGGCGAGGGCGGGTTTGTCGGCGTCGGGGGCATGCCGGAAGTCGCTCTCGGCAGCGCGGACGTGCGCGGCGTCGACGAGCGGGAATTCGCGGCGCGACGGGATGCCGAACGCTTCGTCGGGAAGCGCGCGGCGCTCTTCGGCTGTCAGACGGTCGGGCGATGCGGTCTGCGTCTTCATGTGCGAGGGGTTCAGAGGATGTAACGTCCGCCCGTGACACCGATGATCTGAGCGGTGATGTAGCTCGACTCCTCGGAGGCGAGGAACACGTAGCTCGGTGCCACCTCGACGGGTTGTCCGGCGCGGCCCAGAGGCGTCTGGCTCCCGAAGCCCGGGATGTTTTCGGGCTGCTGCCCTCCGGTGACCTGCAACGCCGTCCATACGGGGCCAGGCGCCACCGAATTGACACGGATGCCTTTCGGTGCGAGTTGCTTGGCCAGCGAGCGGGTGAAACCCACCACGGCGCTCTTCGACGAGGCGTAGTCGGTCAGATAGGACGACGGCTGGAAAGCCTCGATCGACGAGGTGGTGATGATGCTGGCACCGGCCTTCATGTGGGGCAGCGCCTCCTGCACGCTCCAGAAGAGCGAGAAGACATTGGTGGTGTAGGTGTACTCCAACTGCTCGGTCGAGAGGTGGGCGATCTCCTTGACTGCGTGCTGCGTGCCGGCGTTGAGCACCAGAATGTCGATTCCGTCGAGTGCGCGCACGGCGTCGCGGACGATGCGGCGGCAGCTCTCCTCGTCGCTCAGGTCGCCCGGGAGGAGTGTCAGGCGGCTTCCTTCGTCGTCGAGCAGCGTGCGCAGCGAGGCGGCGTCGGGCTGTTCGGCCGGCAGGTAGTTGACGGCGATGTCGGCGCCTTCGCGGGCGAAGGCGATCGCCACGGCGCGTCCGATTCCCGAATCGCCGCCCGTGATGAGCGCTTTGCGTCCCAGCAGCCGTCCGTGGCCGCGGTAACTCTCCTCGCCCGTGTCGGGGCGGGGCCGCATGCGGCTTTCGAGCCCCGGCGCCTCCTGTTGCTGAGCGGGGTAGGCATCGTGGTAGTATTCCTCGCGCGGGTCGGCGAGGATGTTGTTGCGAGTGTTCTGCATGACATGAAATTTTGTGCCGGACGACGTTGTCCGGCACCTTGCTCATGCAATTTACAGGCCGCAGTGTGTTCGGAGGAGGTGCGCTGCGGACGTGCGTTTCAGCGCCACTCCTTTTTGCGGAAGAAGAGATAGACGCCTGCGCCGATGAGGAGCATGACTGCCCAGGCGACCACATAGCCGTACTCCCAATCCAGCTCGGGCATCGCACGGAAGTTCATGCCCCACACGCCTGCGAGAAACGTGAGCGGGATGAAGATCGTCGAGACGACGGTCAGCCGTTTCATGATGGCGTTCATGCGCAGGTCGTTGTTCGAGATGTAGAGGTCGACGAGCGACGAGAGCGTCTCGCGGCAAAGGTCGATCTGCTGAACGACGTATTGCAGGTGGTCGTTCACGTCGTCGAAAAAGGGCCGGACATTCCTGTGCAGCAGCTCCGAATCGGAGTGCAGCAGTTTGGCGTACTGATCGCGCAGGGGCAGCGCAGCCTGTTTGAGCTGGAGGTAGCGGCGGCGCAGCTCCTGGATTCTGCCGCCCGTCTCGCGGCATTCGCTCGTCGAGAGCAGGCTGGTCTCCAGGTCGTCGAGTTCGCCGTCGAGCCGCGTGATGAGCGTGGCATAGTTGGCCGTCAGGCTGTTGAGCAGCACGCTGAGCAGGTAGTCCGACGGACGGGAACGGAATCTGAGCACGTTGCTGCGGATCGCGGGCGGGATGTCGTCGAAGAGCGGGCTTTCGCTCTCGATGAAGCTCAGCACGAAATCAGCGCCCTGTATCACGCAGACCTGCATCTCCTCTTCCGCACGGAAGTATTTGGCCACTACGAGCATGTAGTGTTCGTGCTCCTCGACTTTGGTCGGGTGATCTGCGTTGAGGATGTCCTGCATGACCAGAAAGTCGATTCCGAAACGGGCGCATACCTCGCGCACGGTTTCGGTCTGCTGCAAGCCGTGCACCTGAAGCCAGATCATCCCCTTTTCGGAGAGCTGCGGTTCGAGTTGCGGGAGGAAGTCGGCCGACGATTCGTGCACTTCGTCCGGCGTGTAACGCAGCAGATGAAGATGTGTCGGGGTGCGGGTGTCGCCCGTGTAGACCAGTTTCTCGCTGAGGAGGTTGTTTTTCATGGTTGTGCCGAGTCGCATGTGACCGGTCGCAGTGCGTGCAGTTTCTGTGCCTTACGGGGCCGGCGAGGGCTGCTGCATCCGTGCGGCGGCCGAACGGAGCGGAAAACGGACGGTTCGCGGCAGCCGGTGCGGGTCGTACGGAGAAAATCGCATGGCGGCGACGAATTTTTTCGGTCGCGGGGGCACGATCCGCCTGAAATTTGCACGGTCGCCGGTTGCAACCTAACTCTTTGTCGGAATGAAAAAGATCGCTTATTATCTTGTCCCCGTCGTGCTGTGCCTGATCGCCGGCCTCGTGGCGGGGCGTCTTCAGGCGGAATCGCTCGCCGAGTGGTATCCGCTGCTGAACAAACCCGCTCTGACGCCGCCCGACTTCGTCTTTCCGATCGCGTGGGGGATCATCTACATCTGCATGGGCCTCTCGCTGGGCCGTGTGCTTCAGTACGGCGACAAACGCTACGTGACGCTGTGGTTCCTGCAACTGGCCGTCAATTTCCTGTGGAGCGTTTTTTTCTTTTATGTGCGCAGTCCGCTGGCGGGGTTCATCGACATCGTCGTGCTCGACGTGCTGGTGATCGTCTATATCGTGCTGGTGCGGCGCAGGACGCCTTCGGCGGCGTGGCTCTTCGCACCCTACCTGCTGTGGATTCTTTTCGCAACCTATCTCAACGGCTATATCCTCGTTGCGAATCCGACCGATAAATCCGTGACGCAGACCGTTTTAAGGACGGATGCCGATTCAATCTCTAACAATAAAACACAACAAACCATGAAACACACGTTGCCCCGCCTTCCCTATGAGACGGATGCGCTCGCCCCGAAGATGAGCGCGGAGACCTTCGAGTACCATTACGGCAAGCATCTCCAGACCTACATCGACAATCTCAACAAACTGATCGAAGGGACGCCCTACGCCGAGATGCCGCTCGACGAAATCGTCCGCAAGGCCGACGGCGCCATCTTCAACAATGCTGCGCAGACCTGGAATCACACCTTCTTCTTTCTCACGCTGACGCCCGATCAGCAGCCGATGCCCGAGAAGCTGGCAGAGGCGCTTGCGCGCGACTTCGGTTCGGTCGAGAACTTCAAGGAGACCTTCACGAAGACGGCCGTCGGGCTGTTCGGCTCGGGCTGGACGTGGCTGGCGCAGACGCCCGAGGGCAAACTGGTCATCGTGTCGGAGCCCAACGCCGGCAACCCCATGACGCAGGGGATGAAACCGCTGCTGACGGTCGACGTGTGGGAGCATGCCTACTATATCGATTACCGCAACCGCCGTGCCGAGTTCGTGAAGAACTGGTGGGATCTGGTCGACTGGCAGAAGGTGGCCGAGCGGTTGTGACCGTGACGGCCCTGTGCGATGCGAAGGCCGGCGTCCTCGAACGGACGCCGGCCTTCGCATTCGCTGCGTACGGTCCGCTCAGCCGAGCCGTGCCAGAAAGAGCTGCAGCTCGGGCGAACGGAATTCGAATCCTGCGTCGAGCAGTCGCAGCGGGCGCACGCATTGCCCTTTGAGCATCGGGTCGGCGGCCTCGCCCCGCCAGAGCCGCAGCAACGGCGCGGGAACGTGGAGCTGGAACCATGCGTTGTAGTGGTGCCGGACGAGCGATATGGCCTCCTCCGCGGTCAGATGTTGCGGTGCGACGAAATTGAACGTGCCTTCGAGCTCGGGCGTCTCGATGAGCAGCATCATCGCACGGCAGAGGTCTTCGATGTCGATCCAGGTGAAGGGCTGGCTTCCGTCGCCCGGGACGACGGTCATCCCCAGCCTGGCCGGAAGGGACAGTCGTCCGAATACGCCTTCGTGCGCGTCGAGCACGACGCCGAAGCGGGTGACCGCCTTGCGCACTCCGGCAGGCGCCTTATGCGCCTCGGCTTCCCATTCGCGGCAGAGCGCGGCCAGAAAGTCATCGCCCGACGCGGTTTCGGCCGTATCGTCGAAGCATCCCTGCGAAGGGTAGTACCCGATGGCCGAGGCGCAGATCCAGCAGCGGATCGAGCCGACGCGCTGCATGGCAGCGACCAGCCGTCGGGCCGTGCCCGCACGGCTGTCGGTCAGTTCGCGTTTGACGGCATCGCTCCAGCGCCGGTCGATGGGGGCGCCCGCGACGTTGACGACCGTGTCGCAGCCTTCGAGCGCGGCGGTCAGACGGTCGGATTGCGTATCGGTGAACAGTTCCCTGCCGAGGGGTACGACGCGGTAGCCCGCTGCGTTGAAGTGGTCGCGCAGGTGCGATCCGACGAAACCCGTGGCGCCGCACAGCGCTACCGTATGAGGAGTGACGTTCATGGTTCTGGCAATGAGTGCCCCGCCGCTTCGTGCAGGCGGACAGGGCCGTTACAACAAGTCGCGTAGCCGCTCAGGCTCTCTCCGCGGCCTCTACGGCGCGGTCGTAATCGGGTTCCTGCGAGATTTCGGAGACGAGTTCCGTGTAGACGACTTTCCCCTGGCGGTCGATCACCACGACCGATCGGGCCAGCAGCCCTTCGAGCGGGCCGTCGGCCATCCGCACGCCGTAGCGATCATCGAAGTCCGAACGGCGGAAATCCGAAAGCGGGATGACGTTTTCGATCCCCTCCGTCGTGCAGAAGCGCGCATGGGCGAAGGGTAGGTCTTTCGAAACGGCCAGCACCACCGTGTCGGGCAGCGATGCGGCCAGCCGGTTGAATTTGCGCACCGAAGTGGCGCAAACACCCGTGTCGAGACTGGGGAAGATGTTGAGGATGACGCGTTTGCCGAGGAGGTCATGCAGCCGGAGCGTGCTCAGGTCGGTTTTGACCAGCCTTGAATTTTGTCGTAGCCATAGATCGGTCGTGTGATTTCCGAACGGATATGCAAGTTTGGTGCCTCGCCCGATCGGCCGTCGCGGGCGAGACCGGCGGTTCGCGGCGCGGACGGTGAGGCACTATCTTTGTCGGGACGACGCTAAAAACGATCGATATGCGAGCGATGATTCTCGAACGATTCGGGGGGACGGAGCAGTTCTCCGTGGCCTCGATTCCCGCCCCTGTGCCCGCGCGGGGCGAAGTGCTGGTTACGATAAAGGCTGCCGGAGTCAACCGGATCGACCTCAGGACGCGGCGCGGCGAAGGACTGGCCGGATCGGTGGAGCGATCGGGCCCGATGATTCTCGGTTGGGACCTTGCGGGGGTCGTATCGAAAACGGGCGAAGGCGTGGAGGAGTTCCGTATCGGCGATGCGGTGTTCGGGACGGTCAATTTTCCCGGCCCGGGCAGCGCCTACGCCGAGTTCGCTGCCGTGCCGGCGGCGCACCTCGCGCTCAAGCCGCAGAACATCTCCTTTGAGGAGGCCGCGGCCGCGGCGCAGTCCCCGCTGACGGCCTGGCAGGCGCTCGTGGGGACGGGGCGGCTCGGTGCGGGCGCCCGCGTGCTGATTCACGGCGGTGCCGGCGGGGTGGGACATCATGCCGTGCAGATCGCCAAATCGCTCGGATGCTACGTGATCTCCACCGCGTCGGGTGAAGACGCCGAGTTCGTGCGCAGCCTGGGTGCCGACGAGGTGATCGACTTCCGCACCGAGCGGTTCGAGGAACGGACGGAGCGCGTCGACTTCGTGCTCGATACGATCGGCGGTGAGAATTTCGTCCGCTCGCTGCGTGTGCTCGGCTCCGACGGCAGGATCATCCTGCTGCCGTCGGATCGCAAAGCCGAGGCCGACGAGGCGGCTGCGACGCAGGGGTTCCGCAATTACCGGCATCTGCTGATGCATTCCAGCGGCGAGGATATGTACCGCATCGCCGATCTGCTTGCCCGCGACAGGCTGCGCGTGCACGTGGATCGCGTCTATCCCTTCGACGAGATCGCCCGCGCACACGAGCGGCTCGAACGGGGCGGCGTGCGCGGGAAGCTGGTCATCGCCATGACGTGATGCGTCCCTATCCGAGGATCGTGGCGACGATGCGGCGCCCGGCGGCCCGATTGCGGAATTCGCACAGATAGATCCCCTGCCACGTACCGAGATTGATCCTGCCGTTGCTGACGGGAAGCGTGAGCGTCGTCCCGACGAGTGTCGACTTGGCATGGGCCGGCATGTCGTCGTCGCCTTCGCAGGTGTGCAGGTAGTAGGCCTCGCGTTCGCGGACGAGACGGTCGAAAATCGCCTCCAGATCGGTGCGTACGTCGGGGTCGGCGTTTTCGTTGAGCGTCAGGCCGGCGGAGGTGTGTTTGAGGAAGAGATGCAGCAGCCCCGCGGCGGGCAGCGGCGCAAGGTTGGCCTCGATCTCTTCGGTGACCGCATGGAAGCCGCGTCGGCGCGGACGAAGCGTGAATTCTGTCTGACGGAGCATGAGCGTCGGCGTTAGGGTGTGAATGTTTCAGAGGGCGAATGTACGTTTTTTTTACAAAAAAAAGAGGCGCTGCAACGTCGTGAGGTGTCGTTTTGCCCGAAACGGCGCAAACGAATGCCGCATGACTGTCCGAAAAAATAGGAATTACGGAACGGAATGACTACCTTTGTGGCGAAACAATCGAGTTTTATTCTGAATCTTTCTTTGTAAGAGTTCGGTCCGGCCCCTTCGTTGCGGATCTTTCTATTCTCGAAATCGACCTCATTATCGACTCTTTTGTTCGGAGTGCCGTCTTCGCGGCGGACGCTGCGCGGATCTTTTCCGACAGCCGGCACTTTACGACACCTGCGGAAAAACAAATCGGATTCCATCCCTTTCGCATCGCGGCGGCGGTGCAGGGGCTCTCCACGGCGACGGACTGTGGGAGCGGATCATTTCAAAACAGTTCATAAATGGCTAAACGAATCACATCGGGAAAAAGAGAAAGAGAGAAGATCAGACAGACCAGACGACTGGACAAACAACGTAAAAAGGAGGAGCGGCAGAGCGGCGGCAGCCGCAATTTCGAGGAGATGCTGGCTTATGTGGATGAGAACGGCATGCTCCATGCCACGCCGCCCGAACCCGTTGCGCGCGAGGAGGTCGACGCCTCGCGGATCGAGGTTTCGGTGCCTCGCCGGTCGGAATCGGCCGAAAATGTGCCGCTGGTGGGTTGCGTAGCCTATTTCGACGCGGTGAAGGGTTACGGATTCCTGCGCGGTTCCGACAGCGGGGAGAAGTATTTTTTTCATATCACGAATGCTCCCACAGCGATCGCCGAAGGCGATCGGGTGACATTCGAACTCGAACGCGGTGCGCGCGGAATGAATGCCGTGCGCGTCGTTATCATCAACGATTGACAATTTTTATTTACAGTTTCAGATGAATATTTATGTTTCGAACCTCAGTTGGGGTACAAGCAGCGAAAGCCTGCGTGATTTATTCGCACAGTTCGGCGAGGTGTCGTCGGCCCATGTCATTACCGACCGCGAGACGGGGCGTTCCCGTGGATTCGGGTTCGTGGAGATGCCCGACGACGAAGCGG
>USBO01000027.1 GCA_900552955.1 uncultured Alistipes sp.
GAGAGCCGCCGCGACGAGATGCTCCGCTTCTGGCAGCGGGTCGAAGAGGGCGGGATACCGCTTCGGGTGACGCACAACGACACCAAAATCAACAACATTCTCTTCGACCGCAACGGCGGGGCGCTCTGCATGATCGACCTGGACACGGTGCTGCGCAGCCCCTGTTTCAACGACTTCGGCGACGCGATCCGCACCTATGCCAACCGCAGCCGCGAGGACGACGAAGACCTGGCCGCCGTCGGGGTCGACATGGCGATGTTTCGCGGCTTCGCCGAAGGCTATCTCTCGGAGGCCCGCGCCTTTCTGACTCCGGCGGAGAGCGACGCACTCGCTTTCTCGGTGCGCTACATCACCTACGAACAGGTGTTGCGCTTTCTGATGGACTACCTCGACGGCGACACCTATTACAAGATCGGGCGGCCCGACCACAACCTCGTCCGCGCACGGGCGCAGCACGCCCTGCTGCAAAGCGCCGAACGAAACTGCAACCGGATGCGCGACACGATCGGCGAACTGCTGCGCAACTGACGCCGGTCAACGCCGCACGACCGCCGCAGAGCGACGTCCGTACCTGCCCATCGGAATTCCGATGCCCAGATCGAGGTTCATCCGGCCCTGCCGCAGAGGAATCCATTGGGCGCTCTTTTCGGACAGCAGCACGTCGGTGGCAACGTAGAAACTGATCCACCCGGGATTGAGGTTCAGCCCCAGTCCCAACGCGCATGCACGGTTGGCGATGAACGAGCAACTGCCCGTGAGGCCGAACCAGCGCACGGGCCGGAAGTCGACCGAAGCCGTCAGATCGTGCAGCGCCGTATAGTCGTACCTGCGAATCTGGTACAACGCTCCCACTCCGACGCGACGCTCCCACAGCCGGTATTCGGCTCCGAGGTTCATCGTGTAGCGGAGCATCCGCGTGACACTCCTCCGGCCGGCCTTCTCGAACTTCAGGTCGTCCAGGTCGAAATCAATGTCGGCAACCCCCGACGCATCGACCTGCGCGCCGCTGAACGTCAGTTTACGCGCAACGGTGCCGCGCGTCGAACCGGCCTTGCTCCATGCGATGAAGCCGATGTCGCTGATCGCGGCCGAGACCTGAAGATTACGTACCGGTTCGTAGGTCGCACCGATGTCGACGGCCGCGCCGTACCCCGCAGGCGCGAACTTCGTGTCGAACTTCAGATCGTCGAGCCGATAATAATCGCGGTAAACACCATCCGCACCCTGCTCCCGCTTCGCAGGCAGGGTCAGCAGACGGCTGTCAATCTCCAGCTCGCCGACCGCATCGGCATACCACTCGTTCTCGCCGAGCGAGACGTCGAACTGCGTGAAGCAGGCTTTCGCACGGGCCAGTCCGACCAGAAACTTCACCCTGGCACCCACATAGACCCGCTCGCCGACAGGAAACGAATAGTTGAAACCGGCCTCTGCGAAGGTCTCCGCACTCAAGCCCAGATTGCGGATCCGCGTGCTCTCGCCCGTTTTGAAAAACCGGAACAACTCGTAAGGAAACTGCGACGAGGCACTCGTGCGCAGATCGAGGTCGAACGACCAGAAACTCTTGCGGTCGGAGGCATAGGCGCCGAACCCGAGCAGGTTGAGCCGCATATCGCCGTTGACCAGATTGTTCGGTCTGAGACCGGCGAGCGCCTCGGCAGACGACACCGACGGACTGAGCAGCGTCACCAGCCGGCCGTCGCGGCGGAACAGCAGGTTGTCGAGCGACGTGTTGCCGCCGGCCGTCACGGCGACCCCGCCCAGGGCCGGAATATTGAAATACCCGCGCTGCGGAGCCAGCGCAGGGTTCATCTGCGAACGCTGCGGTACGCCTTCCATGAAATACAACGTAGGACTCTGTGCCGCGGCGCTCGCACAGACGAGAACGGCGGTCAGCGTGGAGAGCAATCTTTTCATAGCCGGCATTTACTGATTAAGGATCAGACCGCCGCGTTTGCGGACTTTGAGATTGACGGTGATGCCCTGCCCTGCGCCGAACGCACGGTCGGGATAGTAGCTCTCCAACTGCACGTTGAGCCCGATGCGCGTATCCCGCTCGAAGATGGTCGTCAGCGCATCCGGTGCGATGCCGGTCTCCGCGATGCGGGCAGGCGCATCGGCCGTCGGAGAGACCGTGAAGGCGGGGAAACTCACCAGGATCCGGCCGCCGTCTCCCTCGTCGGTCACGAACGCAGGATGCGCCGAGAAGCCCACCGGCAGATCGGTCGAAATATCGCCGAAAAGCGACAGCGAGGTTTTCGACGCATCGCCGCCGGTGATCATGTCACGTACGTCCGGCCCCACGTCGATGCCCGAGAGCACGAACGGTTGCACGTCCATGCTCAGACCCGTGGTCAGGTAACGGGCGGCGAACGATTCGATGCTCTCACGAATCAGTTCGCGCATCGCCGGCTGACGGTAGCACGCCGCGAATGCCGCGATGTACTCCTCCTCGCTCACACCTGCGGGCAGGTATTCGGGCAGAAACTCCGCCTTGTAGTCGGCATAGACCCTACGGGCGATGAGAAGGAGTTTAGCGCCCGAAGCGTCGGCGTCGATCTCCTGCAGGAGCGCCGTGAGCAGGCCCTCCGGCCCCGAAAGATAAGCCGTCTGCCGCTGCGCACCGTTGGCGCCCGTCAACGTCCTGACGTCGACGGCCTCCGCGTCGCCGGGCAGGCGGCTCGGGAGCCAGACATCGGCTTCGGACAGGATACGGTCGAGGTCGCCGCGCTCGTTGGCGATCTCCCCGACGGAGACCCTGAGTGTCATGAGCGGGCAGGTGAAAACCGAATTTTCATCGCCGATGCCCACGTCGTCCATATCGAGTGTCGACAGGTCGTAGTCGTTGTCGACACACGACACGGCAAGCAACGACAGGATGAGAATCGTCGTAAGTTTCTTCATGTCTTGTGTGTTTAAGTATCGGGTTCGGCCGCAAAGGTACGAATTTTTACGCAACGACGATGTTTCGGCCGATCGCTTCCCGACCATCGGGACAGGAGGTCCGCATCAGCCGAGCAGGCCCCGTTCGGCGGCGTAACGAACGGCCTCCATCGAGTTGTCGACACGCAGCTTGCCGAGAATGCGCTGCCGGTGCGTGTTGACCGTGTGGACGCTGATCGACAGTTCGTCGGCGATCTCCTTGCTCAACCGGCCCCGGCCGATGAGGCGCAGAATCTCGCGCTCGCGCTCCGAAAGCGGATCGGACGACCGTTCGCCGCCGGCGAACGCAATCGTCCGGCCGTTGCGGAAGTCGAACAACTGGCAGCGCACCCCGTCGAACGGACCCTGATTGGGCGACAAATCCAGCACGCTCAGCGTCAGCCAGATATTCCCTCTGCGATCCTGCTCCAACACCTGGAACTGCTCGACGACGCGCACATAGCGTCCCGCGATTCCGATGCGGTACTCCTCGAGGAACTTGCCATCGGGGATCAGCTCTCTGTGCGCAAACATGAACCGCAGACACTCTATCCCGTTGCGATGGACCGCAGGCAGATCGTCGGGATGAATCCGTTCGGCGAAGAATCTCGAATCCTCCGTGACGATCCGATCCATATCGCAGCCGAACAGACCGGAGAAATTGAACGAGATGAACGGATGGCAGCGACGATGCATGTCGAACACCGTGATGCCGCTGTTGGCCACCTGCGACAGCAGCCTGAGCCGCTCCGCATGGCGGTCGAGCACCGCGTCGTCCAACTCTCCGGCATCGAACCGCTGCGCATCCAACAATGCCTCGAATTCCCGTTGCAAACGCTCCATTAATGATAAATCAGTATTGACCCGCCGGCTGACAACCCCGACCTTTGCGGAGACAAAAGTACTATTTTCGAATCAAAACCCATCTCACCATGAAAAAAACCGCAATGGCATGTCTGCTGCTTCTCGTCACCTTCGGCGCTTCGGCCCGACTGCATGCCGACCTGCGCCTCGGCGCTTCGGCAGCCACGCTGGGCGACCGACACCTCAAACTGGGGCTGCGCGGCGGAGCGACCGCAGGCTACCTGTTCAACGATCATTTCGGCCTCCGAACCGGTCTGCACTACGCCATGAAAGGCGCCACGACGTCGAGCGACCCCTTCGACCACGCCGCCGACCGCGCCACGCGCCTCTCCTACCTCGAGCTGCCCGTCGAGGCGACCGTCGGCTGCCGCCTTTCACCCCGATCGCGCTTCGATCTTCATGCCGGCCCCTATGTCGCACGGCTGCTGCGTGCGGAAGTGGCCCGCACGGCGTCGTACACGGTGCGAAAGTGGGACGCGGGCATCGGCATCGGATTCGACTTCGCGGTCGGGCACTTCGTCGTCGGCCCCGAGGTGCAGTACGGCCTGCTGCGCGCCGCCTCGCCCGGCGACGGGCACAATATCGCCTACTCGCTCACCGCAGGTTACCGGTTCTGAAACCGGCTCCCACACACGACGAGTGCGTCCCCGCAATCGGGGACGCACTCGTCGTACCATGCCGCGTCACTGCTGCTGCGCCGCGATCTGCTGCTCGGCCTGCTCCATGAGCTTGCGCGCCTGCTTCTCGGCGGCCGACACCAGCGCATCGCCGCTGGCCTGCGCCGCGACTTTGGCCAGCTTGCCCGACGCTTTGTCCACGAGCTTGTCGCGCTGCGCTTCGGCCTCCGCGACGAGCTTGTCGCCTTTGGCCTTGGCCTCGGCACGGATCTCGTCGGCCGACCTGCCTTCGTCCGACCCGAGCGACAGGCCCAGCTTCTGCCCGATCGTCTCGGTCACGGCATCCTTCACGGCGTTCTTCACATCGAGCGTGAGCTGCGGCGAGGCGAACGTCCCGCCGATACCGACGTCGACCGTCTTGAGGACGCCGCCCGCCGTCCCTTCGGGCAGTTTCACACGGGCCGTGTAGTCGATCGTCTGATCCAGCCCCGTCGACCCCGACAACGTGAGCGCGAGGCCGCCCATCTTCAGATCGAAGGGCTGCGTGGCGATGCGGCCGTCGCGGATCGTGAAGCGGATCGCCACGTCCTTCGCCTCGATGCGGCGCAGATTGTCGTTCTTGAGCGCCGCGGCCAACCGGTCGAACACGGCGACATTCTGCAAGCGGATGTTCTTCGAGCGGATCGAGCCCTCGGCCTGCAACGTCGCATAATCGGGCTCCATCGTCTGCGCGAGGCGGGTCGAGAGGTCGAGCGACATGGAATAGTCGCCGCCCGTCTTCTCGAACAGGGGCACCATCCGGCGGACGACGTCCAACTGATCGAAGGTCGCGGAGAACGAAGCGTCGGCGATCTCAGCCTGGAGCTTCAGCGCCGGACGATGCTCGTCGGCTGCCGTGGAGTAGCTTCCCGAGGCCGACATCCGCCCGTCGAAGGCGTTCATCGACAGCCGGTTCATCGACACGGTGCCCTTCGCCACGCTCAGCGATCCAGTGAAATCGGTCAGCACCATCTTCTGGAAAAGAACCTTCCTGAGCGACGTTGTGAGCGCCAGATCGAGGTTCTGCGGCACGACGGGAGCCCGCATCGCGGCCGTATCGGCCGGTGCAGCCTCCGCCTCTGCCGGAGCCGCCGGAGCAGCGCCCGTCAGCTCGTTGAGATCGAGCAGCGACGACCGTACGTCAAGCCGCCCGCGCAGCGTTTGGTCGCGCAGCAGATAGCCGATGTAGTTCGACAGCGAGCCCGACGCCTCGATGTCGCTGCGGCCCATCGTGACGGCCAGCTCCGACAGGGTCAGCGCCGCAGGGGCGACGGTCATCGCCGCGCGCCGCACCTTCACCTCGGGCATCCCCGCGAGCGTCGCCGACACCCCTTCGACGACGAGCCGGCCCGAGGCGTCGATCTGCTCGTAACGCTCCCGCTCGATGTCGGACATCCGGCCCGACGCCTGCACATCGGCCGTCACGACGCCCGCCAGCGCGATCGAATCGCCCAGCGGATAGACCTCTTTGACAGCCCCCAGGTCGACCTTGCCGTCAGCCGCAGCCCGGAAGCGCAGGTCGCTCACGGGCGTTGCGGCCGAGAGCGTGCAGCGCAGCGTGTTGCCGGCCATCGTCAGCGCGAAGGTCGGCACATCGAGCGTCGTGGCGTCGGCCGTCCCGCCCGGGTTGGCCGCCCGGGCGTCGATCGTGATGCCGGTCACGGCCTTGGGCAGCGAGGCGTATTTGAAACTGCCGTCGCGCACCGCGATCGTCGCCTCGAAGGCCGGCAGCCGGTCGCCCGCCAGCACGCCTTTGGCCCACGCTCCGAGCGTCAACTGCCCCGAAGCGGTCAGATCCTTGAAATCGCGCGTGTAGAAGGCCGGAACCATCGACAGCAGATCGCGGAACTCGACCTTCGAGCTGTTGACGCGCACATCCATCTCCGTGCGGTCGCCCGCCAGCGCCACCCAGCCGTCGAGACTCAATGCGATCGCATTGAGGGCGATCCGGTTGTCGGAGAAGGTGAATCGGTTGTTCTTCAGATCGGCGTCGACCGCGACGTCGGCCGTCAGATCGGCGTCGCGCAGCAACGTCACACCGCCGGCCGCATACGAGAGGCGCTGCGCCTCCAGCCGCAGGCGCAGATCGCTGCGCTCGCCCGACAGATCGCCGCTGAGCCGCAGGTCGAGCGGATCGACACCGGCGCGCATGCCCGTCGAATCGTCCTCATAGCGGATGACAGCATCCGACAGGCGCACGTCGCGCATGCGCAGCCGGAAGGCCGAGGACTCGCTCTCGGCGGTCGGCTCTTCGGCGGCGGGTGCCTCCGAGGGCTTCATCACATCCCAGTTCACGCGGCCGTCGGCCAGCTTGCGCGCATGCAGATGCGGCGCATCGACGAGCAGTTTGGTCACCTCGAAGCCCGCGTCGCCGAAGAGCGACCACAGGTCGACGACCACCGAAACGCGTTCGACCGAGGCCAGCGTGTCGCCCTCGAACGGCGCAGCGCAGATAACGGTCAGTCCCTCCAGCTCGACCGAGGCATGAGGGAAATGACGCAGCAGGCTCAGATCGAGCGAACGGAAATCGACTCGGGCGGTGAGCAGTTCATCCGCCTGTTTCTTTACGATGTCGCCCACCTTCGACTTGAGTGCGAGCGGCACCACCAGCGCGACGACGAGCAGCAAGGCCACCGCAATCGCTACGATTTTCAATAATCTTTTCATACGTTATGAGATTGTCATTTCACTCCTCTCCCCGCAGCAGTCCCGCCGTGATCCGCCGCCGCATTCGCACGAGCCACACTGCACGCCGGAATCGCCCCGTCGCGCAGTAGCCCAGTGCGATCCCCAGCGTCGCGCACCACTTGACCGCCTCGATCACCCGCACGCGCACGGTGCGGCCGTCGAGCGCCGCGCGCGTGCGCTGGCTCACGCCGATGTTGCGGCACAGGCGGTCGAAATAGTCGCGCGTGAGCTTCGAGGCGGGGATGATATGGTACATCACCGCATCGGGCACGTACCAGCACGCCTCGCCGCCGCGCTGCAACCGCGCGAAGAGATCGCTCTCCTCGCCGCCCAGCAGCCGCGCGCCGCGCCGGCCCAACTGCGGATCGAACGCCCCGTGACGTTCGAGCGCCGTGCGGCGCAGCGCCATATTGCCTCCGCCCGGGATCCGCCCGCGCGGGAAGGGACGGGGCGTCGGCCCCAGATCGATCGGATTGGCGATCGGCCGCTCGGTGTAGGGCGACATCCACGCCGGACGCCCCGCAGGGTACTCCGCCACGATCCGCCCGCCGGCGGCCGCCACCTCAGGGTGCGCCGCGAAGAAGGCGAGGTAGGCCTCGATGAACTCCGGGACGATGCGTTCGTCGTCGTCGATGATGGCCACCACGTCGCCCGTCGTCTCGGCGATGCCGCGGTTGCGGGCCCACGAAAGGCCCTGCCGCGGCTCGAAGACCCGCCGCAGCGGCAGCGCGGGATGCGCCGCGCGGAACGCCTCGAAGCGCGCGGCCGTGTCGTCGGTGGAGTTGTTGTCGACCACCACGCACTCCCACGCGGCGGCGGGTGCCGTCTGCGCGGCGACCGACCGCAGCGTGACGAGCAACTGCTCGGCACGGTTGTAGGTGGCGACGATGAGCGAAAGGCGCGGCATAGGTTGCGAAAGATCAGTCGTTGAATTCGTCGAACATCATCGTACTGAGATACTTCTCCGCACGATCGGGGAAGACCACCACGATATTGCCCCGCTCGATGCGGGCGGCCGTGCGGACGGCGGCCAGCAGCGCAGCGCCGCTCGACATGCCGGCGAAGATCCCTTCGCGGGCGATGATCTCGCGCGCCATGGCGATCGCCTCCTCGCTCTCGACCATCTCCTGCACGTCGATCTGCGAGGGGTCGTAGATGTCGGGCACGATGGCCTCCTCCATATTTTTCAGGCCCTGGATGTAATGTCCGCGCGTGGGATGGGCGCACACCACCTTGATGTCGGGCTTCATCGCCTTCAGGAAGCGCGACAGCCCCATGAGCGTCCCCGACGTGCCGAGCGCGCAGACCAGATAGTCGATCGCACCGCCCGTCTGCTGCCAGATCTCGAGCGCCGTCGACTGGTAGTGGGCCAGATAGTTGCCCGCATTGGCGAACTGATCGGGCATGAAGTAGCGGTCGGGCGCCGCCGCGACCGCCGCCCGCGCATAGCGGATCGCACCGTCGGTGCCCTCGTCGGCCGGCGTGAGGATCACCTTCGCGCCGTAGGAGCGGATGATCTTGCGGCGTTCGATCGACACGGCCTCCGACAGGACGATCTCCACGGGATAGCCCTTGACGATCCCCACGATGGCCAGCCCGATGCCCGTATTGCCCGACGTGGGTTCGATGATGGTCTTGCCCGGGGTGAGCCGCCCGCTGCGCTCGGCCTCCTCGATCATTCTGACGGCGATGCGGTCCTTGATGCTGCCCGTAGGGTTGAACCCTTCGAGTTTGGCGAAGATATTGACCCCGGGGCCGGACGAGAAACGGTTGAGCCGCACCATCGGCGTCGACCCGACCGCTCCCAGTATGTTGTCGTAGATCATTTTCGTGGAATCCTCATTGTGCGGACAAAGGTACGATTTTTCCCGATCCGATCCTCTTTCCGGCCGAAAATTCGCACTCCCGACGGCCGGTCGCGGCGGGCTGTACGGACGAAAAGCGACGGACGGAGCCATCAGCGGATCGGACCGACGGGACCGAAGTGCCATCGAATCGGCTCATTAGCGGCCTCATGCGCAATCTTTTCAGACTATCCGAACATTTTGCGGGACGAAATATCGAACTATTTACAGAAATTATGCTACTTTTGCGCAAAGAAAGTCCGCCGTAACAGACGGACATATTATAAGGTTAACAACTTTATACCTTCTTGAGAAAATGGGCATTTTTTCGTGATAGGGTATAAAAGTTGCCAGTCCTTGATTAGTCCTGTTCCCTTTTCGGGACAGGACTTTCATGGGCGCGGCACACTTTCCTATCATAGGTAGCCCATGCCTTCAAGAAGAAAGATGTCTGCCGCGCCCATTTTTTATTCTCCACACATACAATATCTTATTGTATCTCGGAAGTCGGCGGGCGTACCGAATTGCAACCATCCGTGCGAACCGTTCGGAGCATCTCAGGCTCCGGCGCCGAACGACCGACACGCTCAAACCTCTTCCGAAATGAAAACATCGTTCCCTCTCCTTCCGGCCAGCGAGCGATACGACCTGCTGCTCGACAATCAGACGCGCGATTACGTGCGACACATCATCGACGCCCTGCGCACCCACGGAACGCTGGAACTCGCCGACGGCAACCTGACCTTGTGGATCGTGCGCCGCGACATAAAGGTTTTCCGACGCAATCGCCGACTCGATCCCGAGCGTTTCGCCGAGAGAATGCTGGTGGATCGCATACGCTACCACTCCGAAAAGTCGTTCATCCTCGAATGTTCGGCGATGAACCACGAACCACACAGGGACACGGCCTCCGATACGGTCAGGAGCGGACGGCTGACGGATCTGCAACACATCTGCGTCGTGCGGGCCGACCGCTACATGTCAGCACCCTGGGTGGACATACGCTCGCTCTACCTGCTCACCAAGCTGGTCGAACGTTCGCTGCGCCTGAGCAGCGGCACCGCCGAACCGGCCGACCATCAGCCCTTCGACACGGTGTCGCAGAACGACAGAGGCGACGAACACGATCTGGAGAGGCTCTCCGAAAGGTTCTCCACGAGTATTTCGGCGCTGAAGCGGATCGGAAACCTTCCCTGAGACGTATCGCGGATCACGCGACGAGCCAGACAGCAGTCGTCGCACCGCCGGCTCCGTGCGCAACCGCAGCGGCATCACGAAACAGCGCGAAACGCAAAGACGGAGGTTCGGTGAGCAGCGGCCAGCGACACGGCGTGAAACTGCCGGACGGCTGTGGTGAAAGGATTCTCTTCATAGGCGCATATCAATTGAACGGGGTTTCAAGAAATGCGCGGTCTCGGCTCGCCATGCAGACAGTCTGGTTATTGTCTCAGCAACAAAAACTCGCCGAGAACCGCACATACAGCGGCTCTCAGCTGTTCATTTTTGTTGCATTTTAGTTTACCAGACTGTCAGTTTGAATAAACAGCTTTCTAAGTCCCTATTTCTTCTAACCCAAATATACGACACATTTTACAATATTACAAGGAGATATTGCATATTTTTCATTTTCTGCCGTAAATAAGGGTCGCCGCACGCCGCCGTGCCGTCCTGCGGATCGCCGCATTCACCGTGCGATGCCCGAAGCCGCACGACGGCGAACGCCGCTTCCCGCGGGTGCGATCCCCGTCGAGAAGCGGCGTTCTGCTTTCGTTCCGCCGTCGTGAGCGCCGGCCCCGTCAACGCCCCGCAGAGCGGAGATAGGCCTGCTGCTCGGTCTTCCAGATGTCGTATTTGTCGCAGATCTCGCCGTCGACCAGCTTCTGCCACTCGTCGGGATGATGCTCGCGCACGAAACTGCGCGGCCGGTTCTCCTCCTTGCGCGATTCGGGCAGCACACGCGTGAAGCGGTCGGCGATGCCGCAGTCGACGAACGACGACAGACGGCTGTCCATGCGCACGCGCATCCGGTTGAGCACATCGAGGCACGCGGGATCGCCCGCAAGGTTGTTCACGTTGTCGGGATCGGCACGGTAGTCATAGAGCTCCTCCACGGGTTTGCTCTCGGCCAGGAACAGCGACTCCACGGGACTCAGCTTGCCCTCGGCTTTCAGGCGGCGCATGACGTGCAGCGCCGGCCGGTAGAAATCGGTGTAGATCTGATCGTGATCGTAGGGATACTGCGGGAAATAGTTGCGGATGTAAATGTAGCGGTCGTCGACCACGGCGCGGATGCACTCCATCACTTCGTCCCACGTGTCGCGCGTGGTGTAGACCCACTCCCGATGATCCGCCGGAGCACCCTCAGCGTCGAAGAGCGGACGCGACTCGTAATTGTCGGGAATCTCCGCACCGGCCATCCGGAGGATCGTCGCCGTGATGTCCATCGTGCTGACCAGATCGTTCACGACGGCGGGCTCGACGCCCTTGCCCCAGACGATCATCGGCACCCGCGTGCCGTGGTCGTAGAGAAACCCTTTGGCACGGATGTCCGCCCGACCGTTATCGCCGATGAAGAAGACGACGGTATTGTCCGCCAGCCCGCGCTGCTCGAGCCGGTCGAGAATCATCCCCACCTCGGCGTCCATGTACTCCACCTGATCCAGATAGCAGGCAAACTCCTCGCGGATGCGCGGATGATCGGCCATATAGGCGGGCAGCTGCACGGCAGCCGGATCGACGGGATGTTTCGACTCGCTGCGGATGCGTTTCCACCAGTCGCCGCGGTGGGTGACGTAGAGCGTGATCTGCGAGAAGAACGGAGCGTCCGACGGGAGCATCTCATCGTACTTGTCGAACAGACCGAACTGCGTCACGCCGTCGTAGGGGCCGATCTCGTCGAAACGGAAGTTGCAGTCGATCTTGCGGCTGCACTCGTGGGGACTGTTCGTATAGGTATTGGCGAAGGCGCCCGTCGCCCCCAGAATGCAGGTGTAGCCCGCCTGACGGAGGTAGTAGGTGAAGGGATAGACCCCCTGCGGCAGCGCCTTGTCACGGTTGCTGCGATGGTTGTGCGCATCGATCGTCGTGCAGTGCACACCGGTCAGCATTCCCGAGCGCGACGGCGAACTGATGGGCGCCGAACAGCGGGCGTTGGTGTAGAGCATACCCTCGGAGGCCATTTTGTCGAGCACGGGCGTCTTCACGGCCGGCATGCCGTAGCAACCCAGGTCATGCGAGATGTCCTCGGCCATGATCCACACGATGTTGGGGCGCTTGTCGGGCGCAGCGGCCTGTGCCGTGAGCGTACCGCCGGCCAGCGCCGCACCCGCGAAGGCGATTTCCAACACGGGTGAAGAGAAAAGTTCAGATTTCATTCCATTTTTGTTTTTAAGGATACGACGGCGTTCGGAAAATCGAGCCGCAATCGTATTCGGGGCTTTTATCATAATACGTAAAAAGACGGAATGCACACCCGCTCGGACAGCCGTTTTTTTTGAAAAATTTCGTTCGGCCCCAGAATCGACGGCCGTATCGCGGCATATGACCTAAGATCGGGCGGGCAGCGCGGCGGCGCGAACCGCGTCGGCGGCCTCCGAACGGCCCGCAACCGGCCGCCGACAACGCCCCTCGCGGGAAATCCCTCCGAACGCGACCCGGTGCGTTCGCTCCCCGTCCGCCTCGGATCGTGGCGCGCCGTTTGCCGGACGCCGTTATTTTGATTACCTTTGCATGCAAAGAAATCCATCGCAACACCCGCCTCCGCGGGCCTGCGGAAAGCCTGTTGAATCTATGACAACCATCAAGGGAGCAGCCACCGAACTCGGGACGCAGCGCATCCGCAAACTGCTCGTCCAGTACGCCGTACCGGCCATTATCGCCATGACGGCCTCGTCGCTCTACAACATGGTGGACAGCATCTTCATCGGCCTGGGCGTCGGGCCGATGGCCATCTCGGGACTGGCGCTCACCTTCCCGCTGATGAACCTCGCCGCAGCCTTCGGATCGCTCGTGGGCGTCGGCGCCGCCACGCTCATCTCGATGCGGCTCGGGCAGCGGGACTATGCCTCTGCACAGTACATCCTGGGCAACGTCGTGGTGCTCAACCTCATCATCGGCATCGGCTTCGGTGCGACCACGCTGCTCTTTCTCGACCCGATCCTCTACTTCTTCGGGGCGAGCGACGCCACGATCGGTTACGCCCGCGACTACATGTCGATCATCCTGCTGGGCAACGTCGTCACGCACATGTATCTGGGCCTCAACTCGGTGCTGCGCGCCGCGGGCCACCCCCGCAAGTCGATGTACGCCACGATCAACACCGTGGTCATCAACACGCTGCTCGACCCGCTCTTCATCTACGGCTTCGGCTGGGGCATCCGCGGCGCGGCGATCGCCACGGTGCTGGCGCAGATCATCTCGCTCGGCTGGCAGTTCCGGCTGCTCTCCGACCGCAGCGAACTGCTGCACTTCCACCGCGGCATCTACCGCCTGCGCAGGCGGATCGTCCGCGAGATCGTCGCCATCGGCATGTCGCCCTTCCTGATGAACGTCACGGCCTGCTTCATCGTCATCCTCATCAACAAGGGACTGAAGGAGTACGGCGGCGACCTGATGATCGGCGCCTACGGCATCGTCAATCGGCTGGCTTTCTTCTTCGTGATGATCGTCATGGGGCTCAACCAGGGCATGCAGCCCATCGCGGGCTACAACTACGGCGCGCGGCAGTACGACCGCGTGCTGCGCGTGCTGAAACTCACGGCCGTCGGCGCGACGTGCGTCACCACGCTCGGCTTCCTGCTGGGTGAGCTGCTGCCCCACCGCGCCGTGGCGGTCTTCACCACCGACGGGGAGCTGATCCGTCTGGCGGCCGAGGGGATGCGCATCGTCTTCTGCTGCTTCCCGATCATCGGCTTCCAGATGGTGGCCACCAACTTCTTCCAGAGCATCGGCATGGCCCCGAAGGCGATCTTTCTGTCGCTCTCGCGGCAACTGCTCTTCCTGCTGCCGGGACTGCTCTTCCTGCCCGGCCTCTTCGTCCGGCTGGGCTACGACGGCAGTTGGGGCGTGTGGTGCAGCATGCCGCTGTCCGACGCCCTGGCATCGCTCATCGCGACCTTCATGCTGCTGCGCGAGCTGCGCCGATTCCGCCAACAAATGCAGCCTTAACGATACCTCACCATGAACGAACGATTCGTCATCAACATCGGCCGTCAGCTCGGCAGCGGCGGCAAGGCCGTCGGCGAACGGCTGGCCGCGCGTTTCGGCATCCCCGTCTACGACAAACGCCTCATCCGCCTGGCCGCCGAGCGCAGCGGCTTCGGGCAGGAGTTCTTCGAGCGTGCCGACGAGAAACCCGCCGAGGGGCTCCTGGCCACGCTTCTCGGCTACCTGCGCAGCCCCTTCGCGGGCGACGATGCGCTCTCGGACAATCCGCTGAGCCCCGACGCGCTCTTCAAGACGCAGAGCGACGTGATCCGCCAGCTCGCCGAGCGCGAGTCGTGCATCTTCGTGGGCCGCTGCGCCGACTACATCCTGCGCGATCACCCGCGCTGCGTCAACCTCTTCATCTCGGCCTCGCGCGAGGATCGCATCCGGCGTCTCGCCGACACCCACGGCCTCACCCCCGCGGCTGCCGCGCAGTTGATGGATTCGACCGACGCCGGGCGCGCCGCCTACTACAACCACTACAGCAACCGCACATGGGGCGCCGCCGCGACCTACCACCTCTGCCTCGACGCATCGGCGCTGGGTCTCGACGCCACGGCCGACTTCGCCGAGGAGTTCATCCGCCGCCGGCTGAGGCGCTCCCTCGGCTGACCCCGCCCCACCAGCGAAACCGCCCCTGCCGGAAGACAGGGGCGGTTTCGTGAGGAGTGCGTCCGAAGCCTATCGGGCGTATCGCAGCGGCCGCTCGGGCAGCGCCCGCAGGAAGTAGCCGAGGATCATCCCCGCCTGCCGGTCGTCGGCCGTGATGTAGCGGTGCAGCCCCGCCTTGTCGGGCGTGAAGTGCATGAATCCCTGCTCGTCGACCGTGATGCGGCCCGGGACGCTGAGCGTCAGCGACGACGGCTCGTGCGGCAGCACGTAGTAGGCCGCGATCACGTCCCATGTCGGACGGTCGTAGGGCATCGCGTGGTAGGCCTCGTAAGCCTCCACCAGCGGATGATGCTCCGCCCAGCCGAAATCCTCGGCGATGCTGCGGCCCGGGTAGACCACCTGCTTGCCGATCTCGAACGGCGTCAGCACGATGGGTGCAGGGCACTCGGCGAAGAACGCGCGGGCGGCCGCTATGTCGTTGACCACGTTGTACTCGGCGCGTTTCTTCACCCCGAAGCTGCCGGCCATCACCGAGAGACACTTCACCTTGCGCGCCACCAGTTCGCGCCCCGTGAGCGGCGACACCGCGTCGGGCCCGCTGGCCAGCAGCGCCGCGAGGTTGCCCGAGAAGCCCACCGACACGATCACCGCCGACCCGTCCGCCTCGGCCGCCAGCAGCCGGCGGTACATCGTCACCGGATCCTCCCAGCTGCCCGCCTTGCGGCTGCGCGCGAAGAGCGGTTTGCCGTCGGCGCCCTTGCGTTCGACGACCGGCGTCGTGTAATCCCTGTCCTTGTTGTCCACCGCGCGGGGCGTGTAGGCGATCGGGATGTCGGGATAGCCGTACCAGGTGTTCATCAGGTCGATGAACGCGAACGACGTCGCGCTGCGCTTGTTGAGGCTCACGCCGACGAGCCGGATATGGCCGGCGTCCATGCCTTTGTAGAGCAGATCGAGCGCCAGCACGTCGTCGATGTCGTTGCCCATGTCGGTTTCGAAGATCACGGGGGTCGCCTTCGTCGCATCGTCGGAAGCCGCCGCGCACGGCAATCCGCACAGGATCGCCGCCAGCATCAGAATCAGTTTCTTCATAGTTCGGTCGTTTAAGGTTTTCCGTTCGGCCCGCGCCCTTCGCCGCCCGAAACGGAAAATCAGGCGCAATCGGCTTGCACAAACGTTTGTGCAAAGATAGAAAAAAGAATCTGTTTCCCAAATTATCGCAAGGGAATTCATTTTCGGCCCGCTGCCGGATCGTCGTTCCGTAAAAAATATTACAATATATTATAGTAATTAAGAAATAACCCCTATCTTCGGGTCTTGAAAATATCATTTTTTTCGGATAGCTGCATTATTCGATCTGACAGTCCGGTAAACTCTCGAAGGAACAACAATAATCAGCTAAGAGCCGATGCTTTGCGCGGTTCTTGGCTTGTTTTGTTCGTGTTTACCGGCACATCAGATTGGCA
>USBO01000028.1 GCA_900552955.1 uncultured Alistipes sp.
ATATTGCGGCTCTTTGGGAGCCGCGCGGGCCGCAGCCTCCGGCGGCGGAGGCCCGCCCCTGGCGTCCCTCCGCAGGCTGCAACCCGCTTTTTCCCGCTCCCTTTTCCTCTCCGTCCCTCCCGAATCTTTATACAATAAACTATTGCACGCCTTGTGAGGGAGTGCCCGCTGTCGTGCCCCTCCGCTGACTGGGCCCCCTGTCTCCTCCTAAATCGAGATACAATATTTTCTTGCACGGATTGGGAGGGGCAGGCTTGTGCCCTGCCCCCCTCACTTGCCCTCTCGTGAATCGGGATACAATAAACTATTGCACGCATTTTTTTGGGGGGGGCGAGTCATTTGCGGTTCGCCGACGGCGGCGTGACGTGCACGAGCCGATCAGGCGAGTTGCAGTCCGCCGCATGGGGCGGCGGCGGACCGCCGGCATCGCGCCGCGATGCCGAAAGATCGCAAACGGAGTTCGGAGGCCCGCCGTCGCGTTCCTCCGCAGGCCGCGACCTTCTCTCCCACTCCCTTGCCCCAGCCGATATACAATATTCTATTGCACACAAAAAAATGCACTGCGAAAAGTGCGGAAAAAGCGACGGCCGCGGCGTGAGCGCCGGGAGCGATCGTGCGAAAAGCGCAGTCTTTCGTGATCGCTCAGCGAGCGACGCGGCCCGAGCCCGCAGCTTTTCGCCGTGCTTGACCTTTTGGTACTTTTGGGTCAAGCCAAAAGTACAATAAAATATACAATCCGATATGTTTTCCGATCAAATGACGCCCCTATAGAATACAATAGAATATTGTATATCAGTTCAATCTGCTCATTTCTAACCCGATTCTGCATCCGTTCGTCTTTTTTTGCTATTTTTGCGGAAACAACACCCGAAACCATGAACGAAATCACCGTCATCCAAAACAAAATCTACGAAATCCGCGGTCAGCGCGTGATGCTCGATTTCGACCTCGCGGTGCTCTACCAAGTGAGTACCAGCGCCCTGAATCAAGCAGTCAAACGTAACATGTTGCGTTTCCCCGACGAATTCATGTTCCGGCTCTCGGCATCGGAGTGGGATGCGATGTCGTCACAAACTGTTACGACATCCCGTCGTCCGAAAGTATCTCTCCCCTATGCCTTTACGGAACAGGGCGTTGCGATGCTGTCGGCCGTTTTGCGCAGCGAGACTGCCATCCGAATGAGTATTTCGATCATGAAAGCGTTCGTAGCGATGCGCAATTACATCGCCACGACAACCACCGTGACGGCCGAGCTCGCGGAAATCCGCGCCAAGCTCGCGCTGCTGGAGCGCACCGATGCCGACAACGCCGAGGCGATCGGCGACCTGTCCGAAGACATGCGCAAGGAGCTCGACACGATCTACGACGCCATCGCGGCGCTGTCTGTCAGGATTCCGCAGGCGCGGCCGTCCCGCCGCCCGATCGGATTCAGGCGGCAGGAGTAGGTTCGCTGATCGCCGTCGGCGTGATGTGCATGAGTCTGTAGGGCGAACGGTAGGGAAGAGACCGAAACCGAAAAAGGCCCCCGACAGCGGGAGCCTTTTTCGTTGCGGCAGGTGCCGCGCACCGGTTTCGGCCGCGCCGCACTCAGAAGACGAACTTCTCGAGCTTGAGTTCGCTCAGTTCGTTGAGACGCGGCACCAGCGTCGTGAAATGGGCCGTCGCCTCGTGGGCGGCGAGCGCTTTGGCGTCGCTCCACGTTTCGCAGATCATCAGCACGTCGGGGCGCGTCGCGCTTTCGAACAGGTCGTAGGCGATGCAGCCCGCGTCCTTGAGCGAAGCGGCCACCAGCTCCGTGGCCGTGGCGATCGTCTCGTCGCGGTTGGTGGCCGTCGTGCGGATAAATACATTGAGTCGGATCATCGTTTTTCGATTTTAAATGTCATTGCGTTATTTTTCCTCCGGATCTCGCAGGCCGAGGCAGAGTTCGTCGAGCTGCGCGGGGTCGATGGCCGACGGAGCGTCGAGCATCACGTCGCGGCCGGCGTTGTTTTTGGGGAAGGCGATGTAGTCGCGGATCGACTCCGAGCCGCCGAACAGCGCGCACAGCCGGTCGAAGCCGAAAGCCAGACCGCCGTGAGGGGGTGCGCCGAACTTGAAGGCGTTCATCAGGAAGCCGAACTGCTCCTGCGCCTGCTCGGGCGTGAAGCCCAGGCACGAAAAGATCTGCGCCTGCAACTTGGGGTCGTGGATACGGATCGAACCGCCGCCGATCTCCGTGCCGTTGCAGACGAAGTCGTAGGCGTTGGCGCGCACGCGGCCCGGGTCGCTTTCGAGGTAGGGCACGTCCTCGGGTTTGGGCGAGGTGAAGGGGTGGTGCATCGCATAGAAGCGCTGCGTCTCGTCGTCCCACTCGAACATCGGGAAGTCGACGATCCACAGCGGAGCAAAGCGCTTGGGATCGCGCAGCCCGAGCTGCTGGGCCATCTCCAGACGCAGGGAGCACAACTGCGTGAGCGTGCGGAACTTAGGGCCCGACATCAGGAAAACCAGGTCGCCCGCGGCGGCGCCGCACGCTTCGGCCACGGCACGCACCTCGTCGGGCGTGTAGAACTTGTCGATCGACGACTTGACGGCGTCGGCCTCGACGCGGATCCAGATGAGTCCCTTGGCGCCCACCTGCGGCCGCTTGACGAACTCGGTCAGCGCGTCGATCTGCTTGCGGGTGTAGCCCGCGCAGCCCGCGGCGGCGAATCCGCAGACGTACTCCGCATCGTCGAAGACGCTGAATCCGTGACCCTTGACGCGGTCGGTCACGTCGTGGAACTCCATGCCGAAGCGCAGGTCGGGCTTGTCCGAACCGTACTTCTCCATCGCCTCGATCCACGGCATGCGGCGGAACGGCTCGGTGAAGCCGACGCCCAGCACCTCGCGGAACATGTGCTTGGCCCAGCGCTCGAACACCTCGAGGATGTCCTCCTGCTCGACGAAGGCCATCTCGCAGTCGATCTGCGTAAACTCGGGCTGGCGGTCGGCGCGCAGGTCTTCGTCGCGGAAGCAGCGCACGATCTGGAAATAGCGGTCGTAGCCGGCCACCATGAGCAGTTGCTTGAGCGTCTGCGGCGACTGGGGCAGCGCGTAGAACTGGTTGGGGTTCATGCGGCTCGGCACCACGAAGTCGCGCGCCCCCTCGGGAGTGGATTTGATGAGGTAGGGCGTCTCGATCTCCAGGAAGCCCTCGGCGTCGAGGAACGTGCGCACGGCGTGCGCCATGCGGTGGCGCAGGATCAGCGCCCGCTGAAGCGGCGGACGGCGCAGGTCGAGGTAGCGGTACTTCATGCGCAGGTCATCGCCGCCGTCCGACTCCTCCTCGATGGTGAAGGGCGGGACGTCCGAGCGGTTGAGGATCGTGAGCGTGTCGGCCGCGATCTCGATCTCGCCCGTGGGCAGCTTGGGGTTCTTCGACTCGCGCTCGATGACGCGGCCCGTGACTTGCAGGACGAATTCGCGGCCCAGTTCGGCGGCCGTGCGGCGGGTCTCTTCGGCCGAATGCTCCTCGACGACGATCTGCGTCAGGCCGTAGCGGTCGCGCAGGTCGATGAAGGTCATGGCACCCAGGTTGCGCACCTTCTGCACCCAGCCGGCGAGCGTCACCGTCCGTCCGACGTCGGCGGCGCGCAGCGCGCCGCATGTATGGGTTCTGTACATAGTTTTGTATTTTTCGTTGTTTGTCGTATCTTTGGCTTTGCAAGTCACAAAAATACGAAATTAAATGCGAAATTGCGGCAGCGAAGGCGAATTTTTTCGGTAAGGGCTGCCGCGGCGAAACGATCGGAATCATGACGGAACGGGAACAGTCGGAGCGCGATGAAAAGTTCATGCGGCTGGCAATAAACGAAGCGCGGCAGGCGTTGGAGAGAGCGGAGGTGCCCATCGGCGCCGTCGTGGTGGCGGGCGACCGCATCGTGGGGCGGGGTCACAACCTCGTGGAGACGTTGCAGGATGCCACGGCCCATGCCGAGATGCAGGCACTGACTGCGGCCTCGTCGACGCTCGGCGGCAAGTATCTGCGCGAGTGCACGCTCTACGTCACCGTCGAGCCGTGCGTGATGTGCGCCGGAGCCATCGCGTGGAGCCAGGCGGCACGCGTGGTGTGGGGCGCCGACGACCCCAAGCGGGGCTATACGACCGTCGAGGGGCTGCGGCTTCATCCGCGCACGGCGGTCGCGCGCGGGGTGCTGGCCGCCGAATGTGAAGCGCTGATGACGGAATTTTTCAAAGAGTTGCGCTGAGGGGTTGCAGGGAAAGAAAAAATGATATAATTTTGTATGCCGCGCACCGTTCGGCATCGGCCGGAGGCTCTTCGAGTTCCCGGTGCGCAGCGGGAAGGGAAGATAATTCGAAACCGTATAATTAATTCAAGAAGATGAAAAAACTGTTTTTATCCGTCGCCGCTCTCTTCGCGGTATGTGCGCTTTGGGCGCAGGAGGGTGTGGTCGCGTCGTATAACAAGGGCGCCGAGATGCTGCAGGCGAAGAACTACGCTGAGGCTGCCAAGTTGTTCCAGCAGGTGATCGACGCCGGTGCGGCGTCGGAGGATGCCACCGAGCTCAACTGCGTGGAGACGGCCAAGAAGTACCTGCCCACCTGCTATCAGGGCATGGGCACCCGTGCGGCGGGGCAGGCGATGAAGGCTGCCGACGCCGCCACGGCCAATGCCAAGTACGAGGAGGCGATCGCCAACCTGTCGAAGGCCGCCGAGGTCGCCGAGCTCTACGGCAATGTGGCTGCGATGAAGAAAGCCAACACGATTCTGGCCAAAGTCTATCAGGCACAGGGCGGTACGGCGTTCAACAACAAGGACTGGGCCGCTGCGGCCGAGGTCTTTGCCAAGGGCTATGCAGCCGACCCGAAGAACACGCAGATGGCCGTATGGCTGGGCACCTGCTACTGCGAGATGGGCGAGTATGCCAAAGGCATGGAGGTGCTCGAGAAGGTCGCAGCGATGAAAGGCCCCAAGTTCGAGGCCGATGCCGCCGAGGCGAACCGTCTGATGACGCTCTACACCAACAACGAGGTGGCCAAGTTGCAGGCTGCCAACGACTACGACGGCATCATCGCCATGGCCGACCGCATGCTGGAGCAGAACCCCGCCAACGCACTGGCGCAGAAGATCCGCCTGCAGGCTTACCTCTCGAAGAAGGACTACACCAAGGTGATCGAGCTGGGCGAGGCTGCGGCCGCCGCTCAGACCGACGAGGCCGAGAAGAGCGACGTCTACTTCACGCTGGGTGCGGCCTACAATGCCAAAGAGATGAAGCCGCAGGCCATTGCGGCGCTCAGGAAGGTGACGGCCGGCGACAACGTGGCCGCTGCGCAGAAATCGGTTGCCGAGCTGAGCAAGTAAGGCTCTTCCGATCCGTTTGCGATGCCGGAAATCCCGTGAGGGGTTTCCGGCATTTCCATTCGGGGGCGGGCTGAAATGCCTTCGGAGCCGAGCGGGTGAGGCGGGGCGGGCCGGAAGCGTGGGGCGCCTGTCGGGCGGCAGTTATTGAAAATGGGAACAAAAAACACGATTTCCCTTTGGTTTCTAAGGGGAAATCGTTATTTTTGTTATACATTCTTAAAAAGAATCCTTTAAAATCATAATCGACATGAAAAAAACTACCGATTTGAAGGGGGGGGGTATTTGCGCGTATTCCGCTCCCGATGTTTCGCTGATCGCCATCGCCGCTGAAAGGGGATTCGCAGGTTCGACGTCCGAGGAGGCATTCTATGACAGCCAGGACGGCATCACGGGCGAGGATTATATCTGGGGCGGGGCGCTCGACGGAGAGTTCGATTGACGGCTGAAAAACGAGAGAAGATGAAAAGGATGCAAAAATCTTTGATGCTCGTTGCGGCTGCCGCAGCGGCATTGGCAGGGTGATCGAAGGCGGATACGGTCGAAAACGCGCGCCCCGAATCGGAAATCAGGTCGGTCTGCGGGTTCGCGGCCGAGATCGCATCGTCGCGCACGACGCTCAACGACGCTGGGACACGTATGAAATGGTCGGCAGGCGACCGGTTGGGCTTTTACAGCGACGTGGCGACCGAGCTCAACGCCGCGTCGAGCACCTATGCCGACGGCGATACCAATTTCACGGCCGAGATCGACACCAGAGCCACGAACGTTTATGCCTATTATCCCTACGATGCGAGGCAGAACACCTCCTACGGATACACGAGCGTGAATCTCCCCATCGCGCAGACGCAGACGCAGGAGCAGGCCGGTGTGCTCGCCGGCCGGTATGTGCCGATGAGTGCCGCGGCAGCGCTCGTGCACGGTGGGAGGACGGTGCTGAGCTTCACACCGGCGGCGTCGCTCGTCGCCTTCGACCTCTACGATGCGGAGAACAACGGCGAGTCGGTGAAGAGCGTGACCTTCGCGCCGGCCGGCGCGAAAGTCAACGGAAACCGCTATGTCGATATGACGACGGGCAGTGCCACCGATGCGTCGCCCGACGGATTCTATGTGTCGGCGACCGTGACGCTGACAACGCCCTATTCCGTGCCGGCGGCCAAGCCGAGCGACAAAACGGGCTGCATCTATCTGGCCGTCACGCCTAAGGTCTATCCCAACGGGGGTACGTTCACCGTGACGACCACCGAAAACGTCTATTACAACTTCACCACTGACAAGGCCATCGACCTGTCGAACGTCTATGCGCCGGCCGTCATGACCATGAATCTGGCGAAGGTGCGCAAGACGGCGAAGGATTTTTCGGGTTCGTATGTCGTGCTGGCGAAAAACGCATCGGGTCCGGGTTATTTCGCACTTTCGAGCCAGCTCAGCGGATCGCGGCTCAACGCCGTTGCGTTCGAATACAACGGTACGGATGCGTCGGTCGTCAGTTCGGATGCCGCGACGGTGTGGACGGTGGACAAGAAGGGCAACAGCTACACCTTCGCCAACGGCGGCCGCTATCTGTCGTGGAGCGCGGACAATACGGCGGATGCCTCCGATACGCCGTACGACCTGACGATCTCCGAAAATGCCGACGGAACGGTGTACATTCGTCCGGCAGGCACGCAGGGGCGCTATCTCTCGAAGAACACTTCGGGTATGTACTTCGCCTTCTACGGCAATACGTCGCAGAACTGCAATCTCTATCTGGTGCAGGCGGAGTACAAGGCGCTGCCGTCGATCTGGCTGGGCGAGAGTGCCGTGCAGCTGGCCTTTGACGATGAGACCGGGCACGAGATCGCGGCGACGGTCGCCGATGCGACGACGGTCACGGCAGCGGCCTACGACGACGAGAGCGGCACGACCGATTGCGGCTGGCTTGTGGCCGACTATGCAGACGGAAAGGTCTCCTACATGGCCGAGGCCAATGCGACGGCTGCTGTGCGGACGGCTTATATCGTCGTCACGGCCGCGAACGACAACGGTACGAAGAGGGCTGTGATTACCGTCACTCAGGGAATCGAGAATACCGGCGGAGGTGAAGTCACCTTTACGTTCGATCAAAGTTCGGGAAATGCGAGCGCGTCTATTTCGAGAATGGAAGGGGCTGTTACCTGCACTGTCAGCAAAGGATCGGGCTCAAACAATCCGAATGAGCATAAAGATGGCCATTTGAGATTTATGGCCGGTAACACGATGACCTTCAGCGGAGCTACGGTTACGAAGGTCGTATTCAAGTTTACGACTGCAAATTATGCGAAGAAGATGTCGGCAAATAGCGGCGTAAGCTTCTCCGGGGGACAGATTTCGTATACATGGACTGGCAGTTCGCCGGATTTGGTATTCACCAATACGGATACCGCTCAATCGAGAATCGTATCCGCCACGGTGACATACGAATAGTAAAGGCGGTTTTACAGAGAGTTCGAGGAGGGTGACCGACGGTCGCCCTCTTTTTTCGTGTTGTCGGTCTGCCATCGAATGAAAATCTCCCATACGAATAAGATCGCCCTTGGGCGATCTTATTCAATAGATATATGCATTCGGCGGGGACTTACCAGTCGGCGGTGTCGGACCTCGGTGCAGACGGCTACTTCGCGGCGTCCTTGCCGTGACGCTTGTTGTAGAGGAACCGCTTGATCTTCTTGGTCGGAGTCATTTCGAACTCCTCCTTCTCCTCGACGACCTCCGAGAGGCGTGAGAAGCGGTTCACCTGCGAATTCACGTAGTCGAGAACCTCTTTCTTGAGTTCCTCGATGCGCTTCTCCCAGGCGTCTTTCTTCAGCTCCCAGTCGTATTTCAGCTCCTCGTACCGCGCTTCGAGCTCCTCGCGGTTGAAGTGCACGAGCGCGATGAGCCGCCCCTCCTTCTCGGTGACCAGCGAATCGGCCACGAAGACGTGCGAGTTGAGGACGCTTTCGATCTCCTCGGGGTAGATGTTCTCGCCGCTGGGGCCGACGATCATGTTCTTCAGACGGCCTTTGATGTAGAGCCAGCCGTCGGGCGAGAGCCAGCCCAGATCGCCTGTGCGGAACCAGCCGTCGGGCGTGAAGACCTTGGCCGTCTCCTCGGGATTCTTGAAGTAACCCGACATGGCGCTCGGCGTGAGGGCCACGATCTCGCCCTGATGCGTGTCGGGATTGACGTTCTCCAGCCGCAGCTGCACGCCCGGGGCCGCAGGGCCCGTCGAGCCGAGCCGCACCTGCGAGGGGGCTGCGCCGGCCAGTAGCGGAGCGGTTTCGGTCAGGCCGTAGCCGATGGCATAGGGTATCCTGGCCTCGAGCATGAACTTCTCGGCCTGCGTGTCGAGTTTGGCGCCGCCGATGCCCAGGAAGCGCAGCCGGCCGCCGAAGACTTTCATCAGCTTCTTGCCGGCGATGCGGTGCAGGTAGCGGCGCATGAATCCGATGCGGACGAGCGTGCGCCAGAAGGCGTTGGAGTTGAATTTGGCCTGCACCTGGTGGCGGTAGATTTTCTCGATGATGAGCGGCACGATGAGCATCACCGTGGGGCGCACGGCCTTGAGCGCCGGCATGAGCGCCGAGGCCGTGGGCTGACGGTCGAGATAGACCACGCGTGCCCCCTTGGAGAAGGCGTAGACCAGCCCGATCGAACATTCGTAGGCGTGCGAAAGGGGCAGCACCGAGAGGAAGACGTCGGACTCGTCGATGGGGAAGATGCCGAAATCCAGCTCGATCTGCGTGCAGATCGCTCGGTGGGTGAGCATCACGCCTTTGGGACTCGACGTCGTGCCCGAGGTGTAGATGATCGCCGCCAGGTCGTCGGGTGCGGGAACGGCCGTCGATCCCGTCCCTGTGACGTGCTGAGCGATGATCCCCAGGTTCTTGGTGCGGATGACGATATGGAGTGATTCGATGGTCTGCTTTGAGAGTTTCGAAAAGAGCTTGTCCGAAACCAGCAGCGCCTTGGCCTCGGAGTGGGTGATGATCATGTCGAGCTCGGGGCCGGAGAAGTCGGGCAGGATCGGGACGACGACCATGCCGGCCGACGTGACGGCCAGATAGCAGATTCCCCAGTTGGGCATGCTGCTGCTCAGAAGCGCCACCTTGTCGCCGGCCCTGACTCCGGCACCGACGAGCGCTTCCTGCACCGCGGCGACCCGACGGCCGACCTCGGCATAGGTGACGCTTTCGCCGTTGAACATATCGAAAGCCGTGCGTGAAGCGAACCGGTCGACTCCGTGCCGCAACAACTCGTAGAGCGTGTTAATCTTCATACTTTCAGATTCTTCTTCTGCAAACCGAATTTGCAAATTTTGGGGCAAATGTACGGATTTTTACCCGAAAAATATTACATTTGAGCCAAATTCTCACCATGCTCGACCGCCGTTTCATCCGACAATCCGCCGCGGCCGCAGGCTTCGATCTCTGCGGTGTCGCGCCGTGCCGGCATCTGGTGCGGAACGAGCTTTTTTTCCGTCGTTGGCTCGGCGACGGACGTCATGCCTCGCTCGGTTACCTCGAACGCAATCTCGACAAGCGTTTCGACGTGAGGCGGCTGGTCGAGGGGGCGCAGACGGTCGTCGTCTGCGCCGTCGGTTACAAGAACGAGCTGAGCGACGGCTATCCCGATGGTTTCGGGGCGAAAATCGCCTCTTACGCTCTGTCGGTCGACTACCACACCCTCCTCAAGGGGATGCTGCGCGATCTGTTCGGTCGTCTGCGTACCGCGCAGCCCGATCTCGAGGGGCGGGCGTTCGTCGACTCGGCGCCGCTCGCGGAGAAGCAGTTGGCCGTCGAGGCGGGGCTGGGATGGATCGGTCGTCAATCCCTGCTCGTCACGCCGCAGTTGGGGTCGTTCGTCCTCCTGGGCGAGCTGGTGCTCGACGCGGCCTGTGACGTTTACAACGAGCCGCTGGCCGGTGCGGGGTGCGGCGACTGCCGCCGCTGTGTCGAGGCTTGTCCTGCAGGAGCCGTCTGCGACGACCGTGCCATCGACGCGCGCCGCTGCATCTCCTGTCACACAATCGAACGGCCGGCCGCATCGGAAATTGTGTGCGACGGATGGATTTTCGGCTGCGATGCCTGTCAGAGCCGCTGTCCCTACAACCGTCGGGCGCCTCTGCATCGTCATCCTGCGCTCGATCCGCTGTTCGACCCGCTGGCGTATCCGCCCGAGCGGTGGCTGGCGATGGACGAAGCGGAGTTTCGTTCCACGTTCGGTCGTACGCCGTTGCTGCGCAGCGGTCTGCCGCGACTGCAAGCCAACGCGGCGCGGAATCTGTCTCGTCGACGGGAGGGATGATCTCCCGGGTTCCGGCCCGAAAGAAAAAGCGTTGCGACCGTGCGGTCGCAACGCTTTTTCGTAGGAAGTCGCTCTGCCTATCGGCGGAGAATCGTCATTCGCGGTTTCGACGGATCGGCTGCGCCGAGCACACCGTCCGGCTCTCCTGCGGCCTGCCGTGTCGCCATCTGTTTGATGACGCGCTGCGTGGAAGCGCCGTTTTCGGACAGAGTTGCAGCCGTCGAGAAACGGGCAAACCCGCTGCGAACCGATGCCAGGTGCGAAAGTGCGTCGATCGTACGGCCGGCACGCACGCGTTTCAGAGCTGCCGTCGCAGGGGTGTCTTTCACGAGGATGAAAGGCCCGATGGCGTGCGTCGTCTCCAGCGGACGGGTCGTGGGTTGGGCCTGGGGATTCGTATTGTCGAGGCCCATGATGCTCATTGCCATCATCTGAGCGCTGCCGACGTCGAAAGTGTAGGTGCTGCCCAGAATGACGACCATGCCGCTGGCTTCGCTCGCACCGATGAAGGCCTGCTTCATGTCGGTGTTGGAGTAGTAGTAGTAATTGTTGTTGAGGACGAATCTGGGACAGAGCGTCCAGTCGATCTTCTCCTCGGTGACGAGCTTCTGAGCCAGCGGAATGCCGATCCAGCCGCTGATGCCCTCCTCCTCGGTCGGATCGTAGTCCATCACGAACGGATGGGCTTCGGCGAATGCGCTGTCCGTATTCCAGCCGTAGACCTTGTAGCTCTGACCTTTGACGTTCTCCTCGATGCGGATGGCGTAGGTGAGTTTGTTATCCGTGATCTTGACCTGGGTGCCGCTGATTTCCGTCGAGCCGGCCGAAATAAGCGTCCAGTTGCCCAGATAGTCTTCGTAGGCGGCACTCTTCAGTTGAATCTGGCCGCCGCTCGCGTCGTTCTTGTCGGACTCGCCGAGCGTGGTGCAACTTCCGGATGTGCCCGAAAGTTCAGCGGGAAGCTGCGAGATGATCCAGTTGACCTCGCCGTAGTTGCCTGCGGCATCCGATGCGACGATCGCAAAGAGCCAGGCCTGTCCGGCGGAAGCCTTGAACCCTGCATAGAGAGTCTCCATATTGAGCTGACGCCCGTCGGTGAGGATCATCGCACGCAGATCGGCTTCGCTGAGATCGAGCTCGGCCAGCGAGCCGGCGGGTATCTTGAGCGACCAGGCTCCGTAACGGATGGCGGTCGTGCTCTGATTCGGTGCGCAGTCGAAGAAGATCACGGCTTCGCCGTTCTGAACCTCCCACGTCGCCGAGAGATCGGCCCATGCGTCCGAAGTTGCGGGAGGAATGTCGCCCCCCCCCGAGCCGTCGTCGTTCCTCTCGGACATGCCCAGAATCTCGGGCTTGCCCTGCGCGCTGGCCTGTGCCTTGACGATGAACCAGTTGACCTCGCCGCCCTTGCCTGCGGCGTCGACAGCGACGTTGGCGATGAGGTAAACCTTGCTGTACTCGACTCTGTAAGCCGGCTGATAGCTGCCGTCGTCTTGCTTGAGATCGTCGGGGAGCGTCTGGCCCTCCTTGAGGATTTTGTCGCGCAACTGTTCGGCGGTCATACCCAACTGCTCGAGCGAGCTGGCGCTGCCCGTCAGCGTGAGCATACCCATCTTGATGGAGTTCGTATGTTCGTTGGGGTATACGTTCGCTCCGATCGCCGGCGATCCGTCGTTCAAGGTTCCGTAGATACATTCCATGTTTGCCCATGCCTCGGAGACGTCGGCGTCCGTGCCGCCGTTCTTGATCTCGGAGGTGAACAGGCGCGTGGTCAGCTCCTTGTCGGCGCCGCTGTAACCGAAGGCTACGGCGGTGTAGTTCGTCTTGTCTTCGACGGCGAAGTCGCCTTCGAATTTGCCGTTGCGGGAGATGTCGGTCATCTCGGGGCCGTATTTGCCCTGCAGCAGGGCGATGATTTCCATGTCGCTCTTGCCGGCGATCTCCTTCGCGGCGACCACGTCGGCGAAATAGGCGCCGTCGGCCTGCGAGGGGGTGAACGTCACGCGCACCTTATTGTCGGCGACGGCGCCGACGGCGATCTGGATCGTCATGCGGCTGTCGGCCTGCGTGGTGAACGGCTGGGCCAGACGTGCCACGGCCGAGGTTTTCTGTCCCTTGTCGAGGTCGTAGCCGAATGCGACGACGGTGTATTGCGTCTCGGCCTTCAGACCGGAAACGCTCGTCGTCACCCTGCCGGAGGTCAGCTCGGTGATGTTGCCCTTCAGCGCCTCGACGATCTCGCGGTCGCTCTTGTCGGCGACCAGACTGTTTTCGACCACCTGCCAGTAGTAGAGATTCTCGGCTGCGGGAATGATCTCCACGTCGGCGCCCTGGTACGAGACGTTCGACACGGCGATCTTATCGAAGGTGAGTTCGGTCGGCTTCTCGTCAAGCGTCGTGGCGAAGACCTTCGCAGCTTCCGAATCGCTCAGACCGCTGCCGGCGGCGGCGATGGCCCGGACGCGCAGAATGTATTTCGTACGGGGGCTCAGGTCGCTGAAGGCGAGTGCTGTAGCCGACGTGCTCATCTCGGGCTGAACGGTGATCTCTTCGCCGGTTTCATTCTCCTGGGTGAGCCGGTATTTGTAGCTTTCGGCATTGGATACGGCATCCCACACCACCTTGAAGGAGGAGGGAGTCGTCGTGGTCACCGTCACCGACGGTTTGGCGAGCACCGTGCCGCCTTGCTCTTCTACATCGTCGCTGTCGCTACAGCCCGTGAAGGCGAATAGCAGCGAGAGACATAAAAAAAGTCCGAATTTTTTCATAGTAAAAGCATTTATGTATTGTTTCTCGTATCGTCGCAACCTCTCCCGAATCGTATTGAAAGGGAAACTACGGACAAATATAGGTATTTTTTCAGAAACTCTGTACTTTTCGGAAAACTATATCCTCCGTCCGGCTCGTTTTTTCGCTGATGAACCGTAATGTTTTACGCTTCGGCGGGTCGTGATATATCATATTTTCGGGCGCGATCGGGGGGAAACAGAAACCCAAAAGGGCTTTTCGCTGCGAAATCGTCAGCCGGAACGGACGTTCAAAAAATTTGCGTGTCGTCGAAAAGCCGCAGTTCGAACCTGCCGCCCACGGCCAGCCGCTCGCCCAGTACGGCCATCGCACCCAGAATGTCCGGTTCGGCGCAGGCCCTCCCGACGACGGGGCCGACGTCGGCCTCCGAGCGGATGCGATTGGCATAAGCCGTGGCGAAGCTGTCGGCGAGCAGCACGTCGCGGCAGACGATCATCACGGCGTCGGCGCGGCCGAAGCTGAGCGACGGCCCGACGGTGCCCGACGAGGTGCAGATGCCCAGCGGGTGCGTGCCGGCCGGAAGGTGGAGCCCCACCCGCTCCGAGAGGGGCGACGTGCCGGCGAAGAGCGCCACGTCGAGCGGACGCCGCACGTCGGCGTAGATGTCGCCGCCGTTCTCGACGACGACCTCGCCCACGCCGAATTCACGCCGCAGCATGCGCCCCGTCTCGCGGGCCACGGCGCCGGCCACGGCACTCATCGGCCCGATGCCCGCCGTGGCGGCCGCAGCGGCCATCTCGGGCAGCGGAGGCGGGGCGTCGGGCAGCGGCAGACAAGGATTGAGGGCGCGGCGATAGGCGGGGTCGCGCGCGAGGTAGTCGTCGAGCCGCCGGCGCAGTTCGCCGAGGAACCGTCGGGTGCGTGTGGCCATCGCCGCCGCGTCGCCGCGGTCGACGGCCACCCATAGGTCGCTCTCGCGGTGGGAGACGGTGAACGTCACGGCGTCACGCCCCATGCGGCTCCGGTAGCGGCGTTCGACGTACTCCACGGCTCAGGCCTCGGTGAATTCGATATGGAAAAGGCCCAGGGGGCAGCTTTTGAGACAGAGTTTGCAGGCGATGCAGCGTTCGGGATCGAAGTGCAGCCGCCAGTCGGGGGCACCGATGGTGAGCGCCTGCGCGAAGCAGGCCAGCGCGCAGTTGCCGCAGTCGATGCAGCGGTCGCGGTCGAAGGCGATCTTGCTCGCCACGGGGCTCACGGTCACGCCGTTGCGTTCGAGGTATGCGACGCCTTCGCGCACCATCGGCTCGTCGCCCGCGAGCTCGACGAGCAGCGAGCCCGAGCGGCCCGCTTCGATCTCGGCGCGCAGGATGTTGATACGCAGGTCGTAGCGCTTCACCAGATCGTAGGTGACCGCCTTGTCGGTGGCGTCCGACGGGAAATAGAGGATTACTTTGGTCGTCATGTGCGGGTTCCGTTAGCGGTCATTCGTCGTCGGCCTTGAGACCTTTGAGTGTCGTTCGAGCGGGCATCGGCCGCACGGGCTCCGTCAGGAGGAACTCGCCGCGGGCGATCCAGCCCTTGAGCGTCTCGGCGATCTCGCGCGCCTTGCGCAGGCTCGCCACGGGGGCCGTGCGCACACGCCGGCCCCGCACCTCGACCGTGCCGCTGCGCAGCTCGGCGTAGTTCGTCCGGCCGATGGAACGCTCCTCCTCGCCGAAGTCGAGGATGTCGGTGGCGATCTGCTCGTTGCGGATCGAGACGTCGTGCGCCAGCTCCTCGTCGAGCAGCGGGATGGGGATGCCCACGCCCACGAAGAGGCTCACGCCGTATTTTTCGTAGTAGGCGGCGCGCAGGTAGTCGGTCGACATCTCGCGCAGGTCGCCGATCGCGGCGATGGTGCGCGCGCCGCCGATGGGGATGCCGTGTTCGTTGACCGGCTTGGAGGTGTTGAACTGCGTCCCCTGCCAGCTCACGTAGCCGCGCGCGCCGCAGAGGAAGATGCGCGTGCCCATGCCGATCGTGCGGCACGTGGGGTCGTTGAGCAGGGGCGACAGCTCGCCGGAGGTGCTGTAGGAGACGTTGCGCAGCTCGGGCAGCAGCGTGCCCATGTAGGTGTGGAGCATCCGTGCCGAGGAGTTGGTCGCGGCGTTGTAGTTCTGGTAGCAGTTGCGCGGGTTGTAGAGGATCGCCTCGTTGACGTCGTCGAGCGAGACGCGCGAACGGACGTGGCGCCGCGGGTAGTCGTCCGTCCCCTTGCCCCACGCCTCGAGCGCGACGCTGCGGCCCGCCACCAGCTCCTCGATGACATGCGCGCCGCCGTAGGAGGGGCGTGCGGGGTTGCTGTCGGTGGCGCCGACATAGGTGTCGACGGCCGCAAGGCCGCCGCTCACGGGCACGCCGTTGAGTTCGATGCGCTCCATGCGGATCGGCGGGTCGGCGTGGCCGAAGTTGAGGAACGCGCCCGACGAGCACATGGCGCCGAACGTGCCGG
>USBO01000029.1 GCA_900552955.1 uncultured Alistipes sp.
GCTCTATGAGTTCCCCGCCTTCCACGTGCTGGCCGGCGGTGCCGTTCTGGGTGCGGTCTTCATGGCGACCGATTACTCCACCTCGCCGATGACTGTGCGCGGCGGTGTGATCTATGCCGTGGGCATCGGTGTCATCACGATGTGCATCCGCCTGTGGGGCGCCTATCCCGAGGGCATGTCGTTCGCCATTCTGGTGATGAACGCCACGGTGCCCCTCATCAATCGATCTGTCAAACCCAAGCGTTTCGGCGCCAAAAAGTAGGAGGACGACGATGAAAAGTACACTTGTGAACATGGTAGCCGTGCTCTTCACGATCACGCTGGTGGCGTCGGCGGGAGTGGGCTATGTCAATATGATTACCGTCGAGCCGATCGCTGCGGCGAAGGCTGCGGCGACCGAAGCCGCGCTGCGGGCCGTGCTGCCGGCCTTCGATGCAACGCAGAAGGCGGAGCTGACGCTCGACGAACTGCCCGTGGCGGTGCATACGGCCCGCTCGGGTGCCGAGGTCGTGGGCTATGCCGTGGAGACGATGAGCAAGAAGGGCTTCGGCGGTGCGATCCGGCTGATGGTCGGGTTCGATGCCGCGGGGCGCGTGCTCAACGTCAACGTACTGGAGCAGACCGAAACCCCGGGTCTCGGAACGAAGATGGCCGACGAGGGCAACCCGCTCTTCGCCAGCTTCGAGGGCCGCAATCCGGGTGAGATGAAGCTCGCCGTGAAGAAGGACGGCGGCGACGTGGATGCGCTGACGGCCGCCACGATCTCGTCGCGTGCCTATGTCGATGCGATGGCGCGCGCCTATGCCGCCTACAAACAGACGGCCGAGGGTGCCGCTCCGGCCGCTGCCGATACGGCTTCGGGCGCCACGGCGACGTGCGGCGATGCTGCTGCACAAACGGGCGGAGACGCTCAGAAAGGAGGAGACAATGAATAAGCTGCAACTGATTCTCAGGGGGATCGTTCGGGAGAACCCCACCTTCGTGCTGGTGCTCGGCATGTGCCCCACGCTGGGTACGACGACCAGCGCCGCCAACGGTTTCGGCATGGGCGTGGCCACGATGGCGGTGCTCATTCTGTCGAACATCGTCATTTCGCTCATCAAGAATCTGATTCCCGACAAGGTGCGCATTCCGGCCTTCATCGTGGTGATCGCGTCGTTCGTGACCGTCGTGCAGATGCTCATGCAGGCCTTCGTGCCGGCGCTCTACGCCACGCTGGGCGTCTTTATCCCGCTGATCGTCGTGAACTGCATCATTCTGGGGCGCGCCGAGGCTTTCGCCTCGAAGAACAACGCCTTCGATTCGGCGCTGGACGGTCTGGGCATCGGTCTGGGTTTCACGTTGTCGCTCACGGTCATCGGCATGATCCGCGAGGTGCTGGGCAGCGGCGCCGTGTTCGGCCACTCGTTCGGCACGGGCGACTACATGCCGCTGGTGTTCGTGCTGGCGCCCGGCGGGTTCTTCGTGCTGGGCTATCTGATGGTCGTGTTTAACAAATTAGCCAAGAAATAGTCATGGAACAGATCTCCTACTTCGCAATCATCATCGGAGCCATCTTCGTCAACAACGTCGTGCTGGCTCAGTTCCTCGGTATCTGCCCCTTCCTGGGCGTGTCGTCCAAAGTGGATACTTCGATGGGCATGGGAGCGGCCGTGACGTTCGTCATGGCGCTCACGGCGCTGGTGGCGTGGTCGATCCAGACCTATATCCTCGTGCCGCTGCACATCGAGTACATGCAGACGATCGTCTTCATCCTGGTCATCGCCGCGCTGGTGCAGATGGTCGAGATCATGCTGAAGAAACTCTCGCCGTCGCTCTATCAGGCACTCGGCATCTTCCTGCCGCTCATCACGACCAACTGCGCCGTGCTGGGTGTGGCGATTCTGATGATCCAGAAGGAGTTCACGCTGTTGCAGAGCGTGGTCTACTCGGTGGCCACGGCGGCTGGCTTCGCGCTGGCGCTGGTGCTGTTCGCCGGCATCCGCGAGCGGCTCGAGCTGGAGGACGTGCCGGCAGCGCTGCGCGGGACGCCCATCGCGCTGGTGACGGCCGGCATTCTGGCCATGGCCTTCATGGGCTTCTCGGGGTTGGTGTAGGCCCACACAGGAGTAAACAAACGGAAGGGGCTGTGCGCTGCGCAGCCCCTTCCGTTTTTATTGAGAACGGCTATTTGACGATGTAGATCTTCTCGCCCTTGCGCTGCATGTGGAAGTGCTCGCGGGCATACTGCTCGAGGAAGTCGTCCTGCCTGAGCCGCTCGATGAGCGCGCTGTCGCGCGCGATCTTCTCTTCGTAGAGCGCCTTCTCGCGTTCGAGCACCCGAATCTGGCTGCGGATCTTGAACGCATGGATCAGGTTGCGCCCTGCGGCGAAAGCCGTCAGGACGATGACCAGCAGCGTCGCTCCGATCCAGAATTTGCGGACGAGACCCTGTTTCATCGGCGTCAGGGGATGTGCATGAATTTATGGGTCTGGATCGAGATGTTCCACTGCGGACGGGTCTTCGCATAGTCGACCAGCAGCGGCATCACACGCTCGTAGACGCTCCACTCGGGTTGGAGGTAGAGCAGGCAGCCGTCACCGACACGTGCGGCGTTCCGCTCGGCCCATTCCAGGTCATCCTCGGTCTCGACGATGACCTTCAGCTCGTGCGCCCGCCGGAAAGCCTCCTCCAGCGGCGGTTGCTGCCGTTTGGGCGAGAGGCACACCCAGTCGAAACAACCGCTGAAGGGGTGGGTGCCCGACGTCTCGAGAAAAATCTGCAACCCCTCTGCGCGAAGGGTCTGTGTGAGGATGTCGAGCGGGTAGAGCAGCGGTTCGCCCCCCGTGATGACGATCGCACGCGCCGGACAGGCCAGCGCGCGGTCGATGACCGTCTGCACGTCGACGGGCGGGTAGCGGCGGGGATTCCACGTATACTTGGCGTCGCACCAGCGGCAGCCCACGTCGCATCCGCCCAGGCGGATGAAGTAGGCGGGTTTGCCGGCGTGGAAGCCTTCGCCCTGGATGGTGTAGAAGTCCTCCACGAGCGGCAGCCTGCGGCCGCCGTCGAAGAGTGCGGGGTCGGTGTCAATCATTCGTCACGACGTAAATATCCTTGAGGTTGCGGCCCAACTGATCGTAGTCGAGTCCGTAGCCCACGATGAATTCGTTGCCGATCTCGAGCGCACGGTAGCGGATCGGCTGCGGCTGGCTGTAGGAGTTCGGCTTGAAGAAGAGCGTGCAGACCTCGATGCTGGCGGGGTTCTTGGCCTGCAGGTCGGCGTACATGCGGGCGATGCTGCGGCCCGTGTCGACGATGTCCTCGACGATGATGACGTGGCGCCCCGCGATGTCGCCGTTGAGGCCGAGCAGACACTCCACGTTGCCCGTCGAGCGGGTTCCTTCGTAGGAGGCGAGTTTGACGAACGAGAGTTCGCAGGTGAAGTCGATCTTCTTGATCAGATCGCTCAGGAACATGAACGAGCCGTTGAGCACTCCGACGAAGAGCGGGCGCTCCCTGTCGGCATAGTCGGCGTTGATGCGCTCGGCGACGGCCGCGACGGCGCGGTCGATCTCCGCGGCGGGGATCATCACCTCGAAGGTTCTATCGTTCAGCGTTACGGTTTTCTTCATATCGGTTCACGATTTTTTGTACGGGTTCCGTTTCGGTGAAAATACCTCCAAAGATACGTTTTTCACCGAAAAAATCCAACTTCCGTGCGAAACTTTTGTCGGTGCGGGGCGCTTTCCGGCGTACGTCGGGGGCGATGCCGCTCGGCGGACGGGTGGGGCCGAATCGGACGACGGAGCGGCTTCGCAGCGCGGCGAATCAGGCGTTGTGCTCGTAGCCGTGCCAGTCGGGGCGGATGCGTCGGCCGCGGTCGAGCCAGACGATCGCGCCGTCGGCAGCGGTGTCGGTGATGGTGCCGATGGGGTGGAGCGGGCGGCCGAAACGGGCTTCGAAGGCGCGGCGGAGTTCGGGCAGCGCTTCGGGTGCGGCCGTGAAGAGCAGTTTGTAGTCCTCGCCGCCCGTGACGGCCGCGGCGAGGTCGGCTCCGGCGGCCACGGGGATGCGTTCGACGTCGATCGCTGCACCGACGTGCGAGCGCTCCATGATATGCCGCAGGTCGGAGGCCAGCCCGTCCGACAGGTCCATCATGGCGTGCACCTCCGTGCGTTCGCCGAGCCAGACACCCTCGGCTGTCTGTGCGACGGGGGCGTTGTGGATGCGGGCGTTGGGGGTGTCGGTGCGGCCGGCGAGCAGGTCGCGCAGTCCGGCGCCCGAGGCGCCGAGCGCCCCCGCGACGACGATGGTGTCGCCCGCCCGGGCGTCGCTGCGGCGTTTGATGCAGCGGTCGGCCGCCCGGCCGATGACCGTGACGTTGACGGTGATGTCGCGGCGCGACGAGGTCGTATCGCCGCCGGCGAGCGTCACCCCCTCCTCGGCCGAGAGGTCGCGGTAACCCTGCAGAAAGGCTTCGGCCCAGTCGTCCGCAGCGTCGGGCGGCAGCGCCAGCGAGAGCAGCGTGGCGACGCTGCGGCCGCCCATGGCGGCCACGTCGCTCAGGTTGACGGCCAGCGCCTTACGCCCCAACTCGTAGGGCGGGGTGGTCGCGCGCAGGAAGTGGATGCCCTCGGTGAGCAGGTCGGCGGTGAAGAGCAGTGATTCGCCGCAGCCGACGCCGAGCACCGTGCAGTCGTCGCCGGGCTCCTCGAAGCCGTTGCGGGGCACCTCTCCGAAAAGCTGCCCGATACGTGCGATCAGTTCGAATTCGGTCATGCGGCAAAGATAACGTTTTTTCGGTGAGCGACCAGCGGAAAAACGATGCTGGCTGAATTCGGTCGCAGGGGCGGGCCCTCCTTTGTTCGGCGGAGCGCTGCCGCTGTCCGGCCGGCGGGCGACCGCGGGAGGGCGTCGGGGCGGTTCGCGGAGCGGTGCTGTGCACCAAAATGAAAAAAACAGACCGATGCGATACGTCTTTACGATATTTTTCCTATCTTGGGGCTTGGTTAGTAACTCCTTAACGAAAACTCTCGTCGTACCCGAAAGGGAAGTTCGTGCGGGTGCGGCGATTGTGCTCCGCCGAACCCTTCTCGACGAGTTGCGGGCCGATGCCGCCCGCCCTGTTTGCTCCGATGAACGAAACGGCATCGCGGAGAGTCCCGCCCCGCGATGCGGAATGCAGAAAACATGTTCAACTAAAAAACAGAATGCTTATGAAGAGACTTTTACTCGGGTGGTGCGCGCTGTGGTGCGCGTTGCTCATCGGATCGTGCAAATACGACGATGCGGAGCTGTGGGCGTCGGTGGACGATCTGAGCGGTCGGGTGGCTGCGTTGGAGAATGCGTCGCGGCAGGCGCAGTCGGACATCGCGGCTTTGCAGACGCTTGCGCAGAAGATGTACGAACGTGTCTCCGTCGCGTCGGTGCTGACCAACGAGGACGGTTCCTATACGATCGCCTTCACGGACGGCGCGAAGGTGACGATCTCGAACGGTACGGACGGCATCACGCCGCCGAGCCTGGCGGTGACCGAGGTGGACGGTGTCTGCTATTGGGTGCTGGTGGCCGCCGACGGCACGCAGAGCTTCCTGCTGGACAAGGCGGGGCAGCGGGTTCAGGCCAACGGCCGCGAGGGCCGCTCGCCGCAGGTGCGCATCAACGCCGATAGCGGCGAGTGGGAGATCTCGACCGACGAGGGTGCGACGTGGACTTCGACGGGCGTCAAGGCCAGGGGCGAGGACGGCGACGCCTACTTTACGGATGTCAGGATCGAGGGCGGCTACGTGGTGTTCACCCTCGCAGCGGGAGGAGAGCTCCGGCTGCTGCGCGAGCTCGACCTCAAGATCGTCTTCGTCGTGGAGGGCGAGCAGGAGTTCTCGTTCGGCGAACGGCGGGTGCTGCCCATGGAGATCAGCGGCGCGGAGCGCTTCTCGATCTCGAAACCCGACGGCTGGCGTGCGCAGCTCACGGGCGAAGGGCTGGCGGTGACGGCTCCTGCGGAGGAGAACGTATGGGCCGAGATCGAGGGGACGATCTCCGTCGTGGGATTCGCCTCGACGGGGCAGGGTGCTGTGGCTGAAATCGCGGTGTCGGCCGGACTGGCGATGCCCGATACGTATGAAAACCTGAGCGCGGGCGGAACGGCCAATTGCTACGTCGTCGGTGCGGCGGGCGGTTACAGCCTCGACGCCACGGTCATGGGCAACGGTGCCGCCGGCGCCACGTTCGGCGGGGTGACCTTCGCCGACTTCAAGGCGACGCTCGCACCCGTCTCGGCGCGCGTGGTCTGGATGACCGAAAAGTCGCTGGTGCGCTCGCTGTCGATCGAGAACGGCCGGCTGAAGTTCGTGGTGCCCGAACCGTTCCGTGCGGGCAATGCGCTCATCGCGGCCTGCGATGCCGAGGGCGGGATTCTCTGGAGCTGGCACATCTGGCTCACCGACGCTGATCTGGGCGCGTCGTTGCAGACCTACGGCGACGGCTTCGTGCTGATGGACCGCAACCTGGGTGCGCTGGCCGGTCGTCCGACGGGCGAGGCCGACGTCGAAACCTTCGGACTCTATTATCAGTGGGGCCGCAAGGATCCGTTTGTCGGGCCCGACAAGGTCTATACGTCGTCGCCTTCGGTCTCGGCAACCAACACCTGCCGCCCGAAGCTGTTCGACGGTTCGGGTAACGAGATCGACCCGTTCAACGATTTCCCGATCGCCGTTGCGACCGGCGACGGCACCATCGGTTCGGTGGCCTATGCCACGGCGCATCCCGAGACCTTCATCAAGGGGAAGAACGCCACCGACTGGTACGACGGTGCCGGTGCCACGGCCGATGACCGCAACAATGCGCTGTGGGGCAATCCCGACGGAGCATGGCGCAAGGACGTGCTGGCGCTTCGCTGGGAGGAGACGCTGTCGGGCACGACACAATATCTGCGCAGCGAGACGATCGTCACGCGACGTGACGGAGCGGGCGAATTCTTCTCCTATCCCTACGATACGACCGATCCCGAACAGGGGGTCTACTCCTATGCCTCGCCCGTGACGCCGCAGTATGAAACGGGCGGCAAGTCGATCTACGATCCCTGTCCGGCGGGCTATCGGCTGCCTTCGTCGGGCGTGTGGGGCGGTTACAATGCCGGATCGGCGGCCAACGAAGCCGCTTACGCCGCCTATCTGCGTTCGGCCTGGGATGCGACGAGCTGGGGCCGGACGTTCACACTTCCCGACGGCAGCAAGGCGTGGTACCCTGCGGGCGGCAATCTGGACCCCACCTCCAACAAGTTCACCTCTTACAATTCGGGTAAATACTGGGCCAGCGACGTGGCACCTTCGGGATCGGTGATGACGCAGACGAATGCCGAGGATACGAAGTTGTACGACGGGTATTATTACCGCCGCAAGCCGGACGATGCGCTCACCGACACGAAGGCCGTGCAGTTCACGTTCGGACTGTCGAGCGCCTCGGCGAACAGCTCCTTCCTTCCTCCGCTGACGACGGTCTCCGGCGCGGTGAAGCCCGCCGTGGCGCAGGCCGTGAAGGTCGGGTGCCAGAATCTGGGGTCGGGCGGTTCGGTTCGTTCCGCCGGTTGTAACGTACGTTGTATGAAAGAGTAAACGGCCATGAGAACGATACGTACATTGACGGGCTCGCTGCTGTGCGCGGCGGCCGTCGCAATCGGAAACGGATGCACCGAATCGGGCGATCATCTTTCGCCGCAGTTCGATGCGGAGGTCGAAGCGCTGGCGGTGACGTTCGGCGGCGACGAGGTGATATTCTTCGAATCCGAGGAGTCCAAGACCCTCGAAGCGCGGGTGACCGGCGCCGCGAAGGTCGACGTCGAAGCGCCCGAAGGGTGGACGGCCGGCTATGCCGACGGCGGAGTGACCGTCAAGGCGCCCTCGGCCAAAGGCGAAGCCTCGGGAGTGATTACGGTGCGGGCGACGAATGCCGCAGGCGCGAGCCGCGAGGCTTCGCAATGGGTGCGTCTCAATGCGACAGCGCCCGAGGTGGCGTTCGTCGACGAGGGAACGCTCCTCCTGGCACCGGGCGAGACGCGTACGCTGGCGCTCAGGACGGCGCATGTCGTGCGGGCCGAAGCGGAGGCGCCTTTCGGTTGGAAAGCCTCCTGCGAGGAGGGGTCGGTGCAGGTGCAGGCGCCCGCGTCGGCTGCCGAAGGGGCTCTGCGGGGTGAAATCGTCGTGACGGCCTACGGGCGCGATGACGCGTCGAGCGCCTCGGCGCGGCTGGCGGTGGTTCTGCAAGCCGACCCCGTGCGGCTCGATGCGGACGGAACGGCCAACTGCTACATCGTCAGCGAAGCGGGTTATTACAGCTTCGACGCCAGCGTGATGGGCAACGGCGTCTACCGCTTCACCGCCGACGGGCAGCAGTTCAACATCCTTCCGTCGGAGGAGGCGACCGACGCTTCGCTCCAACCTTCCGGCGTGAAACTGCTGTGGCAGGATTCGCCCGACATGATCCGCGAAGTGGCGCTCGTCGACGGCCGTATCGAGGTGGTGGTGAACCATATCCGCGCCAATGCGCTCGTCGCCGCGCTCGATGCCGGCGGAACGGTGCTCTGGAGCTGGCACCTGTGGGGAACGCCCCGTCCGGTCGAACAGCCCTATCCGGCCAACGATTTCGACCGCAGCTATACGCTGCTCGACCGCAACCTCGGCGCATGGGCTTCGCGGCCGGGCGAGGAGGGCGTCTGCGGTCTGCTGTATCAATGGGGCCGCAAGGATCCCTTCGTGGGCGGGGCTCAGGCCAAGCAGCAGGGATACGAGTCGGTGCCCTTCTCCGACGACCGGTCGCATCCGGTGTACGACATCGAAGGGCAGCGCGTGCGCTTCGAGTCGGTCGGAGCGCTCGAGTCGATCGGCACGATGATCTATGCCATCCGCAATCCGATGACCTATCTCTACGGTCCGAAGGTCGGCGACACGGGCTACCTGCATTGGCTCTGGAGCTCGACGGCCCATCTGGCGTGGGGCAACCCCACCGGTTATACGGGGACGACGGGCATCAAGGCGATCTACGACCCCTGTCCTCCCGGTTACAGGCTTCCGGCGGCCGACGTGTGGTACGACAGCGACACGTTCGGCGACGGCGACAACGCCTTCCTTTGGGATGAGGTCAACGGCGGCCGCTCGATCAACCTGGGCGGGATGGAGGTCTATTATCCGTCGGCGGGCTACAGAGACTACACCGAATTCAGGGGGTACGATTACGGCGAGGGCCGGCTGTGGCATGTCGGTTATTACGGCGACTACTGGAGCAATTCGCCCTCGATCACGCGGAACAACCAGACGGGAACGGTGCATTACCAGTTCTCGTACCACATGCGCATCACCAAGTCCTATGTACTGATGATGACCAACGAGGGTTATCGCGCCTCGGGCAACTCGGTGCGCTGCATGAAGGACACCGAGTGATCCGCTGCCTTCGGCATGCATGAACGTGCGCCGTCCTTCGGGGCGGCGTATGTTTTTGTCGGACATGCGGTGCGGGATGCGGTAAACTCGCGGAAAAAGCCTATCTTTGTTGCCGGTGCGGAGCGGCTGCGGCCGTTGCGCCGGATGTCTTCGGCCTCCGCCGGAAAACAGATGAAAACGATGAAGATTCTGATTCTCAACGGCCCCAATCTCAACTTGCAGGGGCGGCGCGATGTGGCGGTCTACGGATCGACCTCCTTCGGGGAGTATCTCGAACGGCTGCGGGCGGCTTTTCCCGCTGTCGAACTGGACTGCTTCCAGTCGAACATCGAGGGCGAACTGATCGATGCGCTGCATCGAAGCGAAGGCCGTTACGACGGCGTGGCGCTCAACGCCGGAGGTTACACCCACACGTCGGTGGCGCTGCGCGATGCCGTGGCCGCCGTGACGACGCCCGTGGTGGAGGTGCATATCTCGTCGATTCTGGCGCGCGAGGAGTTTCGCCGCGTGTCGCTGCTGGCGCCCGTCGTGCGCGGGTCGATCATGGGTTTCGGACTGGATTCCTACCGGTTGGGCGTCGAGGCACTTCTTTTGTTGAAATCAGGTGAAAATTAGGTTGCGATTATGATTAAACGGACGAAAATAGTGGCGACGCTCTCGGTGCAGCGTTGCACGGAGGAGTTGGTGCGGAGCCTTTACCGCGCGGGCATGAACATCGTGCGGATCAATTCGGCGCACGCTTCGCTGGAAAATGCCGCCCAGATTATCCGTACGGTGCGCAGCGTCTCGAATTCGATCCCTGTCATGCTCGACACGAAGGGGCCCGAAATCCGCGTCACGCGTATGGACGACGCCTATCCCGACGGCATCCGTTTCGCTGCGGGCGATCGGGTGAAGGTGCGCGGCACGAGCGTCAGCGAGGACATTCCGTCCACGCGCGAGGTGATCTACATGAATGTCGAGCACATCGTGCGCGACGTGCCGGCGGGGGCGACGATGCTCATCGCCGACGGCGAGATGGAGCTGCACGTCGAAGAGAAGGGCGACGGGGAGCTGATCTGCCGCGTGATGCGCGACTGCACGCTGCGTTCGCGCAAGAGCGTCAACGTTCCCGACGTGTCGATCGACTTGCCGTCGGTCACCGAGAAGGACAGGATGTACATCGAATGGGCCACCGAGAACGGCGTCGATTTCATCGCTCACTCGTTCGTGCGCAGCGCGCGCGACGTCGCGGCCGTACAGGAGATTCTCGACCGGAAGAGGAGCGGCATCAAGATCGTTTCGAAGATCGAGAACCGGGAGGGGATCGACAATATTGACGAGATCATCGAGGCTTCGTACGGCATCATGGTCGCACGCGGCGATCTGGGTGTCGAACTGCCGGCGGAGGTCATTCCCATCACGCAGCGCATGATCGTCGACAAGTGCATCGCCGCCAAACGACCGGTCATCATCGCCACGCAGATGCTCTACTCGATGGTCGGTTCGCCGCGCCCGACGCGTGCCGAGGTGAGCGACGTGGCCAGCGCCATCTACGAGCGCGTCGACGCCGTGATGCTGAGCGACGAGACCGCCTCGGGCGCCTATCCCGTGGAGTCGGTCGAGACGATGGCGCGCATTGCCAAGGCCATCGAGCGCGACGAAGCGCATTCGACCCCCTTCATCGACATCCACATGGTGTCGGTCAACCACGAGATCACGGCGCAGATCGCCCGTTCGGCCGTGCGCGCTTCGACCAACCTGCCGATCCGGGCGATCCTGCTCGATACGCTGTCGGGCCGCACGGGCCGTTACATTGCGGCGTTCCGTCCGACGACGATCGTCATTGCGGTCTGCTACACGTTGCAGGCGCAGCGATTGCTGGGGCTCTCCTACGGCGTCATGCCGATTCTGCGCAGCAAAAGCGAGGAGGACTCCTATCATTTCCTGGGCGATGCGATGGAGTTCGTCAACCAGCACTATCTGGAGCTGAAGGACGAAGACATGGTCGTGGCCCTGGGCGGCAGCTTCGGTGCCGTGCGCGGCGCCTCCTACATCGAGATCGCCACCATCGGCGACATCAAACGCCGCAACGAGGAGCGCCGCGCGCTTCGCAAGTAGCGGCATGGGTTCGGAGTTGCGCGATAAGGTCGCCAGCGGCGTGGCGTGGAGTCTGGGCGAGAAGCTCGGAACCATCCTGCTGCAAATGGTCGTCTCGATCGTCGTGGCGCGTCTGCTGATGCCCGACGACGTGGGGCTGATGGCGCTGATGACCTTCTTCTCGTCGTTGGCTCTGGTGGTCGTCGACAGCGGCTTCTCGCAGATGCTCATTCGCAGGCACGATGCTGCGCCGCGCGATTACAAATCGGTTTTTTTGTTCAATGTCGTCGTTTCGTGGATCGTTTACGGCGTGTTGGTGGCGGTCTTTCCGACGGTCGCGGCCTTCTACGAACGGCCGATTTTGGCGCGGATCGCGCCGGTGCTCTTTCTGCTCGTTCCGATCAATGCGCTGGGGGTGATTCAGAACACGCTTTTCGTGCGGCAGTTCCGTTTCGCGCTGCTGTCGAAGATCACCTTCGCCGCGTCGCTCGCCAGCGGCGTGCTGGCCGTGACGATGGCGCTGGCCGGCTGCGGCGTGTGGAGTCTGGTCGGACAGCGCGTGTCGTCGATCGCCGTGCGGGCGCTGCTGCTGTGGTTCTTCAGCGACTGGCGGCCGCGGCGTGCGGGGCGAGCCTCCGTGCGGCCGCTGCGCGAGATGGCGCCCTACAGTCTGCGGTTGATGGCCACCGACCTGATCGCGGCGATCTACAACCGCGTGGCGCAGCTCTTCATCGGCAAGATCTATTCGACCGATCTGCTGGGCTATTTCTTTCAGGCGCAGAAGCTCGAGGAGCTGCCCGTCACTTCGACCGTGCAGTCGGTGCAGAACGTCACCTTTCCTGCCTTTTCCAAGCTGGCGGCCGCGCCGGCCAAGTTTGCCGAGAGCTACCGGCAGGTGGTGATGATCGTCGCTTTTCTGATGTTCCCCGCAATGACCGGATTGTCGGCCGTCGCGCCCGATCTCTTCGCGCTGCTGCTGGGCGAGCGGTGGATGCCGACGGTGCCCTATTTCGAGGCGATGTGCCTCGTGGGACTTTTCACGCCGCTGGCGATGGTCGCCTACAACGTGCTCAAGACGCTGAGCGACGGGCGCGTGGTGGTGCGGCTGGAGGTGGCCAAACGCATTCTGATGACGGGTGTGCTCGCGGCGACCATTCCGCACAGCGTGATGGCGATCGTGTGGGGCATGGTGGCGATGGCCGCTGCGGAACTGGCGCTCAACCTGGCCGCTACGACGCGCTATTGCACCCTGTCGGTCGGACGGTTCGTGCGCACGCTGCTGCCCGTGGCGGCCGTCACGGCGCTGATGTACGGCACGGTGGTGTGGGGCGTGCAGCCGCGCATCGCGGGGCTGCACCTCGGTTTGCGGCTGATGGTGCAGTCGATCGCCGGCGCGACGGTCTTCGTGGGCGCCGCGGTGCTCTTCCGTCTGGAGGCGCTGCGCGAGACGCTGGCCATCGTGCGGAAGATCGTTGCAAAGCGGTGATTCATATTTTTTAAGAGGGATCGGCTTGTTTTTACGTTGAATTTTATTTAACTTGCGGGTATTGGCCTTGTTTTTTAAACGCTCGCTTTCGTCGAGGAGGGCAATCTCGATCCCGAGGTGGGTTCCGACAATCCGGGCTTCGCCATCTTCCTGTCGCGTGCCGATACCTATTACCGGCTCAAAACGGGGCTGCCCGTCTACGATGCGGACGGGAATCTCGTCGTCCTGAGCGATGACGACGGCTACGATCCCGATATCGACGAGGATTATGTCGAGTATTCCGACTGGTATAACTACTCGGAGATCGGAACGAAGCTTGCTTGTCAGTGGGGACAAGATGCACCGTTGAATGCTCATTGTTATATAGATTGGGAAGAGTACCAAGGTGCAAATGGATTGGCTGGATGCACAGCCGTTGCGGTCGGTCAAATCATGTATCACCACGGATATGACTATACCTATGGGTGATTGACTCTGAGTTGACCCAACGCAAGGATAAGTATACCTATCGGTACGACGGCATCTTATTGAAAACGGAATATGAAAATCGTTCGTTCGTGCATTGCAATTGGGGTTGGTGGGGCAAAGAAGATGGCTATTATTTCGATGATGTGTTCGATACGACAGCGGGCCCTGCGGCGAGAACGACGATCGATGAGGGCAAGTCTCATTACTATCGCTACAATATCAGAGTGGTCGGGAAAATCAAACCTTAAAATCAGCAAGCCATGAGAAGCGTCTATAACTTGTTCGTTTGTATACTATTGGTGCTTCCGATCGTCCTTTCGGCGTGCGGCGACAGCGAAGAGCCGAAAACGGTGATTGAAGACGACGGGATGATCTGGACCTCTCAGGAGGGCTATTTCGTACAGGGTTACGTGGATGTCGAACAGCTTGCAGTTGAAGCGTGTTCGGGATATGCGAAGGTCGGATGTCTCGGCTTGGCGGTCGACTGCGATCGGGTGGACAATCCATTCGATCGCAATTACAAGGGACCTTTTATCCCCTACGGGACGAACTTCTCGGTACTCAACGCTTTTCAGAAGATGAAGCTCGTGAGCGACAGCGATTTCGACGAACAGCACAAGGCCCGGATGCCGCTGGCCGATATCGTGATGTTCGTGGGGGCCTCGCCTTATGATTTCATTGCCGGCGGATATCGGAATGCCTATAAATGGGACGAAACGGAAATCGAGTTTTACAAGAAGGGCGTATATACCTATAAATACGGATATGCTCCGGTCTACAGAGTGCTTTCGGAGATGGATGCGTCGGATTATCGGTTGATTCATCCGGGCTTCTGTCTGGTATTTCTCACACAGCCTACGCTGAACAAAACGCACAATCTGACGCTGACCGTTACGGACGGCAAGTGGAAGAACTGGGAGGTCACGTGGCGGCAGCAGTTCGGCGAATGACCGTGCAGGGGGGCAGCCTTTCTGAACGCACTCGGGCGGAACTCATCGATGAGTTCCGCCCGAGTGCGGATTTGCGGAGACGGGCCGGTTTTAGGCCGTTGCAGTCTCCTTGTAGTACGTTTTCACCGCACAGTCGCCGCGCAGCACGGCCAGCGCATTGCGGGCCAGCGCCTCCAGCTCGTTCTCGCCCGGGTAGACGAAGACCGGAGCGATGAAGTCGACGTGTGCGGCGATGAAGTCCGTGAGCCGCTTGTTGTGGGCGATGCCGCCGGTGAGCAGGATCGCGTCGACCTTGCCTTTGAGGGCGATGGCCATCGCGCCGATCTCCTTGGCCACGCTGTAACACATGGCACGCAGCACCAGCATCGCCTGCAGGTCGTTGTTGTCGATGCGCTGCAGGATCTCGGGCACCGACGTCGTGCCGAGGTGCGCGAGCAGTCCGCCGCGGCCGTTGATGAGCTTGTGCAGCTCCTCGCGGCTGTATTGCCCCGAGAAGCAGAGGTCGATCAGCGGCCCGGGAGGCAGCGTGCCGGCGCGCTCGGGCGAGAAGGGCCCTGCGCCGTTGAGGGCGTTGGTCGTGTCGATCACGCGTCCCTGCCGGTGGGCGCTGACGGTGATGCCGCCGCCCATGTGCGAGACGATCAGGTTCAGCTCCTCGTATTTGCCGCCCGTTTCGCGGGCGTAGCGGCGTGCGATGGCCTTCTGGTTGAGGGCGTGGAAGATCGACTCGCGCGGCAGTTGGGGCAGTCCCGACAGACGGGCGTAGGGGATCATCTCGTCGACGACGACCGGATCGGCGATGAAGGCCCGAACGCCGGCCTCGGCCGCGATCTCCTGCGCGATCAGGCCGCCCAGATTCGAGGCGTGGAGCCTGCGGGCGTGCAGAAGGTCGTCGTGCAGCGCCTCGTTGACTTCGTAGACGCCGCCCTCGACGGGGTGGATCAGACCGCCGCGGCCGATGACGGCCGAGAGGGTGCCGATGTCGAATCCATGTTCGCGCAGCGATTTTACGATCAGATCCTTCCTCCATTCGAACTGGTCGCCGACCGAGGCGAACGATGCGATCTCGGCGGCGGAGTGGTCGATCGCCAGCGAGAGTACGGGCTGCGTATCTTCGTATACGGCGATCTTCGTGGAAGTCGAGCCCGGGTTGATGGCCAGAATGAGGTAGCTCATAGTCGGAATGCGTGTGTGGGTTCGGCTGTGGGTGCGGTCGTCAGCGTGCGGCCAGACAGGCCAGGGCGATGGAGTACATCTTGGTCATCCGCGAGTCGCCGCGCGAGGTGAGCACGCAGGGAACCTTCGTCCCCATGACCATCGCCGCCAGCTCGGCGCCTCCGAAGTGCGTGGCCGACTTGAAGAAGACGTTGGCCGATTCGAGGT
>USBO01000030.1 GCA_900552955.1 uncultured Alistipes sp.
CGGTCGACAAGACGATGGACGAGGTGGCCGGCTATGTCGATTTCCGTCAGCGGCTGACCCGCTGGCTGACGCTCGACGCCGGCGTGCGTCTTGACCACCACTCGCATTCCGGAACGGAGTGGGTGCCGCAGGGCGGTCTGTCGTTCCTGCTGCCGCACAACGCCCAGCTCAAGGCGACGGTCGGTAAGGGGTTCCGCTTCCCCACGATCCGCGAGATGTATATGTTCCCGCCGCAGAACCCCGATCTCAGGCCCGAAAAGCTGATGAATTACGAACTTTCGTTCACGCAGCGCCTGCGCGGGGGCGCGCTCGGCTACGGTGCGAGCGTCTACTATATCGACGGCGACAACATGATCCGCACGGTGCCGGTCGACGGCCGCATGATGAACGTCAACACGGGCCGTATCGAGAATTGGGGCGTCGAGGGCGACGTGAGCTACCGCCTGAACGCCGTGTGGGCCATTTCGGCCAATTACAGCTACCTCCACATGCGCTATCCGGTGGTGGCGGCTCCCGAACACAAGCTCTATGCGGGCGCCGATTTCACGCGCGGGCGCTGGCGGGCGTCGACCGGTGTGCAGTACGTCCGCGGGCTCTGCACGTCGGTGCAACCCCTGCTGACGGACGATTTCGTGCTGTGGGACGCCGACGTCACGTTCCGTGCGGCCCGCCGGCTCGAGCTGTTCGTGCGGGGCGAGAACCTGCTGGCGCAACGCTACGAGATCAATGCCGGATTTCCCATGCCGCGCGCCACGGTGCTGGGCGGCGTAAATATGAATTTCTGATGTTTATCTGCAACTTCCGTTCGTTCTCACGATCTGTTTTCACGCTGCTGCTGGCCGTCGGGCTGACCGCGGCGCACGCCCACTCGGGCAAAGCGCGTTTCCATGCCGTCATCGACACCGACGGCGCTGCCGACGACCTGCGCACGCTGTGTCTGCTGCTGGGTAACCGCGAGGTGGAGGTGCTCGCCGTCACGACCTCCGAGGGCGCGCTGCTTCCCGACAGCGCCGCCGTGCGGGTGCGGGCGCTGCTGAACTCCTTCTATCATGAGGGCATTCCCGTGGGTGCGGGGCGTGCGGTGCAGGCTCCGGTGCCCGCGTGGCGCGCTCACTCCGAGCGGGTGGCGTGGGGCGATGCCGTCGGCTGCGAGTTCCCCGCGGCGAAGTCGCTGCTCGCGCAGACGCTCGCCGACGAGGAGGAGCGGGTGGTGGTCATCGCCCTCGGAGCTTTGACGAACCTCTCCGACCTGCTGCACGAGCGCCCCGATCTGGGCAGCCGCATCGAGCGGATCGTCTGGTACAACGACCGTGCGGAACCGCTGTCGGGGGCCAACTATGCCGTCGACCGTGCGGCGGCGCAGCATGTGCTGGCCAGCGGCGTGCCCGTGACCGTCGTGACGGCCGATCCGTCGTGTCCGTTCGTCGTCACCCCCGCGCTGCTCGACGCGCTGGCGGCGGTGCCCACCCCCTATGCCCGCAAGATCGTCGCCACCCATCGCGCCGCGCCGCTGGCGGAGCTGGTCGCAGCCGGACATTTGCGGGTGTGGGACGATCTGACGGCTGTCTGGCTCTTCGCCCCCGAACTCTTTTCAGTGCGCAGGCTGAGCGCGACGGTCGATGTGTGCGCTCTGGCAGACGAAAGCGCCGTGCAGGGGGCGCAGGAGCAACTGACGGCGATCCTGCGCGGAAAGCCCGACAGCGAAAGCCGTGTCTTCTACGGATTTCCGGTCGACGGCGGCCTCTATGCGGCGGATGTGGCTCCGCTCGTCGATTCGGCCGTCGTCCGGCACGGGCCGAGCGAGTGGCGGGCCGCCGTGCTGACCAACGAGCTGCACGGGCATCTGGGAATCTATGCCACGATCGGCGTCAAGATGGGCATCCGCGCCCGCGAATATTTCAACATCGGGGTCGACGACATCCGTGTCGTGACCTTCGCCGGACATCGTCCGCCCGTGAGCTGCATGAACGACGGGCTGCAGGTGGGGACGGGAGCCTCCGTGGGCCACGGACTGATCGACGTGGCGCAGGTCGACGCACCGCGTCCCGAGGCCCGTTTCACCTTCAAGAACAAGACGATCCGGCTGGCACTCAAACCCGCGTATGCCGAGCGCATCCGCCGCGACGTGCAGCGCGGCGTCGCGCGCTACGGCGATCTGACCGAACCTTACTGGCAGTATGTCAGGGCGCTGGCGCTGCGCTACTGGCTCGATTTCGACCGGCACGAGATTTTCGAGCTCACGGTCGAGGAGTGACCGGCGGCGGGGCGGCGTGCGCGGTCGCCGGACGGGTCGCTGCGGGCGGGAGACTCTCCCGGCCGCTGAAAACGAGCGGGTGAAACGTTTGCTCGTTCGAAATATTTTCGTACCTTTGCCGCGACCGTGAGCGATGCGGGGCACAAATGTGTCGGGGCGTCGACGGGTCGTATTCGAGGAAAGGTGCAGGAGTGGTTGAACTGGCCCGCCTGGAAAGCGAGTAAACCCCCAAAGGGTTTCAGGGGTTCGAATCCCCTCCTTTCCGCAGTCCGAACAGCGAAAAGTCCGTGAAAGAAGTTCACGGACTTTTTTTATTCGACGCGTGCGACCGAATTCATTCGGTACGCTCTCTTAACGGCAGGCGTAGGATGCAAGTCTTTTCGTCAGTCTGTTTCACAGCATAGAGATATTCGTCCTTTTCATCGACGCTTATCGGATATATCTCTTTGCCGGCATCGATCGTGCGGATATGATTTCCGTCCCAGTCGAACATCCATATCAAAGGTTGACGACTGTCGTTTTCTGAGGCCGTGTCGAAGAGGATATAGATGTGCTTGTCGTTCGCGGTGGCCCCTTTGACCCCGTTGACGACCCCAGCGCGCTTTTTCGAGTATCGGAATCGACCTGAATCCGAGTAGTCGTATTGGTAGTTGTGAAGTAATAATTCTTTGACGAATTTTGCTTCCTGAGATGCAAACTCCATTAAAGAGAGCGTATATGTACCTACGATCGCAATCCGGTCGCTTTGTGAATTGCGAAAGAACCGGGATTGATGGAATCGACTCTTTACAATGTCGTTATAGTTCTTTTCCTCTTCCCAGAAATCGGGATAGTTTCCAAAGTAAGCCAGTGTTTCTGGATGATTGAGGGCGACCCATGCAAATCGGCCTTCTTTAAATGAGCCGCTGGCTAACAGTAAGGAATCGTCGAGAGGCAGACATCGGTCAATCGATCGGTCGAGCGTTAGTCTCTCTGTCGGGAGTTTTGTCTTTCCGGTTAAGAGATCGTATTTGTTGCCGCAAAAAAGCGTAGTGTTTCCGCGTGAGTGAAAAAAGATCTTATCGTTTTTGATGAGAATATTTATAGGAGGCATTCCTTCGAAAGGTCCTCTTCCTTTGTATAGAACACTGGCTAACACTTTTCCGGTCTTAACCGATGTCGCGGTTACCATAGGATCTGCACCGAAATCGCTTATCCACAGAACATCGCCATCTATTTGCAGATGTGAAGGATTCAGCAGCGGCGCATCGGTGTTCACGATCGATCCGTCAATGCGTTCGACGGCGATCGACTCTTGCTGCTTCGGCGTACAAGAGGTCATTGTAACAAAAAGCAAATAAAAACCGATCAAACGACTGCTGCCTTCTGTGAATTTTTTCATAATTCCACTATGCGAAACTCTGCCATACATGTTACAAGGGGCACACTTGGACGAGATATGAAAGTAAAATTCAGTTGCCGCTTATTAGGGCATATATAAAGTGGCAATTTTATTGCCGCTATCATCGTATGCTTCGGCACATATGCGGTCACCGCCGCTACAAATGATTGTTCCGCCCTCTCCTTCGCCTGCAGCCAAAGCTTCAATATTCAAGATCAGTAGATTATCTGTTGAAGATCCATTGGCGAAACTCGCTTTGAGTGTCATATAAGCACAAACGATGCACAAAACTCCCACAAATAAACAATTCTTTTTCATATCCTGAAATTTTAAACGCTATCACTCAAAAATAATATATTTTTGTTTAAAATACAAGTTACGTGTAATATTTTTTTTGATACTGTCCCGCTTTAGGTTGTTTTAACGATTGCATATCGAGTTTTTCTCTTAGTTTTGTCTCGTTAGTAAAATTTGCATAACAGCGGTTCTGCGTTCGTAAAATCGAAAACGCTCTTCGGATGGTTCCGCAGAATGGCAGCCCGCAGCCTTGGCGGGCCGAAGGACGCGATAGTGCCCTCTGCCAGTCGCTCCTCCCCGGCCATTTAAGGATGAATGCAATATTAAATCGTGTGCGATGTGGGTTGTAAGGATAGAGAAGGAGTAAATATTATATCACAGAGAAAGAGGGTACATCGCAGCGCAAGTTGCCGTCGAACAATCGACGAAAAGATGTAAGAAGCGGGTGGTAACGATTTGCCGGTAGCGTAAGCGGCGGCGGGTTCGTAGATCCGTTTGATGGCGATTCGTGTCATGTCGTCACGTTTTGAGATGTGCGACGTCGCGCGTGTCGACACGCTGGAAGGCATAGAGACCGAAGGCCGGCAGCACGGCGGCGAAGTGCTCCATGATCTCGGCCTGGATGGATTCGTAGCTCGGCCAGTTCTTGTCGGTGGAGAAGCAGTAAATCTGAACGGGCAGGCCGTTCTCGGTGGGGGCCAGCGATCGCACCATCAGCATCAGATCGCGGCTGACGAAGGGGTGGCGGCGCAGGTAGAGTGCCATGTAGGCGCGCAGCAGACCGAGGTTGGTGTCGATGGTGCCGTTGACCAGCCCTTCGGGATTCTCCGTGTTGGCGACCTTGCCCGCAGCTGCCTGCCGCTGCTTGCGGTCGATGAACTGCGCCAGTTCGGCGTCGAAGTTCTTCATCCGTTCGAGAAATTCGGGTGTGCAGGGGCGGATGCAGTCGAGCCGCACCGCGTATTGGCGCATGATGCGCCGTCCGCCCGATTCGGTCATGCCGCGCCAGTTGACGAACGATTCGGAGACCAGCGAATAGGGAGGCACGGTGACGATCGTGTTGTCGAAATTCTGCACCTTGATGACCGTCAGCGAGATGTCGGTCACGATGCCGTCGATGCCGTTGTGCGGCATCTCGATCCAGTCGCCGATACGCACCATGTCGTTCTCGGAGATCATCACGCCGGCCACCAGTCCCAGAATGGTGTCCCTGAAGATCAGCATCAGCACCGCGGTGAAGGCCCCCAGCCCCGTGATGAGGTTGACCGGTGATTTGCCGATGGTGATCGAGACGATGACGATGACGGCCAGACAGGTGAAGATCACCTGAAAGATCTGGATGAAGCCCTTCATCGGGCGGTTTTTCAGTTGGTCGTTGTTCCTGAGCGTGTCGCCCACCGTGTTGAGGATGGCGTTGACCGAAACGATCAGCGCGACGAAGAAGTAGATCCACGTGATCCTCTCGCTCACGGTGAACCACGCCGTCTTGCGGTCGAAGGCGAAGGGCAGCAGCGCCGAGACGATCAGCGGCGGGATGAGCGCCGTCGATTTGCGGAAGACGCTGTAGCGGAAGAGCGAGTCGAAGAAGTCGAGGTGCTTGCGCCGGAGAATCCGTTTGGCCGCGCGCACGAGCAGGAAGTGGATGCCGGCCGCCACGACGAAGGCGATGACGACGATGCAGACGAGAAACAGCATCTCGTCCAGCCTGTCGAGCAGGTGGCGCGGAATCCCCATCCAGGACAGGAAGCTTTTGATCCCGTGCAGCAGGGAGCGTGCGAATTCGGTTGTGTGCATAAGGCGTTTTCGGCGGAGGCGGGCAGGGCGCGGGCCTCCGTCGCTGCGAGGAACAAAGAGTGTGCCTCGCGGCGGTCTCACGGATCGTCGGGGTGCGGTTCGTCGTCACGCGCCTTGGCCACCGGAATCTGATCGATGTCGGTGGTGTAGCGGGGCGAGAGATGTTCCTGCCGCACGGGATAGGGATGCTCGCCCTGTGCGGCGATGCGCACCGTGCCCCTGCCCTGCGTGCGGTTCAGCCGGTCGAGCGTCTCCATCAGACGGATGTGCTTCGAGCGGTCGATGCAGCCGAAAAGCTCGGTCTGCACCCCGTGCGCCGGAGAGATTTCGCCCAGCAGCACCCCCGCGCGGCGGTAGGAGTAGCCCGCGCGGTAGGCTTCGCGCAGCGCGCGGACGGCCGCCGCCACGATCTCGAGCGTGCTGTCGGTCGGCGTGGGAAAGCGCACCGTGCGGCTGTCGTAGTGCTGAGGGGCTCCCTCCTTGTGGATGTCGGTGTGGATGAACACCAGCACCTCGCCGCACAGACTCCGCTGGCCGCGCAGCCGCTCGGCGCAGCGGGAGGCGAAGGCCGCCACGGCGGCGTGGAGCGCATCCCAGTCGTCGACGGCGCGGGCGAAGGTGCGCGACGTGCGGATGCTCTTGCGGTCGGTCGGCGGTTCGAGTTCGAAACAGGGCTCGCCGCGCAGTTCGTGCCAGATGCGGCGGCCCGCGACGTGCATTTCGCCGCGGACGGTCGACTCGGGCAGACGGGTGAAGTCGTAGGCCGTGCGGATGCCGGCGGCCTGCAAGCGGCGGGTGTAGCGTCGTCCGATGCCCCAGACGTCTTCGATCGGGAAGCGGCGCAGCACCTTCTCGATATCCTCCGTGCGGTGCATGCAGCAGCTCCCTTGCAGCCGGGGATATTGCTTGCAGAGTTTGCTGGCGATCTTGGCCAGCGTCTTGGTGGGGGCGATCCCCACGCTGACGGGGATGCCGGTCGACCGGCGGATCGTGCGGCTGATCTCGTGTCCCAGCCCGTCGAGCCGTGCGGGGTCGACGTCGCGCAGGTCGAGGAACATCTCGTCGATGGAGTAGGCTTCGGTGGCCGGCACGAACTGCCGCAGCAGCGCCATGACGCGGCGCGACATGTCGCCGTAGAGGGCGAAGTTGGCCGAGTAGACCGCCACGTCGTGCCGCCGGATCACGTCGCGCGCCTCGAAGAGCGGCTGCCCCATGGCGATGCCGAGCCGCTTGGCCTCGTTGCTGCGGGCGATGATGCAGCCGTCGTTGTTGGAGAGCACGACCACGGGCCGTCCCTCGAGCGAGGGGTCGAAGACCCGTTCGCAGCTCACGTAGAAGTTGTTGCAGTCGCACAGCCCGTACATCTCAGCGCAGGATGCGGATCGTCGAACGCACGACGCCCCAGACGGTGAAGGGGTCGTCCTCGCCCACGACGATCGGTTCAAACCGTTCGTTGGCCGGCATCAGCACGACGCGCTCCCGTTCGATGCGGATGCGCTTGAGCGTGAACTCGCCGTCGAGCCAGCAGACCGCCACGTCGCCGTCGGCGGGACGCAGCGACTTGTCGACTACGACCAGACTGCCGTCGAGAATGCATTCGTCCTGCATGCTGTCGCCGTCGACGCGCACGAGGAACGTGGCCGGCGGGTTGCGGATGAGCAGCCGGTTCAGGTCGATGCTCTGTTCGATGAAGTCGTCGGCCGGCGAGGGAAAACCGGCCTTGACGCCGGCGCCGGCCAGCGGTACGGCGGTGTGGTCGTCCGTGTCGGGGTGGAGAAAGGTGAGGCGCAGGGAGTCGTCGGACATGGTGTCGGTGTTTTAGGTGCGGCAGCGCAAAAAACATTCCCAAAACGGCGTCCGGCCGCCGGATTCCGATGGGCGGACGGTGCGGTTCGGCCGAAAAACCGTATCTTTGCCCTGCGCCGGCTCACATGCGGCGCCCGACGAACGATGAAGGAGAGCTGGAAGCCCGGCACGATGATCTATCCGCTGCCGGCCGTGCTGGTGGGATGCGGCGATGCGCCCGGGAACTGGAACGTACTGACCGTGGCGTGGACGGGCACGGTCTGTACCGACCCGCCGATGTGTTACGTCTCGGTGCGGCCCGAGCGCCACTCCCATGCGCTGCTCACGCGCACGGGCGAGTTCACGATCAACCTCGCCACGGCCGGCATGGCGCGCGCCGTCGACTGGTGCGGCGTGCGCTCGGGCCGCGACTACGACAAGTTCCGCGAGACGGGGCTCACGCCGCAGCGCGGGGCAGTCGTCGCAGCCCCGGTGCTGGAGGAGTCGCCCGTGGCCGTCGAGTGCCGCGTGCGGCAGGTGCTGCCGCTCGGTTCGCACGACATGTTTCTGGCCGAGGTGGTCAATGTGCTCATCGACGACCGCTTCCTCGATCCCGCCACGGGGCGGTTCGATCTGGAGCGCGCGGGGCTCTTGGCCTACTCGCACGGCGAATATTTCCGGCTGGGCGAGCTCATCGGCCATTTCGGCTGGTCGGTGCGGCGCCGCCGGACGATCGACCGCGAACGAAAAGACCGTCGCTGAACGACGGTCTTTCGTTTTCGACGGACGTTTTCCCGAATCAATAACTCTGTTCCTGCCCCTCGTCCGCACGCTCTGCGAGCGGGCGGGTCAGCGCCCGCCATGCGTACCAGATGTAGGCCACGACGAAGGGGATCAGCAGCGAGACGACGCTCATCGCCTTGAGCGTAAAGAGACTCGACGAGCTGTTGGTGATCGCCAGCGACGACTGCATATCCGTCAGCGACGGGTAGTAGCAGGTGTCGTTCCACCCCGCGATGAGCAGCAGCGCCAGCACCGCGAGGATCGTTCCCGCGCCGCTGAACCAGATGGCCCGCCGGCTGCCGCTGCGCCAGCCGCTCCAGATGCCTGCGAGCACCCCTGCGACCCCCGCCAGCAGCACCGCCGCGACGATGGGCATCGCCAGCAGATTGTGGAAGTATTTGTAGGGTTCGAGGCTCACCGCGCCCGTGGCGGGGTCGATCGTCCGGCCGTCGGAGCAGAGCAGCCAGCCGAAGAAGGCGAGAAAGGCGGTCAGGAAGAGCAGCGCATAGCCGCCCGAGAGCCGTTGTGCGCGCCGGCGCATCGGCTCGTCGGCGAAGTTGTTGAGGAAGAAGTGGAGCGCCAGCACCCGCGAAAGGGCGAAGACGGCCGCGCCTAAGAGCAGGTTGCGCGGGTCGGCCAATGCTTCGAGTCCGTGCCACGGTGTCGCCCATTGCGAGATGGAGGTGTTGCCGCCCAGGTCGGCGATGTTCATGCGGTCGACGGTGAACTCCGCGCCGGTGAAGAACGTCCCCACGGCCACGCCCAGCAGCAGCGGCCCCGCCACGCCGTTGAGCATCAGGAAGGCTTCGTAGGTGCGCAGCCCGAGCACGTTGGCCGGTTTGCGGCGGTACTCGTAGGAGACGGCCTGCACCACGAAGACCAGCAGGATGGCCGTCCAGACGTAGAAGGCGCCGCCGAACGACGTCGAGTAGAAGAGCGGGAAGGAGGCGAAGAAGGCGCCGCCGAAGGTGACGAGCGTCGTGAAGGTGAGCTCCCATTTGCGGCCGAGGACATCGGCGATCCGATCGCGCTCGGCTTCGGTGCGGCCCATGACGTAGAGCAGCCCCTGGCCGCCCTGCACGAAGAGCAGGAAGACCAGCAGCGCACCCAGCAGGGAGATGATGAACCACCAGTAGTGTTGCAGCAGTGAAAGTGTGTCCATAGCGGGTTATTCTTTAGGTCCGATCTCGATCTGACGCAGCATGATGGCCACCTCGGCCACCAGCAGCACCGTGAAGAGTGCGAGGAAGATGAAGAATGTGACGGCCACGGGAGTGGCGGCGATGTGCGAGCCCGAGACGCAGGTCGGCAGCAGGTTCTGGATCGTCCACGGCTGACGTCCCACCTCGGCCACGATCCAGCCCGCCTGCGAGGCGAGGTAGGCCAGCGGCACGGAGAGGATCATCGTCCACAGGAGCCATCGTTTGCCGGCGAGACGGTCGCGGCGGTTGAGCCACCACACCGCGGCGCAGAGCAGGATGAAGAGGGTGCCGGCGCCGACCATCACGCGGAACGCATAGAAGACCAGCGGCACGTCGGGCACCGTCTCCTGCGGCGAGCGGAGGTAGCCGTAGCCGAAATAGGCGTAGTAGTCGCGCAGGAAGGCCGCGCCCTCGGGCGTCGAGCCGTCGAAAAGCGCCTCCGCCTCCTTCATCGCAGCGGTGTCGCCCCGCTTGCGCGCTTCGTGGTAGCGGCCGAGCTCCTCGATGGCACGGCGTCCGCGTGCCATCTTCTCGGCCGTGGACATGATGCCGTGCTTCTCGTTGCCGTCGACCAGATCGTAAATACCCGGCACGAAGGCGTCGGCCGAGCGGAAGCTCATCAGCGACAACATTTTGGGGATTTTGATGCTGAAATAGAACGGATCGCCGTTCAAGGGCCGTTCGGCTTCGGGCCGCAGCATGCCGACCACCGTGAGCGGAGCGCCCTCCTCGCCGCGGTAAAGGGCCTCCATGGCGGCCAGCTTCATCGGCTGCACGCGCGCCACGATGGCACCCGAGCGGTCGCCCGAGAAGGCGGCCACCAGGGCGAAGATCAGTCCGAAGGCCGAGGCCAGCGCGATGCTGCTGCGGGCCATGCGGCGGTGGCGTCCGCGCAGCAGGTACCACGCGCTCACGCCCATGACGAAGAGTGCGGCCAGCAGGAACGACGAGGTGACCGTGTGCGAGAACTTGTTGATCGCCACGGGCGAGAGGAGCACGTCCCAGAATGAATTCATCTCGTTGCGCACCGTGGCGATGTTGAACGAGCATCCGACGGGGTACTGCATCCACGCGTTGGCCACCAGAATCCACAGCGCCGAGAGATTGGCGCCGATGGCCGTGAGCCACGTGGCCGAGAGGTGGAAGCCGCGGCTCACGCGATCCCAGCCGAAGAACATCACCGCCACGAAGGTCGCTTCGAGGAAGAAGGCCATGATCCCCTCGATGGCCAGCGGCGCGCCGAAGATGTCGCCCACGAAGTTGGAGTAGTTCGACCAGTTGGTGCCGAACTCGAATTCGAGGATCAGTCCCGTGGCCACGCCGATGGCGAAGTTGATGCCGAACAGACGCATCCAGAACTGCGTCGTGCTGCGCCAGAAGGGGTCGCCCGTGCGGTAGTAGCGGGTCTCCATCAGCGCGCACAACACGCTCAGGCCGAGCGTCAGCGGGACGAAAATCCAATGGTAGATGGCCGTCAGGGCGAACTGCGCCCGCGACCACTCCACGCTTTGTAGCATTTCCGAAACCATACGCTTTTTGAGTTTTCTATTTTGCGTTTACCAATGTTTCGCGCACGATCTCTCCGCGCTGCTCGGCGCTTCGTCCGCCCAGAGCGTCGGGGAAGAAGAGCAGCCGCAGTACGACGAAGATCAGGAACAGCTTGATGAGGATGATGGCCCACAGCGTGCGGCCGAGCGTCATTTCGCGGAATCCGTCGTAGTAGAGACGGAAGATGCGGACGGGGAGCGGACGGCGGTCGGGGTCGTTCATCGGTTGCGACATACGGAGTTCAACGAAAGGTAACAATTCTTTTCGATCCGACAAAATTTCTGCCGAAAATATGTCGCAGTCGTGCCGCGGCCGCCGGAGCCGGTGCTGGCCGCCCCGGACGGCGCGGGATCACTCCAGCCGCCGGTAATAATAGAGCTCGTCGGTTTCCGAGAGTTCGGGGTGGAAGATCAGCACGAGGTCGGCCAGCACGCGATCGGGGCGCAGCACGCCCGACTCCCAGAAGTCGCTGCCGCCCGCGGCGTTGCGGCGGCGGTTGTTGTCGTAGACGCGTCCCTCGCGCACGGGCGGCGTGCTGGCCAGCCGCGGATTCTGCCGGCGCAGGTCTTCGAGCGTTTCGCAGCCGCTCGTGTTGAGCCAGAAGTCCGCCTGACGGGTGAGGTAGTAGGCCCGTTCGAAGTCGATGGGCTGTGTCTGTGCCGCCGTGTTCTCCGCAAAGACGTACTGCGCACCGGCATCCTCGATGAGCCGCACCATGTAGCTGTTGCGCGCCGGCATGAACCATGTGTCGCGGTAGGGGGTGTTGAGCATCACGCGCGGTCTCTCGGTGCTCTGCCGTGCGACGGCCCGCAGCCGTTCGTAACGTTCGGGAATCGCGGCGAAGCGGCGGATGCCTTCGTCGCGGCACCCCGCGATCTCGGCCGCAGCGATCAGCCACTCGCTTTTGCCCAGCGGCGACTCCTCGCAATGTTCGCCCATGTAAACGTAGGGAATGCCCAATTCGCGCAGCTTGCCCGTGAGCCCCGTGTCGGCCCCGCCGATGCCGAAGAGCATCACCAGATCGGGCCGCAGCGCCACGAGCCGTTCGAAGTCGATGTTGCTGTCGAAGCCCACGTCGGCGGCCGTCCCGCTGGCCAGACGGCTGCGGACGGTTTTGTTGAGCAGGTATTGCTCGCCGGAGACGCCCACCACGCGGTCGGCGGCCCCGAGCGCATCGAGCATGGCGACGTAGGAGCCCGACATGCAGACCACGCGCCGCGCCTCGTCGCGCAGCACCTGTCCCTCGAAGCCGGCGGGCGTCTCGTCGCCGTCGCGGGCGATGAAGAGGCGCTGGGCGGTCACCTCGGTTCCGTACCACGGATTGCGGACGGTCAGCAGCGTGCTGCGGCTGTCGGGTGCGCCCGTGATCTCGAACCCCGAAGCATAGCGGGGTGTGTAGACCGGCAGCGTGAAGTCGCCGATCGGGCGCGAGGTGCGTTGTGTGCAGGCGGTCATCAGCAGGCCGCAGAGCAGGGGAAGGAGGCGTCTCATCGGTTGCGGGAGCGGAATTTGGGACGGATGTCCAGAAAAAGTTCGTAGTTTAGGCGTGGCATGGGGCGCGAGAGCACGGTGACGTACTCGACGTTGAAGAGGTTGCGCACCGTTCCTTTGAACGACAGATCGGCCCATCGCAGCGCGATGGAGCGTTCGAGCGAGAGGTCGTTCATGAAGTAGGGCTCGAGCCGGCCCGTTCGCAGCGACGTGTCGTTGCTCGTGGTGGTGTAGCGTTCGCTGTAGTAGTTCCACTTGTAGACGAGCGTCCAGCGCCGCCAGCCGAGCGTCGCCGTGGCGGCCGCGGCGTACTCGGGGACGTAGACCAGTTGTTTGCCGTAGGAGGCGTCGGCGTCGTTGACAGGTTCGCCGTAGTTGATCGAAGGCGTCCATGCGAAACGCGTGTCGAGTCGCAGCCGCCAGTCGCGTGCGAGGCGCACCGAGGCGTCGAGCCGTGTTTCGGCGCCGTAGCTGTGCACCTTGCGGACGTTGCGTGGCGTCCAGTAGCCGCGCCGCGCCTGCACCCAGAGAATCCAGTCGTCGATATGCGAGTCGAAGAGCGTCGCTTCGCCCCGCAGCGAGTAGCCCTTCGCCTCGCCGCCCGCGGCGAACGAGACGCCGCCGTCGCAGGTGAATCCGTGTTCGGGACGCAGGTCGGGGTTGCCGCCCGGCTGGTAGTAGCGGTCGTTGAGCGTCGGGTAGCGGTGATTGCGCGCCACGGAGGCCTTGAAGACCACGTTGCCGCGGCGCGAGACGATCCAGTCGAAGAAGAGCGCGGGGATCGGCGGCACGGCGCGGCGGTCGTACGATTCGCCGCGCAGGTCGACGGCTATGCCGATGCGCTCGGTCGGCCGCCACTTGGCCGAGAGGTGGCCCGACAGCTCCGCGCGCCAGCGGTCGTAGACGTCGCCCTCGTGGTAGGGGCTCTTGTCGCTGCAATCGACCATGGGGACGTGGAGCGCGAGGCTCGCCTTGAAGAGCCACCGCCGGCCGATGTAGTATTCGGCCTCGAACTGTCCGTAGGGGGTGTGGAGGTAGCTGCGGCTCAGCGTCAGGTCGCTCTGCGCCCCCTGCGCATTGCGCTGGATGAAATCGTAGGCCGAGGCGGTGTAGGCATAGCCGAGCTTCGCTCCCAGTTTGAGCCGGTCGCGCAGCCGCTCCCACGACGCCACGGCGCGCAGCGTCCGTTCGCGCTGTTCGTTGAGGATCGACACGTCGTCGCGGTAGTCGGTCGAGAGGAACGGCAGGCCGCGTTTCGAATCGAGATACCATGCCGCGAGGCCGTAACGGGTGCCGTCGCCGCGGTCGCAATGGAGTTCCTGCAGCAGATGCAGGTCGCGGAAGTAGCCGCTGCGGTTGCGTTCGACGGGGTGGTAGGTGTCGACCACCGCGCCGTCGGGGCCGTAGACGAGCTCCATCTTGTCGCGGTTGGTGTAGCGGAAGTCATTGTCCGAGGTGGAGTAGACCGCGCGCGTCGAGGCGCTCCACCGCTCGCCGCCGTAGCTCACGCGCAGGTATTGGGCGAAAGTCGAAAACGACCCGATGCCCTGCACATACTGCGTCGTCCAGCCCCGTTCGGCGGAGGGGCGGGTGGCCAGCACGACGGCGCCGCCCAGCGCGCCGCCCGTGACGCCGATCGACGAGGCGCCGTGCAGCAGCGTCGCCGCGTCGATGAAGAACGAGGGGATCATCGAGAAGTCGACCGTCCCGAGCATCGGCGAGTTGAGCCGCATGCCGTTCCACGTCACCTGCGTGTGCGAGGGCGACGTGCCGCGGAACTCGGCCGTCGAGAGCGTGGCGCGGCCGTAGCTCTTGATAAAGAGGTTGGCGCTCTGCGCGAGCACATCGGCCATCGAGAGCGAGATATTGTCGCGCAGCACCGCCGAGTCGAGCTGCGTGCGCTGCACGCCGATCTCCTTCATCGTGCGGCGGGTCACCACCGGCACCTCCTCGATGGCCAGCGACCACGCGGGCCGCTCCTGCTGCGCGGCGGCGGGCAGCGGCAGGGCGAGCAGGAGCAGGAGGGGCAGGCGGCGCATGGGGTTATTCGGTTTCGCGGTCGAGGAGCCGGTAGTCGACGATGTGGTGCACCTCGGTGGAGGTCTCGCCCAGCAGCGCGGTCTTGCCCATCTGGCCGGTCTGGATCTTCACGAAGTCGATGTATTTCAGATCGGCGGGCCGGCCGTCGAAGGTGCGGGCGTTGCTCAGGCGGAAGAGGCAGAACTGCCCGTCGAAGTCGCTCTTGCCCGCATTGTCGGCATAGCCCCAGTCGAAGGGCGGAACGACGGTCTGCCCCGACGCCTCGACGCGCGAACGGTCGACGAGCCGCGTGCCGTAGAACGTGCACTGCCCTTGGGGCAGCCACGGCTGGTAGTAGCTCTCCGAAGGGTTCCAGTAGGCGTTGTAGTCGACCGTGCCTCCGTTGCCGCGGTTGTCGCGCCATACGACGGCGGCGTTCGGGCGCGTGGGTTGGTAGTAGGTCACCGAGTAGTCGTAGATCGTCTCGGGGCTGTCGTACTCCGATCCCGCGAGTTCGTACCACGTGTCGTTGGGCAGGCCGTCGCCGTTCTCGTCCTGCGCGACCCACACGATGCCCGGCTCCGACTGATAGTCGTAGGGGTTGCCCCGAATGGCCAGATCGACCCCGCCGCCGCTGTTGTCGACGCTGTGGTCGAAGCCCGCGACGACGTAGCCGCCCCAGGCGCCCAGCGAGATCATGTAGTTGATGTCGAAGCGCGACTGCGCGTATTCGCACGCCTCGGCCATCGTCGTGGCCGTGAAGAGCGGGCCGTACATGTAGCCGCTCACCCACAGCCCGGGAGCGGGGAGGTACTCGAAGACGCGGACGGTCGCCGCACGGCTCGCGGCGCCGGCGGGGCGGTAGTAGGCGCCTTCGGCGGGGCAGACGTTGACCTGCAAGGCCTGCGCGTGCGTCGTGTAGCTGTTGCGCATGGTGACCGTCACGGTGTGCGGCCCCTCGGCTGTGGCCTCGAAGCGGTATTCGGGCTGCGGGCCGCGCTGCCGTTCCGTGCCGTCGACCTCCCACGTGTATTCGGCGTCGAAGGCGTTGACGGGGTT
>USBO01000031.1 GCA_900552955.1 uncultured Alistipes sp.
AGCACACCGACCACCACGGCCAGAACCATCATGATCTGGCTGTTCGACAGTCTCCGGGTCAGCCGGAGGAATTCGAGATACAGGCGTTCGGTGCGAAAAGACATCGTTCTACTGGTTCTGAGCGAAATGTTCGGCCTGCCCGGCGATCAGTTCCTTGTCGTCGAAATAGTTGATTTTCATGGCGGCACGGACCTCTTCCAGGGTTTCGGCGGCGGCGGCGCGGGCTTTCTCCGAGCCTTCGCGCAGGATTTCGTACACCTCGCCGATGCGGGCCTCGTAGTAGTGGCGGCGTTCGCGGATCGGATCGAGCATTTCGTTGAGGATGGCGATCAACAGCCGTTTCACCTTCACGTCGCCCAGTCCGCCGCGGCGGTAGTGCGCTTTCAACTCCTCCAAAGAGGAGTATTCAGGCAAATATCTGGAAAAGTGTTCGGGGCGGCTGAAGGCGTCGAGGTAGGTGAAGACCGTGTTGCCCTCGACCTTGCCCGGGTCCTCCACGCGCAGGTGGTCGGGGTCGGTGTACATGCCCATCACCTTCTTTTTCACCTCTTCGGCCGTGTCCGACAGGTAGATGCAGTTGTTGAGCGACTTGGACATCTTGGCTTTGCCGTCGGTGCCCGGCAGGCGCATGCAGGCGGCGTTGTCGGGCAGCAGGATTTCGGGCTCGACGAGCGTCTCGCCGTACACGGAGTTGAATTTGTGGACGATCTCGCGCGTCTGCTCGATCATCGGCTCCTGGTCCTCGCCCACGGGGACGGTCGTGGCTTTGAAAGCCGTGATGTCCGACGCCTGCGAGATGGGGTAGGTGAAGAACCCGACGGGGATGCCCTGCCGCTGCGTGGTGTCACCTTCGGCGGCGCCCTCGGCGAATCCGCGCAGGGCGATCTCGGCCTTCACGGTCGGATTGCGCTGCAAACGCTGCACGGTCACGAGGTTCATGTAGTAGAACGCCAGTTCGCACAGTTCGGGGACCTGCGACTGGATGAAGAGCGTCGACTGCGCGGGGTCGAGGCCCACCGAAAGGTAGTCCAGTGCGACCTCGATGATGTTCTGGCGCACTTTTTCCGGATTGTCGGCGTTGTCGGTGAGCGCCTGCGCGTCGGCGATCATGATGAATATTTTTTCGAACTCTCCCGAGTTCTGCAGTTCGACGCGGCGGCGCAGCGAACCTACGAAGTGACCCAGATGGAGGCGGCCCGTGGGACGGTCGCCGGTGAGGATGATTTTTGCCATATTTTTAGAGAAAGTACATTTTGCGGGCGAAGATACGAAAAAGAACTGACGACGCCAAAACCGAATTGCATCCGGTGCGGCAAAGCTTTCCGACTTCCTAAAAGGGGCGTTACGATCCCGAAGATACGAAAAACTATGGCGGCAATGCGAAAAAGTTGTCCGGTATAGATTTTTTTTATATATTCGCAAAGTGAAATAGACCCCTGCTATGACGATAATCCAACTCGAATATCTGTTGGCTGTGGCCAACTGCGGCAGTTTTTCGCTGGCCGCCGAACATTGTTTTGTGACGCAACCCTCGCTGAGCATGCAGGTTAAGTCGCTCGAGGAGGAGTTGGGCGTGGTGCTGCTCGACCGCTCGAAAAAGCCCGTCATTCCCACCGAGGCGGGCGAGGTGGTGCTGGAGCAGGCGCGCGAGACGATCAAAGCCTACAACTACATCCGTGAGGCCGTCGCGGAGCTGAAAGGCGAGACGGCGGGCAAACTGCGGCTGGGGGTCATCCCGACCATCGCGCCCTACCTGCTGCACAAGTTCATCCCGGCGTTCGTGCGCGATTATCCGAAGGTGGAGCTGGAGATTTCCGAGATGATTACGTCGGACATCGTCGAGGCGCTGAAGCGCGACCGCATCGACGCGGCGCTGGTGGCCAGCGGCACCTGCGGGGAGGGCATCCTCGAGCAGGAGCTTTTCAACGACCGTTTTTACGCTTATGTGTCGCCTGAAAACCCGCTCTACGAACGGCAGAACATCCGCATCGAGGACATCGACCTGAAAGACCTCGTGATCCTGAGTCCCGGCAACTGTATGCGCGACCAGATCATCGAGCTGTGCCAGGCGCGCCGCAACACGCCCTCGCGCTACTCGTTCGAATCGGGGTCGCTGGACACGCTGATGCGCATTGTGGACTGCACGCAGTGCCTCACGATCATCCCCGAAATGGCGCTCGAATATATCCCTGCGGACCGCCGCGACCGGCTGAAAACCCTCGCCAAAGGGGCAACGTCGCGTAAGATCGCCGTTGCCGTGCGCCGCACCTACGTTAAGAATTCGATTATCCGGGCCCTGACCGAAACCATTCTGGCCAATGTTCCGGGCGCGAAAGCATAGTCTTTCCGATCCCGCAAAATAAGCGCCCGGCAGAAAAACTGCCGGGCGCGCTGTTTCAGGCCGCGTTTATTCGGGAATCTCCGCTTTTTTCGCCGTGCCTTTCCAGTCGGCGGAGATGTATTGTCCGTCGGAAAGCATCACGGAGAGTTTGACGGCGAACCGGTCGCCGTTTTTGGTGACGGAGAGCGAGCCGTGCGAGATCTTTTCGGAGATCGGGTCTTCGTCGTAGTCGATCGTAATGCGTTCGCCGCCGTTTTTGGCCGTGATGAAAAGATAGGGCCACGGGTGCGTGTTCCGGTCGAGGGGTTCGGAGAGGTCGATGGTCTTGCCCCAAAGCGATTCTGACATGTCGATGCCGATGTAAAAATCGGGTTCCTCCTCCGGAGGCGTCGTGAATTCCGTCGGGAAAAGCCCGAGTTCGAACGCCGCTTCGTCTTCGGCGTCGGCAGGCTCTTCCGCATAGATCGCGGTTTTGACTTCGTAGATCAGGCCGTTGACGCAGATCGTCTGTACGGTCACCGTTTTTTCGTCCTTGCAGGACGCGGCCGCCAGGGCGAGCGCACCGGCCAGGCAGAGCATGAGGATTCTTTGCATAAATTGACTTGGGTTAGTTGGAGTGTCCTCAAAAGTAGTGATAAAAACGAAATCGGCAACAAAAAGGGCGAAATAATGAATTGCTGTCGGGACAATATGCCGCACGGCGTGCGTTTTTTAACCGGTTGCTTTCAAATCTCATTCTCTTTTCGTACCTTTGCAAGGTTATAGACACCTATTGGATATTTATGAGTAAACTGATCGAAACGATCGTCAACGCGATTGAAGATAAAAAGGGTAAGGATATTGTATCGTTGGACCTCTCGGGATTCGACGGGGCGATCTGTTCGCATTTCATCGTCTGCAACGCAGACTCCACGACGCAGGTGTGCGCCATTGCCGCCGAGGTCGAGGAGCAGGTGTTCGAGAAGCTGGGCGAAAAGGTCTGGCGCATCGAAGGCCAGCAGAACGGCGTGTGGATCGCCATGGACTATGTGGACGTCGTGGTCCACATCTTCCAGACCGAACTGCGCGGTTTCTACAAGCTCGAGGAGCTGTGGGCCGACGCGCCGATGGTGAAGTACGAATACGAAGAGTAGAACGCAATTATGGCACAGAAACGCAAGAACAACAATAAAATGAATATGAACATGCCGCGGCCCTCGATGCTGTGGATCTACGGACTGATCGGCGCGTTCATCATCGGCTGGTACGTCTTCGGCGACGTCAACGACACGCCTCTGCCGAGCGATTGGACCACTGTCCAGCAGATGGTCGAGAAGGGCGACGTGGAGAAGATCCAGGTCGTCAACCGCGACCAGGCGCAGGTTTTCCTGAAGAAAGACGCCGCCGAAAAATATCGCAGCGACTCGGTGGACAAGCGGTTCCGCCGCCTGCCCGAGACGGGGGTGCAGCTGATCTTCACCATCGGGTCGGTCGACTCGTTCCGCGAGGACCTGAAGACCGCCGAGGAGGCCTCGGGGCAGGTCGTCCCGGTGATTTATGAGAACAAGGCCAACGATTGGACCTCGATCCTGCTCAACCTGCTTCCGTGGGTGGTCATCATCGGTGCGTGGTTCTTCGTCATGCGCTCCATGTCGCGCGGCGCCGGCGCCGGAGGCGGCGGGGGCATTATGAACGTGGGCAAGGCCAAGGCGCAGGTGTTCGACAAGGACAACGCCAAGCGCGTGACGTTTAAGGACGTGGCAGGTCTGGAGGAGGCCAAGGTCGAGATCATGGAGATCGTCGACTTCCTCAAAAAAGCCGACAAATACAAGGAACTGGGCGCCAAGATTCCGAAGGGCGCGCTGCTGGTAGGTCCTCCGGGAACCGGCAAGACCCTGCTGGCCAAGGCCGTTGCGGGCGAAGCCAATGTGCCGTTCCTTTCGATTTCGGGTTCGGATTTCGTGGAGATGTTCGTCGGTGTGGGCGCCTCGCGTGTCCGCGACCTGTTCGAGCAGGCCAAGCAGAAAGCCCCGTGCATCGTCTTTATCGACGAGATCGACGCCATCGGCCGCGCCCGCGGCAAGAACGCCGGATTCTCGGGCAACGACGAGCGCGAAAACACGCTCAACCAGTTGCTTACGGAGATGGACGGCTTCCAGACCAATTCGGGCGTGATCGTGCTGGCGGCCACCAACCGCGTGGACATTCTGGACAAGGCGCTGATGCGTGCCGGCCGCTTCGACCGTCAGATCGACGTCGGTCTGCCCGATGTCCACGAACGGGCGGAGGTCTTCGCCGTCCACATGCGCAATCTGAAGCTGGATAAGGATATAGACCGTGATTTTCTGGCCCGCCAGACCCCGGGGTTCTCGGGGGCGGACATCGCCAACGTTTGCAACGAGGCGGCACTTATCGCGGCGCGCCGCGAGGGGAAGAGCATCGGACGCGACGACTTCATGGCGGCCATCGACCGCATCGTGGGGGGCCTCGAAAAGCGCAACATGCCGATGACGGCGGCCGGACGGCGTGCCACGGCCATCCACGAGGCGGGGCACGCGACGGTGATGTGGTCGCTGCCGCAGTGCGATCCGGTGCTCAAAGTGACCGTCGTGCCGCGCGGCAAGAGTCTCGGTGCCACATGGTCGGTGCCCGACGAGGAGCGGGTGCACGTGACCAACGAGGCGCTCGAAGAGGAGCTGGCCGGTCTGCTGGGCGGCCGCATCGCCGAGGAGGTCAACTACGGGACGCTCGGGGCAGGTGCGCTGAGCGATCTGGAGCGTGCGACGAAGACCGCCTACGCGATGGTGGCCTATTACGGCATGAGCAAGAAGATCGGCCCGATCAGCTATTACGATTCGACGGGCACGCGCGATACCTTCACCAAACCGTTCAGCGAGCAGACGGCGCACGACATCGACAGCGAGGTGCGCCGCATGCTGGAGGAGGCGTACGCCTGTGCGCGTAGGATCATCGAGCAGAAGAACGACCGCATCAATGCGATGGCCGACCTGCTGCTCGAACGGGAGACGATCTATGCCGAGGACATCGAGCGGATACTGGGGCCCTCGGCGCAGGCGGCCAGGCGTGCCGCAGAGTCCGAACCGGAGCCGGCCGCCGGAAACACGGCCGCAGCCAATGAACTAACCGAAGCCTGAGAAACGAATGAAAATGAAGAACCTGATAGTGCGGACGCTCAGCGGCCTCGTCCTGGCCGGCGTGTTCATCGGCGCCGTGCTGGGATCGCAATGGAGTTTCGGCGCGCTGCTGCTGCTGATTCTCGTGGGCGGTCAGAACGAATTCTATAAATTGGCGAGCGGATCGGGCCTGTCGCCCCAACGGTGGACGGGGCTGGCGTTCGGCGTGGTGTTGTTCGCGCTGAACTTCATCGTCTTCCGGCAGTTCGGCCGGACGGTGACGGAGGATGCGGGCGGTGCCGTGCTGTGTCTGCTGCTCTATATCGGGCTGTTGCTGCCGACGCTCTTCGTCTGCGAACTGTTCCGCCGCAGCGCCACGCCGCTGGCCAATCTGGGAGCCACGCTGCTGGGTGTGATCTATGTCGCCGTGCTGCTGCTCTACGTTCCGGTGCTGGCCGGCGGCGGCACATGGCGTCCGGCAACCGTCCTCTGCTATGTATTTATCATCTGGGCCAACGATGTCTTCGCCTACCTGGTGGGGATGAATTTCGGCCGTCACCGTCTGTGCGAACGCCTCTCGCCCAAGAAGTCGTGGGAAGGGTTTTTCGGCGGCTTGGCGGGCGCTGTGGCGACGGGATTCGCGGCTGCGTATGCGCTCGGTGCGAATTACTGGGTGTGGGGCGGCCTGGCGCTCGTCGCTGCGCTGTCGGGCGTGGCGGGCGATCTGGTCGAATCGATGTTCAAGCGTGCGGCCGCGGTCAAGGATTCGGGGCGGGCGATTCCCGGGCACGGGGGCGTGCTGGATCGTTTCGATGCGCTGCTGCTGTCGGCTCCCTATGTCTTCGTTTATCTGCTGCTCGTCGGCAGGTTCGTCTAACGACTAAATCTCTACTGAAATGAAAATCAATAAGGAGGGGTATAGAATTATCGGTATCACAGGATTCATCTGCCTGTTGCTCGGCACGGGAATCTACCGTCTGCTGAGCAGCCACGACAACGGTACGCTCGTGTGGGTGGTGGTTTTGCTGATGCTGCTTTTCTGGTTTTTCATCGTGGCGTTCTTCCGCGAACCGCGGCGGGTGAAGATCCACGACGCCGATCTGGTCTTCTCGCCCTGCGACGGGCGCGTGGTGGTGACCGAACCGGTGCACGAAAGCGAGTATCTCGACGAGGAGATGATGCAGATCTCGATCTTCATGTCGATCACCAACGTCCACATGAACTGGTTTCCGGTGGGCGGCACGGTCGAATATTTCAAGTATCATCCGGGCCGTTTTCTGGTGGCGTGGCATCCCAAATCCTCGACCGAGAACGAACGGACGACGACCGTCGTGCGCGTGGCCGACGGCCGCCGCGTGCTGTTCCGGCAGGTGGCGGGTCTGATCGCGCGCCGCATCGTGTCGTACATGAAGGTCGGCGAGCAGGTCAAGCAGAACGATGTGTGCGGATTCATCAAGTTCGGGTCGCGTATCGACGTGCTGCTGCCTAAGGACAGCGAGGTGCTGGTCGAGATCGGCGACCCCGTGGTGGGTTCGCAGACCCCGATCGCCCGTCTCAAACCGCAGACGAAATAGCGCCTCGTCGCGCTCCGGTTCGTAGGCTGGCTGCGGCAACGCGACGCCTGCACCGAGACGCCTGTGATGAACCGCTTCAGAACGAAACCCCATCGAACGATGCCGATTACGTCTTCCGCATTCGCACGATCTGCCGTCGGCGCGGCTGTTGCCGCCGCGGTGGTGTTTCTGATGTGGTATTTCCGCTCGATCGTCGTCTACGTTCTGGTCTCGGCGCTGCTGGCGATCGTCTTCAGCCCGCTGGTCGGCCGCCTGTCGCGGCTGCGCATCCGGGAGTGGCGCATGCCCCGCTGGGCGGCGGCGCTGGCGACGCTGCTGCTGATCTGGGTGCTTTTCATCGCGGTGTGCATGCTCTTCGTACCGCTGGTGTCCGATAAGCTCCTCCAGTTCGCCACGCTCGATTTCGGTGCGGCGCTCCGTTCCGTAGAGGCGCCGATCGCCCGCATGCAGGGGTATCTCCACGAACTGTTCGCGCTGCCCGATGAACGTTTCTCGCTGACCGATTCGCTGATCCAGTGGTTGCGGAGCGTCTTCGACTACGAAACGATCAACACGGCCTTCTCGTCGATCGTCTCGCTGACGCTCACGGCGGTGATCGCTTTCTTCTCGGTGTCGTTCATCACCTTTTTCTTTCTCAAGGACGATGCGTTGTTCCTGACGATGCTCAAAGCTCCCTTCCCCGAGCATGTCCACGACAATATCGAGCGGGCGATCTCGTCCTCGTCGCAATTGCTGGTGCGCTACTTCACGGGAATCCTGAGCGAGAGCGGCGTGCTGATGCTCGTGATCTCGGTGGCGCTGGTACTTTTCGGGATGCGGACGCAGGATGCCTTCTTCATCGGACTGGTCATGGGCGTGATGAACGTCGTGCCCTATGCCGGCCCGCTCATCGGCGGCGTGATGTCGGTCTCGATGGGCGTGGTGACGCCCATCGAAGGGATGACGACCGGCCATACGATGCTCGTGATCGCCGGAACGTTACTCGTCATCAAGGGTTTCGACGATTTCGTCCTGCAACCGGCCCTCTATTCGGAGCGGGTGAAGGCGCATCCGCTCGAAATCTTCCTCGTCATCCTCATCGCCGGATCGTTGGCGGGAATCGTCGGCATGCTGCTTGCAATTCCGTCCTACACCGTGCTGCGCGTCTTCGCCAAGGAGTTTTTCTCGCAGTTCCGGCTGGTGCGGAAACTCACGGAAAAAATCTGAATCGCATATGGTAATCGAAGGGATCGTCGTTCACGGCAACAGCCTCGGAGGCCGCATGGGGTTCCCCACGGCGAACATCGAGGTGGACGCGGCGCTGGAGGTGCGCGACGGGGTCTATGCGTCGCGTGCGGAGGTGGACGGGCGGATGTACGACGCCATGTCGAATCTGGGGTGCAAACCGACCGTCGACGGTCGGCGCCGGCTGCTGGAGACCAATCTGTTCGACTTCGACGGCGATCTCTACGGCCGTCGGCTGCGCGTGGAGCTGCTGCGCTTCATCCGGCCCGAGCGGCGGTTCGGCTCGGTGGAGGAGCTCTTCCGGCAGATCGAGGCCGACCGCCGCGCGATCCGCGGCGGCAAGGGGGCACCCGTCGATCCGCGGTAGGAGAGCCGTCGCGGCCTCGGAACTCTCTATGCGGTTCTCGTCGGGGATGCGGGGCCGCCGCCGACCTGTTTCTGAGCGGACGGCGATTCGCCTACGAGGCGTTGCGGGCGGAAGTTCACGCATCCGGTTGGAGATCCCTGCGAAAATCGCCACCTTTGATTCCTTCTCGGACACTCCGTTTCAATAAAATCGCAAATAAGTTTGCTTTTGTTTTCGGCTTATTCGCACTTTGGCTGCGCCGAAGATACTCCCGCTCGGCAAAATACAAGCAAGCTTGCTTTTGCCCTCGCTTATTCGTATCTTTGACTTCGTCTTAGATACTCCGTCTCGGCATAAACAAGCTGACGCTTGCTTCTGCGCTCGACTTTTCGTATCTTTGGCTGCGCCTTAGATACTTCCGCCTCGGAAAAAATGCAAGCGAGCTTGCTTTTTTCTCTCGGCTTATTCATATCTTTGCAACTCCGAATCAAACTAAAAACAAGATACGATGTATTTGGATGAATCGATTCCCCACAAGGTCGCCGACCTGTCGCTGGCCGAATGGGGACGCAAGGAGATCGAGGTTTCGGAGCACGAGATGCCCGGGCTGATGGCGGTGCGCCGCAAGTACGGCCCGCAGAAGCCGCTGCGCGGCGTGCGGGTAATGGGTTCGCTGCACATGACGATCCAGACGGCGGTGCTCATCGAGACGCTTGTCGAGTTGGGTGCCGATGTGCGCTGGTGCTCGTGCAACATCTTCTCGACGCAGGATCACGCTGCGGCGGCCATCGCCGAGGCGGGCGTGCCGGTCTTTGCCTGGAAGGGCGAGACGCTCGAGGAGTACTGGTGGTGCACGGCCATGGCGCTCACCTTCCCGGGCGGCAAGGGGCCCAATCTGATCGTCGATGACGGCGGCGATGCCACGCTGCTGATCCACAAGGGCTACAAGGCCGAGAACGACGCCTCGACGCTCGACTATGCCCCTGCGTCGCACGAGGAGGCGGTGATCCTGGGGACGCTGCGGTCGATTCTGGCCGAGGACGCCTCGAAGTGGCACCGCACGGTGGCCGAGTGGCGCGGCGTGAGCGAGGAGACGACCACGGGCGTTCACCGGCTCTACCAGATGGAGGCGGCGGGCGAACTGCTCGTGCCGGCCATCAATGTCAACGATTCGTGCACCAAGTCCAAGTTCGACAACCTCTACGGCTGCCGCGAGTCGCTGGCCGACGGCATCAAACGCGCCACGGACGTGATGATCGCCGGCAAGGTGGCGGTGGTCTGCGGCTACGGCGATGTCGGCAAAGGCTGCGCCCGCTCGATGAAGGCCTACGGTGCACGGGTGATCGTCACGGAGATCGACCCGATCTGCGCGTTGCAGGCGGCCATGGAGGGCTTCGAGGTGAAGACGGTCGAAAGTGCGCTCGCCGAGGGCAACATCTTCATCACCTGCACGGGCAACTGCGACATCATCACCCTCGAACACATGGAGCGGATGCGCGACCAGGCGATCGTCTGCAACATCGGCCATTTCGACAACGAGATTCAGATGGCACGGCTCGACGCTTCGGCGGCGGTCAAGACGACGATCAAGCCGCAGGTCGACAAATACACCTTCCCCGACGGTCATGCGATCTTCGTGCTGGCCGAAGGACGGCTGGTGAACCTCGGCTGCGCCACGGGGCACCCGTCGTTCGTGATGTCCAACTCGTTCACGAATCAGTGTCTCGCTCAGATCGAGCTGTGGCAGAAGGAGCTGCCGGTGGGTGTCTACCGCCTGCCGAAACAGCTCGACGAGGAGGTTGCGCGGCTGCACCTCGACAATCTGGGTGTCGAACTGACCCGTCTGTCGCAGCGGCAGGCCGATTACATAGGCGTCGGGGTCGACGGCCCCTACAAGGCGGAGCATTACCGCTATTGACGTTCCGCAGCGAACCGGATTCCATTCGGGAGGAGAGGCGGGGCTTTTCCTCCCGAGTTTTATATTTTACACCCTTAATGATTGGACGACGATGCGTTTCACCGACCGACAAATTCTGAAAATCACCTTTCCGGTGCTGCTGAGCCTGATGATGGAGCAGCTCATCGGCCTGACCGACACGATCTATCTGGGCCATGTGGGCGAGGTCGAACTGGGGGCGTCGGCCATCGCCGGCATCTTCTATCTGACGATCTTCATGGTGGGGTTCGGCTTCAGCATCGGTGCCCAGGTGCTGATCGCGCGCCGCAACGGAGAGGGGAATTCCGCAGGCATCGGCCCGATCTTCATGCAGGGAATGTGGTTCTTGCTGGGCATGGCCGTCCTCTTTTTCGGGCTGTCGCGGATGCTGGCTCCGTGGCTGCTGGAGCGTCTCATCGAGTCGCCGGCAATCCGTGCCGCTGCAGAGTCGTATCTCGGTTATCGCACGTTCGGATTCTTCTTCTCGTTCGCCGCAGCGATGTTCCGCGCCTTCTACGTGGGGACGACCCGCACGCGCATCCTGACGGCCAACTCGGTGGTGATGGTGCTGACGAACGTCGCACTGAACTACCTGCTGATCTTCGGCGGATGGGGCATCCCGCCGCTCGGAATCGCCGGCGCGGCCATCGCCTCGGTCGTGTCGGAGGCTGTGTCGCTCCTCTTTTTTATCGTTTACACCTATCGCCGCATCGCGTGGCGGGCCTACGGCCTGTTCCGGTTGCGCGGAATCGAATGGACGATTCTGCGGCAGGTGTTCGGCGTCGCGGTGTGGATCATGCTGCAGGAGGGCGTCGCCTTCATCAGTTGGTTCATCTTCTTCGTGGCGATCGAGAATCTGGGCGAGCGGCCGCTGGCCGTCACGAACATGGTGCGCAGCATCTCGTCGGTGGCCTTCCTCTTCGTCAACGCCTTCGCATCGACGGCCAGTTCGCTGGTCGGCAACCTGATCGGTGCCGGCGAAGCGGATCGTGTGCCCGAACTGTGCCGGCGCATGGTGCGTCTCTGTTTCGCTTTCGTGCTGCCGGTGTCGCTGCTTTTCGCGCTTTTCCCGCGCCTGGTGCTCGGTGCCTATACGGGAAACGAGGCGTTGATCGCTGCCGCCGTGCCGTCGCTGTGGGTCATGCTCTCGACGATGCTGCCCTGCGTGCCTGGTTTCATCTATCAGTTCAGCGTTTCGGGTACGGGCAATACCCGCACGGCGCTCGGGATTACGTTGATCTGCGTCACGGCCTACACGCTCTATACGTTGTGGCTCGTCTACGGCCTGCATGCCGATGTGGCGCTCTGCTGGACGGCCGATCACATCTATTATGTGCTCTGCTTCGCGCTTTCTTATTCCTATATGCGCAGCGGTCGGTGGCGGATGCTGAAGATCTGAGCTCGTACATTTTGTCATTGCAGACGGCGTGTGGGAGCGCCTTTGCGAGCATCGGGAAGCTGCGGCATTGCGTTGCAATGCCGGCTCGCAGCCACCCTCGCGGCGGGCTGCGACTGGCCGAAACGACTCCGCCTCGGAAAAAATACATGCGAGCTTGCTTTTTTCTCTCGGCTTATTCGTATCTTTGGCTTTGCCTTAGACACTCCCGGTCGGCAATGCTCAAATAAATTTGGCATTGCTCTCGCTTATTCGTATCTTTGGCTCCTATGAAACTGACGATTCTGGGTTCGGGAACCTCTCAGGGGGTGCCGGTGATCGGCTGCCGCTGCGAAGTCTGCACTTCGCGGGACCCCCGCGACAACCGCTTGCGCACCTCGGCGATGATCGAGACCGACGGCGGGGCGCGCTTCGTGATCGATGCAGGGCCCGACTTTCGCTGCCAGATGCTGCGTGCGGGGGTGAGCCGTCTCGATGCCATCCTGCTGACGCACGAGCACAAGGATCATACGGGCGGCATCGACGACGTGCGCGCCTTCAATTTTGTGGACTACCCGCCGGTGATTCATCCGGTGGACATCTACGCGGCGCCTGCGACGGCGCGTGTCGTGCGCAAGGATTACGACTACGCCTTCGAGAGGGAGAAGTACCGCGGTGCGCCCGACATCCGGTTGCACGAGATCGACGTCACCCGTCCGCTCGGGATCGCAGGCGAACGGATCGTCCCCGTGTCGGGGCATCACTCCGATCGCTTCGAGGTGACGGGCTACCGAATCGGCCGGATGGCCTATCTGACCGATTTCAAGACGATCGCCGATGCCGAGGTCGGGAAACTGAGCGGGGTGGAGGTGCTGGTGGTCAATGCGCTGCGCCACAGGGTGCATCCCTCGCATTTCAATGTCGAAGAGGCGCTGGCGCTGATCGCCCGTGTGGTGCCGCGGCGTGCGCTGCTCACGCACATGTCGCACGAGATCGGACTGCATGCCGAGGCGGCGAAGCTGTTGCCGGAGGGCGTCGAACCGGCTTATGACGGATTGGAGATAATTATCTGAACGATATGGATTTTTTTAAGGGAAAAACCGTGGTGGTGACCGGCGCATCGTCGGGAATCGGCCGTGCGCTGGCCGAGTATTTCGCCGCAGCGGGCGCCAATGCCGTACTCGGCGCGCGGCACGAAGAGGCGCTTAAGCAGATCGTCGACGGGATCGCCGCACAGGGCGGGCATGCCGCATACGCCGTGTGCGACGTGACGCGGGAGGCCGATTGCAAACGTTTGATCGAGACGGCGGTCGAGACGTTCGGCGGGGTGGACGTGCTGATCTGCAACGCCGGCATCTCGATGCGGGCGCTGTTCGACGATGTGGATCTGGAGGTGCTGCACAAACTGATGGATGTGAATTTCTGGGGTTGCGTCAACTGCACGAAGTATGCGCTGCCCGCTATACAGAAGTCCCGCGGCTCGATCGTAGGGGTGTCGTCCGTGGCGGGAATTCACGGATTGCCGGGCCGCACCGGTTATTCGGCCTCGAAGTATGCGATGACGGGCTTTTTGGAGACGATCCGCATCGAGAACCGCAGGAAAGGCGTGCATGTGATGATCGCCTGCCCGGGGTTCACGGCGTCGAACGTACGTTTCTCGGCCCTTACGGCCGACGGATCGCAGCAGGGCGAAACGCCGCGCGAGGAGGGTAAGATGATGACGGCCGAAGAGGTGGCCCGCATCATCGCGCGCGGCATCGTTCGCCGCAAGCGGCTGTGCCTGATGGAATTTCAGGGTAGGGCCACTCATTTCGTCAAGAAGTTATGGCCCTCGCTGCTCGACAGGATCTTCTACTGGTATATGGCCAAAGAGCCCGATTCGCCTTTCAGATAGCGGGGGAGGCATTCTGTGGGAAAGTTCTTGCCCGGCTGCGATCCGTTGCGATTGCGGCCGGGCATTGTTTTTGTTCGGGCAGAGCCAAAACGCTTCATTGTATGGAAACAAACGCTATTGTTCGGGACAGCCGCCACGTCAAATACTGGTGGGTGTCGTTGATCGCCGGACTGCTTTCGATTCTGGTCGGCGTGCTCTGCCTGGTGACGCCCGATGCGACCCTCGTCGCTCTGTCGATGCTCTTCATCGCGGTGCTGCTCGTCGACGGAATCATGGATATCGTGCTGGCGGCCTCCAACAGCGACATGCTGCGCGGCTGGGGCTGGATGCTCGTGACGGGCATTTTGGAACTCCTGTTGGCAATCATGCTGATGGTCATGCCGATTGCGTCGGTTGTCGGGACGCTCATCTATGTCGTCGGCTTCTGGATGCTCTTCCGCGCGTTATGGGCGTTGGGCGAAGCCTACGAGTTCCGGCGGTACACCGACGGCAGTTGGCTGGTCATTCTGGCCGTGCTGGCGATCATTTTCTCCTTTTTCTTCCTCGTGAGCCCTGCGTGGAACGGTTTGTTCGTCGTTTCGATGGTCAGTCTTGCCTTCTTCGCCTACGGAATTTACCGGATCACGCACGGTTTCGCCCTGCGATCCCTGGAAAAAGAGTAGGTCGTTTCCGCCTTGTTTCAATGCTGAGCGGGCCGTCTCTGCCTGCAAGACCTCACTTTTTCCGAAGCAAGGACGATATCGTTATGGATCACCGGTCTGAGGCCGGCGATCCTTTCTTTTATCATACCTATTTATATATGGAATCCTTCAGCAAAATAGCTGAGCTGACAACTCGCTGTATTATAGCGTATTGAGTTTTATATCTAAAATATTATTGAAAAAAGTTTATGAAATGTTTGGAAATATCCGCCGGAATGCCTTATCTTTGCACCCGCAATCAGGAAACAAAACGTGATCTGAAAGCAGCAAGGTTCTCTGAAAAGTCGGTTCGAAAAAAAAAATATTCCGAAAGATTTGGAAGGTATGCAAAAATGAGTTACCTTTGCACCACTTTCCGTTCTGAAATGGTTTTAGAAATCTTCGAAAAATTTTTCGAAAAGATTTGGAAAGTTCGAAAAAAGGTTTTACCTTTGCAACCGCTTTCCGCTTCGAAAATGAAGCAGAGACGAACGCAGAAAAGTTCTAACAATACGATAGAACGACGTTCTTTGAAAATATTGAGCAGCTTAGTTTAATCCACTCTATAAGAGTGATTTCAAACAATACCTTTGGGATTTGAGCGAAAGATTTAACAATACATTATTTATACAATGGAGAGTTTGATCCTGGCTCAGGATGAACGCTAGCGGCAGGCTTAACACATGCAAGTCGAGGGGCAGCATAGGAGTAGCAATACTTCAGATGGCGACCGGCGGACGGGTGCGTAACGCGTATGCAACCTACCTTTCACAGGGGGATAACACTGAGAAATTGGTACTAATACCCCATATAATTCGGAGAGGCATCTCTCTGGGTTGAAAGCTTTTTGTGGTGGAAGATGGGCATGCGTTGTATTAGCTGGTTGGTGAGGTAACGGCTCACCAAGGCGACGATACATAGGGGGACTGAGAGGTTAACCCCCCACATTGGTACTGAGACACGGACCAAACTCCTACGGGAGGCAGC
>USBO01000032.1 GCA_900552955.1 uncultured Alistipes sp.
GATTCCCAGCGCTCCGGTCTTCCATTCGGTCCGCTCTGGCGTATTCCACATATTGGCGATGATGTTGATGCAGCGGCCGCACATGACCGCCACTCGGGGGTACTCCGTCTCGTCGATGTAGTTGACGTCGATCGCCTCGTTCATCAGACGCGTGGCGTATTCGTCCATATAGGTGGTGACGAAGGTCGCCAGGTTCAGGCGCGGCTGCGTCTGGGGATAGGTCTCGTCCTTGACCATCTGATAGGCGATCTCCGGCGTGGTCTTGTGCTGCGGGATGGTCTGCGTCGGAGCGGGAGTGAGCATCTTTTCCGATCCGAAAATAGCCGTCGTAGCGTTGGCTCGTGTTTCATGTTTCATGTTCATAGGGGCAAAGTTTTTATCGTTCGATGGCCTTGAATCCACAAACTATGCCACCGGACGAACGTCCCACCGGGGATTCGTGCCGTCACGGCGGCGCTTTTCCGCCGCCGCACGTGCGGCGAACCGCACGAGCGTCACAAAGAACGGTCCGAACGGAAGAATATAGGCGCAGAATTCGTATCTTTGTCCATCATGAACGAAACCTTCTCCATCTTCCTCTGGACGATGACCGCACTCGCACTCGTCGTCTTCGTCGCACTCCACTTCGTCGAGGCGGGATACGGCTATCTCTTCGACCGCCGATTCGGGCCGGGCATCCCCAACCGCATCGGCTGGATCGTGATGGAAGCCCCCGTCTTCGTCGTCATGTGCATCCTGTGGCTCGGTTCCGGACGCGCGTTCGAACCGGGGCCGCTGGCGCTCTTCCTCCTCTTTCAGAGCCACTACCTGCAACGGGCGTTCATCTTTCCGCTGCTGATCCGCGGACGGTCGCAGATGCCGCTCGGCATCATCCTCATGGGAATGGTCTTCAACACGCTCAATGCCCTGATGCAGGGCGGCTGGATCTTCTACGTCTCGCCCGCAGGGTATTACGACCAGTGGTTCGCACGCCCCTACTTCTGGATCGGCGGTGCGCTCTTCCTCGCCGGCATGGCGGTCAACCTCCGTTCCGACCACATCATCCGCCACCTGCGCCGCCCGGGCGATACGCGCCACTACATCCCCCACGGCGGGATGTTCCGCTACGTCTCGTCGGCCAACTACTTCGGCGAACTGCTCGAATGGGTGGGATTCGCCGTCGCCTCGTGGTCGTGGGCCGGTGCGGTCTTCGCCTGGTGGACGTTCGCCAATCTGGCACCCCGGTCCGCTTCGCTCTACAGACGCTATGAACAGGAGTTCGGCGAGGAGTTCACCTCGCTCCGCCGCAAACGCATCATCCCCTTCATCTACTGAACCCATGGAAAAAGAGTCGCTGCTCTTCACCCCCTACAAGCTGGGGCCCGTCACGCTGCGCAACCGCACGATCCGCTCGGCGGCCTTCGAATCGATGGGCCGCGCCTACGGCCCGACCGAACAGTTGAAAAACTACCACGTGAGCGTCGCCCGCGGCGGCGTGGGCATGACGACGCTGGCCTATGCCGCCGTCTGCCGCAGCGGGCTGTCGTTCGAGAAGCAGTTGTGGCTGCGCCCCGAGATCGTGCCCGGGCTGCGCGACATCACCGAGGCCGTCCACCGCGAAGGGGCCGCCGCTTCGATCCAGATCGGCCATTGCGGCAACATGACCCACTACTCCACCGCCGGCCAGATCCCCGTCGGCGCTTCGACGGGCTTCAACCTCTACGCCTACACCCCCGTGCGGGCGCTGCGTCACGACGAAATCCGACGGATCGCCGCCGACTTCGGCCGCGCGGTGCACACGGCGCACGACGCGGGATTCGACTGCGTGGAGGTGCATGCCGGCCACGGCTACCTCATCTCGCAGTTCCTCTCGCCCTACACCAACCGCCGGCGCGACGCATACGGCGGCTCGCTTGCAAACCGCATGCGCTTCCTGCGCATGTGCCTCGACGAGGTGATGGAGGCCGCTGCCCGCCGCGGGATGGCCGTGCTGGTGAAACACAACATGGAAGACGGCTTCAAGGGCGGCATCGAGATTCCCGAGAGCCTCGAGATCGCCCGCACGATCGAATCGTACGGCGTCGACGGCATCGTCCTCTCGTCGGGCTTCGTGAGCAAGGCGCCGATGGCCGTCATGCGCGGTATCATCCCGCTCTACACGATGAGCTACTACATGCAGTGGTGGCTGCGCATCTTCGTACGGCTCTTCGGACGCTACATGATCAAACAATATCCTTTCGAGGAGTGTTTCTTTCTGGAGAATGCCAAGCGGTTCCGCGCCGAGCTGAAACTGCCGCTGGTCTATGTGGGCGGACTGGTGAGCCGCGAAGGGATCGAGCGCGTGCTCGACAGCGGGTTCGAACTGGTGCAGATGGCCCGCGCGCTGGTCAACGATCCGGCCTTCGTCGACAAATTGCGGACAGGCGACCGCTCGACACGCAGCGCATGCGACCACCGCAACTACTGCATCGCCCGCATGTACTCGCTCGACATGCAATGCTGCAAACACTGCCCCGATCTGCCGCGCAGGATCGTCGACGAACTGGCCAAACTCCCCTGACGATGAAACGCATCCCGACGAACTCGAAAACGGCGCTCGTGACGGGCGCAGCGCACGGCATCGGCCGCTGCTATGCCGAGCGGCTGGCAGCGCTGGGGTACCGGCTGGTGATCGGCGACGGCGAGGCGCTCGACGCGGCGCGGCGGGAGCTGGCCGCGGCGTACGGCACGACGGTCGACGCCATCGTGACGGATCTGGCGCGCATGGAGGCATCGGAGGAGATGTATGCCGCCGTCGGCCGGCTGGGCCTCGAGGTGGAGGTGCTCGTCAACAATGCCGGCATCTTCTCCTATCTCGACATCCTCGCCACCCCCGTCGAGCGGATCGAACGCATGCTCCTGCTGCACGACCTGACGCTCACGAAGAACTGCCGCGCCTTCGGTGCCGACATGGCGCGACGCGGCAGCGGCCACATCCTCAACATGTCCTCCTACTCGGTCTGGATGCCCTTCCCGGGCATGGCGCTCTACACCGCCACCAAGGCCTACGTGCGCTGCTTCTCGAAGGCCTTCGCCAAGGAGATGGCCGAGCGGGGCGTCCGCGTCACGGCGGTCTGCCCCGCCGGCGTGGCCACCGATCTCTACGGACTCACGCCCGAATGGCAGCGCTTCGGCAGGCGGCTGGGCGTGCTCATCTCCCCCGACAGTTGCGCTCGGCGGGGACTGCGCGCCCTGCGGCGCGGCCGCCGCTGCATCGTCCCCGACTGGTGGAACCGCCTCTTCGTGCCGCTGTGTCTCTTCCTGCCCGATTTCGTGACACGCCGCATCCGCCGTTTCACGCTGCGGTTCCAGCGCTGACATGCCACCGCCCCGCCCGAAGGAGACGGCGCACCTTCGCAGAGAAGGCACCGAATGCGTCGCACAGCGCTGCGCGCTGCGGTTCGCTCCTCTTGAGACGGCGGTTTTTGTCCATGAATCGGCACGATTCTGACGAACCGAGCGATTTTTCTTGCCGAAAAGTTTGTAAGAACCGAAAAAACATCTATCTTTGCACACCGAAATCGATGGGGAAATCGGTTTCGAACGACCTCGGGGTGTGGCGCAGTCCGGTTAGCGCACCTGCTTTGGGAGCAGGGGGTCACAAGTTCGAATCTTGTTACCCCGACGATTCAGACCATAAGGGAAGTTCTTTCAGGAACGGAGTCCCGTACGGCAGTCGAAACTGCCGATCTCCGTTCGACAAGTTTTCGGGATGTAGCGCAGCCCGGTTAGCGCGCCAGCTTCGGGAGTTGGAGGTCCCGAGTTCGAATCTCGGTATCCCGACGACCTTCCCTTCAGAGCCACCGATTCATTCGGTGGCTTTTTCTTTTGTCTCCGGCAACGGTACCCCGTTGCGACAAGGGCCGTCCGAGTTTTTCGGACGGCCCTTTGCGAATCGGACGACGGCGATCAATAGACCTGCGTAATGGTGCCCGTGTACTGCACGGGATTGTACCATACCGACGAAATGGTCAGGTTGGCACCGCCCGACGAGGAGTAGATCTCGAAGGTAAAGGTGTAGTCGTTAGCCGAAAAAAGCGTCGAGGTGAAGGTCACGAGCCAGCCGTCGTGCGTCTGCTCGGCACGGTAACCGTCGACCGAAGGAAGCACGTAGTTGAGCACCGTGTAGTAGTAGGGAGGCACATAACCCTTGATGTAGGGCAGGCAGACATCCACCGTGCCGTCCCAGAAGCCGACGGTGAAGTTGGGGTTCATCAACTGACGCATGGGTCCCGCCGGCTGACGCTGCATCGTCGAGGGGTTGAACTGGAAGTTGCGCGACAGGATGATCGAGTCCATGTGCTTCTCGAATGCGGCCAGCCGCTCGGCACGCCGTTTCACTCGCTCCTCGTGACGCTCCTCGCGCACCTCCGTGCGCTGCGATTTGGTTTGGGCCCGCTGCGTTCTCGATTGCTGTTGGGCCGTCACTGCGACCGCCGACACCACCACGGCGGCAGCAGCCATCCATACGATAATACGTTTCATAGGCAAATGTGTTTGCATTTGACCGACGCCAACGCAAACTCCTTGCCATAAATTCGTTAATGACGAACGGAAAAAATGCGGGAGAGCGAGAATTGCGACGAATGCGACCTGCGGAAGTGCAAAGCGATGAAACTCCCAAATCAGTCGGGCAGCAATCTCTGACCTGGTCGCACGGCATCAAAAAAAGATGGCGGCAGATCGGAATCTGCCGCCATCTTTTTCGTTCCGTCCTGCCTCTCCCCGCAGCACGAGCTGCGGTCGGCCGGCACAACGAACGGGGGTCCGGCTATTCGTAGACCGGAACCACGTCGTCGTAGACGCTCGCGCCTCCGAACAACCGCTGGTAATGCGCCCGTTCTTCGGGCGTCATGCGGTTGATCTCCCTCGATTTGTCCGAGATATCTGTTCTGCGATAATAGGGATAGACGTTGTTTTCGACCGAAAGCCTCTCCAGCCGTTTTTTCATCGCCTTGACCCGCTTGGGATAGCGTGCCGCAAGATCGACCATCTCGGTCGGATCCTCCTTGAGATTGTACAGATGCCACTCCATGTCCTGATCGGTCAACCCCTTTTCGTCACCGAACACGTTGACGGGGAACTGAATGCTCAGTTTCCATCCGTCCTGATAGAGCGAACGCGACGAATAGATGAAAAAGTACTGTTCGGTATGACGCTCGGGCGCCTGCGGATCATCGAACGAATAGACGAGCGAGGTGCCCTGCACCGGAGTCTGCTCGATGTTGCGAATCCGCTCCGGCATATCGATTCCGATCATTTCGAGCGTCGTGGGAAGAATATCCACGATATGGCAGAATTGCTCCCGAATACCATGATTCAGACGATCGCCCCAGTTGATTATCAGCGGATTGCGCGTACCTCCTTCGGATTCGGCGAACCCTTTCCACAGCCGGTAAGGCGTGTTCATCGCCTGCGCCCATGCCACGGGGACATCGCATCCCGTGGCTTCGGGATGGCCGATCAGATCGAAATGCTCCAGCGTGAATTGCAGACTCTCCTCGGGTGATGCGAATTTCATGGCGCCCAGCGTCTTCGGATCCTTCATCAAACTCCCGTAGAGGCCGCCCTTCTTCTCGGCGCCGTTATCGCCGATCATCGTCACGATAATGGTGTTGTCCAACTGGCCGATTTCGCGCAAATGACCGATAAGACGGCCGATCTCGTAGTCGGCATAGGTCAAATATCCGGCATAAGCCTCCATGAAACGCGCGCAAACCCGCTTCTGATCGGGCGTCAAGCTCTCCCACGCCGGCAAATGCGACTCGCGCGGAGGAAGAACGGCATTGGCGGGAATCGTCCCCATCTGCTTCTGACGGGCGAACACCTTTTCACGATAGACATCCCATCCGTCGTCGAATTTTCCCCGATAGAGATCCATCCATTTCGTACCGACCTGAATCGGAGAGTGCGCCACCGACGGCGCCATATACATGAAAAAAGGTTTGTCAGGAGCGGCCGCTTTCTGGCGGTCGATATACTGAATGGCCCGCTCGGTCAGCAACTCGCCGATATGCCTTCCGTCGGGACGGACATAGTTCAGTTCGTCGACGAGCTGCGGATTGTAATTATCCGTCGACGAAGCGATGAAGCCGTAGAAATGTTCGAACCCCTTTCCCTGCGGCCAGTGGTCGAACGGACCGGCGTCCGAAGCCTCGTTGTCGGGGGTCAGACCGTATTTCCCCAATGCGAACGTATTGTAACCGTTGTCACGAAGCACTTCGGCGATCGTTCCGCAAGACGACGGAATGATCCCGTCGTAGCCCGGAAATCCGGCGCGACGCAGCCTGTGCGCGAAGTTGCCCATATGGACGGTGTGATGATTGCGGCCGGTGAGCAGCGCCGCCCGCGAGGGAGCGCTGAGGGCCGTCGTGTGAAAATTGGTATAACAAAGCCCTGTTCGGGCGAGAGAGTCCATCACCGGCGTCTCGATCAGACCGCCGAAGGCCGATGCCGCTCCGTAGCCGACGTCGTCGAGCAGAATCCACAATACGTTGGGGGCATCCTTCGGGGCACGGATCTCTTCGGGGAACACCTCCTTGCAATCAGAAAGGTATTTGCCCGCATAGGGATTGTTCACGCACGACACCGAGCCGGCAGCAACGCCGCATGTCAATGCCATTTTCAACTTTTGGCCATTCATTCGTTTAAGTGTTTAAAGGTTGTCTCCTGCAAATTTACGGTTAAATCGGATACCCTCCAACACTTCGCACCGCAAAACTTTCACGAAATCCGGCACCGGTGGATGTTTCAGATACCCATCTGCCGCAGAAAACGCCCCGTATGGCTCTCCTCTGCACAGGCCACATCGTGCGGCGTGCCCGCCGCGAGCACACGACCGCCGCCCGCACCGCCCTCGGGGCCGATGTCGATGATCCAGTCGGCGACCTTCACCACGTCGAGGTTGTGCTCGATGACGATGACCGTGTTGCCGCGATCGACTAATTTGTTCAGCACCTCGATCAACTGGCGGATATCCTCGAAATGGAGGCCCGTGGTCGGTTCGTCGAGGATGTAGAGCGTGCGGCCCGTGTCGCGCTTCGACAGCTCGGCGGCCAGCTTGATGCGCTGCGACTCGCCGCCCGAGAGGGTCGTGCAGGGCTGGCCCAGCGTGAGATAGCCCAGCCCCACCTCCTGAATGGCGCGCAGCTTCTGGTGGATCGGGGGGATGTTCTCGAAAAACTCGACAGCCATGTTGACCGTCATGTTCAGCACGTCGTCGATATTCTTGCCCTTGTACTTCACCTCGAGCGTCTCGCGGTTGTAGCGGTGGCCGCCGCAGCTCTTGCAGGTGACGTAGACGTCGGGCAGGAAATTCATCTCGATGGTCTGCACACCCGCGCCGCGGCACGTCTCGCAGCGCCCGCCCTTGACGTTGAAGGAGAAGCGCCCGGCCTTGAAGCCGCGCACCTGCGCGTCGGGCGTCATCTCGAAGAGTTTGCGGATGTCGGTGAAGACGTTGGAATAGGTCGCGGGATTGCTGCGCGGCGTGCGGCCGATGGGCGACTGATCGACCACCACCAGCTTGTCGACGTGCTCGAGCCCCTCGATCGCGTCGTAGGCCAGCGGACGGTCGAGCGACCGGTAGAGGTGCCGGCTCAGGATCGGGCGCAGCGTCTCGTTGACGAGCGTCGACTTGCCCGACCCGCTGACACCCGTGACGAGGATCAGCTTGCCCAGCGGGAAGTCGACGTCGATATGCTTGAGGTTGTTGCCCGCGGCGCCGTGCAGAACGATATGGCGGCCGCTGCCTTTGCGCAGCTCCGCCGGAGCCTCGATGCGCCGGCGGCCGGTGAGGTAGTCGGCCGTAATGGAGTCGGACTTCAGAATGTCGTCGTAGGTACCCTCCGCGACGATATGACCGCCCTTGCGGCCCGCCTTGGGGCCGACGTCGACGATCCAGTCGGCCGAACGCATCATCTCCTCGTCGTGCTCGACAACGATCACCGAGTTGCCGGCGTCGCGCAGCTCCTGCAAACTGCGGATCAACCGCTGATTGTCGCGCTGATGCAGGCCGATCGACGGCTCGTCGAGGATATAGAGCACGTTCACCAGCTTCGACCCCACCTGCGTCGCCAGCCGGATGCGCTGCGACTCGCCGCCCGAGAGCGAACGCGACGAGCGGCTCAGCGAGAGGTAGCCCAGCCCCACATCGACGAGGAAGCGGAGCCGCTCGCGGATCTCCTTGACGATCTCCTGTGCGATACGGCGCTCCTTGTCGGTGAAATGTTCCTCGATACGATCCATCCACTCGGCGAAATCGGCGATCGACATCGCCGACACCTCGGCGATATTGAGCCCGCCGATGCGGAACTGCAACGCCTCGCTGCGCAGGCGCGAACCGCCGCAGACGCTGCACGGCGTGTAGACGAGGAACTGCTCGCGCCACTTCTCGCCGCGCTTCGAATCCTCGTCGCTGTTGCGGCCGATCCACTCGGCCAAGCCGTCCCACGACACAAGCCGTTTGCCGCCGGCAGCGGCGAACTCCGACAGATCGACGGTCAGCGGCTCCGAATCGCCGTAGAGGATCGCGTTCATCCCCTCCTCCGCGATGCTCCCGACAGGTTCGTCGAGCGTGAAATCGTAGCGGCGGCCCAGCAGTTCCAGCAACGCGAAGAGCATGTTGTTGTGATAGGGCCCGAAAGGTTCGATGCCGCCGGTGCGCAACGATTTCTTCGGATCGGGAATGATCTTGCTGCGGTCGAAGACCGCCTCGACGCCCAGTCCGTTGCAACGGGGGCAGGCGCCTTTGGGCGAATTGAAAGAGAAGCTATGCGGAGCGGGATCCTCGAAGGCAACGCCCGTGGTCGGACACATCAGATGCCGCGAATAGTAGCGCGTCGTCTCCGTGTCGTAATCGTAGAGCATCATCGTCCCCTTGCCCTGCCGCATCGCCTCACGAAGCGAGGTCATCAGACGCTCGCGCGACTCCTCGCTCACGCGCAGCCGGTCGACCACCAGATCGATCGTATGGATCTTGTAGCGGTCGAGCTTCATGCCCGTCGAGAACTCGCGCATCTCGCCGTCGATGCGGGCGTGCAGATAGCCCTTCTTCACCAGCGACTCGAACAGCTCACGGTAGTGTCCCTTGCGGCCCTTGACGATCGGCGCCAGCAGCGCGATACGGCGGCCGGCGAAATCGCGCAGCATGAGGTCGAGAATCTGCTCGTCGGTGTAGTGCACCATCTCCTCGCCCGTGGCCGGCGAGTAAGCGCGCGACGCCCGCGCATACAGAAGGCGCAGGAAATCGTTGATCTCGGTGACGGTGCCCACCGTCGAACGGGGATTTCGGTTGGTGGTCTTCTGCTCGATGGCCACCACGGGGCTGAGCCCCGTGATCTTGTCCACGTCGGGACGCTCCATCGTCCCCACAAACTGACGCGCGTAGGTCGACAGCGTCTCCATATAGCGGCGCTGCCCCTCGGCATAGATCGTGTCGAAGGCCAGCGACGACTTGCCCGACCCCGACAGACCGGTGACCACCACCAGTTTGCGACGGGGAATCGCAACGTCTATATTCTTCAGATTGTGTACCCGTGCGCCGAGCACCTCGATCTTCTCTTCTCGTTTCATCTCAACCCAAACGGATTCCGCACACGGAATCGTATACAAAGATAATGCACCGTGTCTGCATGCCGGACTCTATCCCTGCAAAGGTAGCGATTTTTCCGCAAAATGCACGCCGCGCCGCCTCAGCGCAGCACGAAATCGTCGGCATCGCGCCACACGGGAAACTCCGACCGGAAGCGGCCGAGCGCCTCGCCGTCGAGTTCGGCCGTGAAGACCCCCTCCGACGCACCGGCCTCGCAGAGCGGCACACCCCTGAAATCGACCGCGGCCGAATCGCCGGCATACCGGTTCCACGGGTCGTCGCCCGTGCGGTTGACGCCCACGACATAGCAGGCGTTCTCGATCGCCCGCGCCCGCAACAGCGTCCGCCACACCTCGCGGCGTGCCGCCGGCCACGAAGCCACGCAGAGGATCGCATCGTAATCGCCGCGGCAGCGGCTCCAGACCGGAAAGCGCAGGTCGTAACAGACGAGCAGCAGAAACCGCAGGCCACCGTATCCGACCACGACGCGCCGCTGGCCGGCCGCGAAATGCGCACCCTCGCCGCCGATGGAGAAGAGATGGCGTTTGTCGTACCGCTCCACCCCGCCGCCGGGCCGCACGAAAAACAGTCTGTTGACGAAGCTGCCGCCGCTGCGGACGACGGCGCTACCGGCCAGCGCCGTGGCATGCCGCCGCGCCGTGCGGCGCATCCACTCCACGATCGTCGCCTCGTCGGGCAGCTCGCTGCGCCACGGGTCGGAGATGAACCCCGTGGCGAACATCTCGGGCAGGACGACCAGGTCGGCGCCTGCCTGCGCGACGAACGATTCGGCTCGGCGAAGATTGCGGGCGACAGCCTCCCACTCCATCGAAAACTGGCACAAAGCGACTTTCATACTCGCAAACTTACGAATAAATCGGGGAATACGGCCCGCGATCGGAAAACTTTCGTACCTTTGTTCCGATAAACCCCGACAGCCGGACGGACGGCACTCCGCAAACGAGTTCCGCCGCAGCCGCGGCCGTCGAAACGTTTCGAACGATGAAAGCCGGACAAAATCATACCCTTACCGTCTCCCGCATCTCGGATTACGGCCTCTATCTGGCCGATGCCGAGGGGCAGGAGGTGCTGCTGCCCAACCGTTACGTGTCGCTCAGCGACAAGGTGGGCGACACGGTCGACGTCTTCGTCTACCACGACTCCGAAGACCGCCTCGTGGCCACGCGCGAAACGCCGCTGGCACGCGCGGGCGAGGCCGCATTCCTGAAGGTGGTCGACAAGAATCTCCACGGTGCGTTCCTCGACTGGGGGCTCGCGGGCAAAGACCTCTTCCTGCCCAACCGCAATCAGCAGGGCGGAATCTTCGCGGGACGCTCCTATGTGGTCTACGTCTACGTGGACGACGTGACGGGCCGCTGCGTGGCGACCAACAAACTCAAGAGCTTCGTGAACAACGAGACGCTCGGCGTGCGGCCCCGCCAGGAGGTCGACCTGCTGGTGGCCTCCGAGTCGGAGATCGGCTACCGCGTGGTGGTCGACAACCGCCATTGGGGAATGCTCTACCGCAACCAGTTGTTCCGTCCCGTGCAGGTGGGCGACCGGCTGCGCGGTTTCGTGGCGAAGATCACCGACGACAACCGCATCGACGTGTCGCTCCAACAGCCAGGATACGCCGGCGTGCAGGACGGCGCCGACAAGCTGCTCGCCCTGCTGCGCGAAGCCGGCGGACGGCTGCCGCTGGGCGACGACAGCTCGCCCGAGGAGATTCACCGCCGCACGCAGCTCAGCAAGAAGGCGTTCAAACGCTCGTTGGGCGTCCTGCTCAAACGCGGGATCGTCGCGGCCGACGAACTGGGAATCAAACTGACGAAATAGCGCCATGGCCAGACTCGCAACCGCCGAACGCGTGTCGCGCGACGCATCCGACAACTTCGTTTTCCAGCGTTCGCTGCTGGCCTACGAGCGTGCGGCCGCCCTCGTCTCGGGCGATGTGCTGGAGATCGGCACCGGAACGGGCTACGGCATCGAGCGCATCGCACCCCGCTGTCGCCGTTTCGTCACGGTGGACAAGTTCGCTGCCGCACCGATCCCCGCGACGGCCGGCGTCGAGTTCCGGCGCATGTGCGTGCCGCCGCTCGATTTCGCCGACGCATCGTTCGATTTCGTCATCACCTTTCAGGTGATCGAGCACATCGCCGACGACGCAGCCTTCGTGCGCGAAATCGCCCGCGTGCTGCGCCCGGGTGGACGGCTGATCCTCACCACGCCCAACGCCCCGATGTCGCTCACACGCAATCCGTGGCACGTGCGCGAGTACCGCATCGAGGAGCTGCGGAGGCTGCTCGCGGAGGCCTTTCCGACCATCGAGGCCTGCGGCGTCTTCGGCAACGAACGCGTGGCGGCCTATTACGAAGCGAACCGCCGCAGCGTGGAGCGCATCGCGCGGTTCGACATCTTCGACCTCCAGCACCGGCTGCCGCGCCGGCTGCTGCAACTCCCCTACGACCTGCTCAACCGCATCAACCGCCGCCGGCTGCTGCGGCGCAACGAGGCGCTGACGACCTCGATCCGCATGGACGACTACAGGATCGCACCGGCGGCCGAAGGGTGTTTCGACCTCTTCTTCATCGCAACGAAATAATCTCCGAAACGCGCAGGGCCGGAGAAGCATCGCTTCTCCGGCCCTGCATTCCTGATCCGCAGAGACGGTTATTTCTGCTGATCGGTCGTATCGGCGACGACCATGTTCTTGTCGATACGCAGCGTGACGTTGCCGTCGACCTCGATGAGCAGCGTACGCTCCTTGATCTCCTTGACCGTGCCGTAGATACCGCCGGCGGTGACGATCTTGTCGACCTTCTTCAGCCCCTTACGGAACATCTGCATCTCCTTTCGGCGCTTCGACTCGGGACGCCACATGAAGAGCCACAGCACCAAAATCATCAGCGCGATCATAATATAGAAGCCCCACGGCGAGGGTTGCTGCGGCTGACCGGCAGCCGCCTGTAACAGATTCATCATATTTTTCAGAATTAAAAGGTTCGTTCACGTCCCGACTTCGGAAACGTCGCGGTTTACTGCTTGCAAATATAACGAATATTTCGGACTTTCCAACATCATTCCACATCGGCCTCGACACAGAGGCGCAGCGGACGTTCGCCGCCCGAGAAATAGACGCGCAGCACCTTGAAGAGCCAGCCCCGCTGGCCGCTCGTGTCGAAGCGCACGGCCACGCGCAGCGTATCGCCGGGCATAATCGGCTGAGCGTCATATTCCAGCGCCGTGCATCCGCACGACGACTCGCTCCCGACGATCACGATCGGCTCGGCGCCCCGATTACAGAAACCCGCCTCGAGCCGCGCCGTCTCGCCGCTGCGAAGGCGTCCGAAACGGAGCGTATCCGACACTTCCGTGCGCAACGTTTCGTCCGAAACCGCGATAACGGGGCCCGAAGACATCCGCTGCCCGCTGTGCGACCCGCACCCGAGCAATGCGAGGAGCGCACCCAGGGCGACGCTCCTCGTCATAAAATCACAGCCAAGCATCCGCATCGTCAGATAAGGCCCCGCCCCGATTTTTGGATTCTGCCCTCCTCGGTCAGCGCCGCGACCGCCTTGTCGAGCACGCCGTTGATGAAGACGCTGCTGCCCGGGCCGGAGTAGTATTTCGAGATTTCGATGTATTCGTCGAGCGTCACCTTCACCGGAATCTCGGGGCAGGAGGTCAGCTCGGCGATGGCCGTCGCCAGGATCAGATAGTCCATGAAGGCGATGCGCTCGATGTCCCAGTTACTCGTGAAGCGCTCGATGCAGCGCTGCGTCTGGTCGTAGTTGACCAGCACCTTCTCGAAAAGGGTCTTGACGAAGGTCAGATCGTCGTCGCTCTTGAACTTAGGCAGCACCTTCACGTCGTCGGCCGCGGCGCGCAGATTCGAGATCGTCCGCACGACCATCGTCAGCGCGAAGCCCAGATCGTCGCTCCACAGGATCGACTGCTCCTCCAGCACGGCCTCCAGCTCCTCGCAATCCTCCAGTTCGCGGCGGTAGAACTCCTCGACGAGCTGTTTGTCCTCGGAGAACGTCCGCGACGCATTGCGCATGTAGCTGCGATAGTAATCCGACGCCAGCAACCGCGTGTAGAGCAGCTTGATGAGTTCGGGATAACGCGACCATCCCAGTTTGTGCGACGAGAGGTAGTCGTCGATCGTCCGGCTCGAAGCCAGCAGGGCGACGGCCTTGTTGTCGATGAATTTGGTGTTGGGATTCAGGTCCTCGTACGTCGGCAGTTTCTTGCGTCGGGCCGCTTCGAGCCGCGACTCCGCATAACGGCTCACTTCGACGATCAGCTCCAACAGCTGAAAATAGAGATCGTAGGTCTTGTCGATCGACGCGAGGAGCGTCTTTTCGGACGCGATCATATTCGTTGCATCCGATTTCAGGTGCCCGAAAAGGCCTTTGACGACCTTGACTCTGAGTAATCTGCGGCTTAACATTTCTTTTGAGAACCGATTGCTTTTCCTTTTTGACGCGGCAAAGATAGCAAACAATTCACAATCCGCAATGCGCCCGACGGGAAATATTTCGTGCCGGAACAGCGGACGGCTGCCGCCGAAAACCGCTCGGCGATGCTCAGATAAATTCGGCATTGCCCTCGCTTATTCGCACTTTGACTGCGCCGAAGATACTGCGCCTCGGAAAAAATCCAAGCGAGTTTACTTTTTTCTCTCGGCTTATTCGTATCTTTGGCTGCGCCGAAGATACTCCGTCTCGGCAGAAACAAACTAAAGTTTGCTTCTGCGCTCGACTTTTCGTATCTTTGTCTACCGAAAAAGAGGATAACACTGTGTACGACGTAATAATCATAGGTGCGGGTGCCGCAGGCATGATGGCCGCAGGGACGGCCGCCCAAAACGGCAAGAGAGTGCTCGTAATCGAGAAAATGGAGAAGGCGGGCCGCAAGATCCGCATCACGGGCAAGGGCCGGTGCAACCTGACCAACGCCCGCCCGCCCGAGGAGTTCGCCGGACAGGTGCGCACCAACGCCGAGTTCTTCTCGACGGCCTTCGCCGAATTCAACAACCGCGCAACCGTCCGCTTCTTCGAGCGGCAGGGCGTGAAACTCGACTTCGAGCGCGGCGACCGCGTATTCCCCCGCAGCGGCAAGGCATGGGATGTGGCCAACGCGCTGGAGGAGTGGTGCCGCGACAATGGTGTGGAGTTCTGGTTCCACACACGCGTGACGGGGCTGGTGACGCTCGGCGACAGGATCTTCGGCGTGCGTTACATGAACCGGCGGGGATTCGAGCGCAAGGAGGAGGCGCCGGCGGTCATCATCGCCACGGGAGGCGTATCCTACCCCGCCACCGGCTCGACGGGCGACGGCTACACCTTCGCCAGCGAAGCGGGCCATGCCGTCGAACCGCTGCGGCCGTCGCTCACGCCGCTCGTCTCGCCGCATCCGCAGCTGAAGGAGCTGCACAAGCTGCTGCTGCGCAACATCCGCGCGACACTCCATATCGACAACGAGCCCGTGCGCGAGGAGTTCGGCGAGATCGGCTTCTCGGAGCGCGGCATCGAGGGCGCCGTGGCGCTGCGCATGAGCCGCGAGGCGGTGGACGCACTCATCGACGGCCGCCGCGTGAAGCTCACGCTCGACCTCAAGCCGG
>USBO01000033.1 GCA_900552955.1 uncultured Alistipes sp.
CCAGCCGCAGCACGATGATGCCGAAGATAAGCAGCACCACCGCCTGCAGCGTGCGCATGCGCGCATATGCCTGGCGGGAGTCGATCATAGGCGCGGCGAGAGTCTGGAGGTGAACACTTGGGCGATCAGCCAGCAGAAGGAGATGCCGACCGCGGCGCTGACCCCGAGCCGCAGCAGCGTCAGCAGGGCGTGCGACCACGAAAGCGCCTCCAGATAGAAGAAGATCGCATTGTGGAGCAGCACCGTCAGCGCGAGATAGGCCGCGAAGGATTTTTCGCCCAGCCGCCGGACCGAAGGCACGCCGCCGTCGTGGACGTTCTCCTTGCCGCAGACGAAAACCAGCAGGTGGATGCGCACGAAGGCGATGAAGACCGTGGCGATGGTGTTCACGCCCGCGGCGCCCATCGTCCAGTCCATCGTCAGCCCCATCGTCAGCCCCGCCAGAAGCACCTTGATCGGCGCGGTTTCCATGGGCAGCAGCGCGATGAAGACCACGTAGACCAGCGGGTTGAGGTAGACGCTCAGCGTCAGGTTGTTGAACAGAAAGATCTGCAACAGCGCCGCCACCAGAAACAGAAGTGCGTATTGTAGGGTTCGGTACATCGTTCGCTCGTAAAATCGGGGCGCAGCCCTGCGGTTCGTATTAAATTCCCTCCTGCAACTGCCGTTGCTCGTCGGAGTCCTGATTCTTGATGAGCACCACGTCGTGCAGCGCCGTCATGTCGGCCGCCAGCCGGATGCGCACGTCGTAGGCTGTGCGGGTCTCGTTGAGCTCGAACTCCTCGACGGTGCCGATGAGAATGCCGGCCGGAAAGTAGCGCGAGAAACTCGTCGAGACGATCGAGTCGCCCCGTTCGACGGAGGCGTATTTCGACAGGTCGCGCATGCGGATGTGCTCTGCGTCAAAACCGTCCCAGTAGAGGGAGCCGAAGTGTCCGTCGCCCGCGACCTCACCGCTTGCACGGAATGCGGTGTTGAGAATCGACATGGCGACCGAATAGCGCTCCGAACAGCCGATGACATACCCCACCATAGCGCCCGAGGGAGTGACGACGGCCGTTTCGGGTGCGACTTCGTAGTCGAAGCCCTTGTTGAGCGTGAGCAGATTCTCCTGCCTGTTGATCGAGTTGGAGACCACGCGGGCGGTCGTGTAGCGGTAGGGACCCGTGACGGGCGATCCCACCGTGTCGAGCGCGGCGTAGAGCGCCTGTTCGCGGTGCAGCGAGAGTTCGTTTTCGAGCGCAACGACCCGTTCGAGCAGCTGCCGGTTCTCGGCAGGCAGGGCGAAGAAGCGTTTCACGCCGGAAAATGCGCTGTGGATTCCGCCTGCCAGCCGGTTGGACTGCGTGAGGATGCGCGCCTGCGTGAAATGCGACGAATGCGCATAGTAACCGATCGCCACCGCTTCGATGACGACGAACAGGAGCGCGACGTAAATGCTCCGCAGGAATTCGAGTAATCGGTACACCTCTTTTTCGGGTCGGTTTGCCGGCGGACGCGGGCCGTGCGGACGATCGTTCCCGTTATCGGGCGCCGGCATGGGGCCGTCGCCTGTAACGGGAACTGTTCCGCGGCGCGCTGCCGGCCGCTATTTCATCAGGAACGAGAACCGGTCGATGTTTTTCAGGGCGATGCCCGTTCCGCGGGCGATGGCGCGCAGCGGATCCTCGGCGATGTGGAACGGCAGTCCCGTCTTTTCGGCCAGCCGCCGGTCGAGCCCCTTGATGAGGGCGCCGCCGCCGGCCAGATAGACGCCGTTCTTGACGATGTCGGCATAGAGCTCGGGCGGCATCGTCTCGAGGACCTTCATCAGCGCGGCGTCGAGCTTCGCCAGCGACTTCTCGAGCGCATAGGCGATCTCGTTGTAGTTGAGCGTCACGCTCTGCGGCAGCGCCGTGAGCATGTTGGGGCCCGTGACGGTGAAATCCTCGGGCTCCTCGGTCAGCTTGGGCACCGCGGCGCCGATGGCGCACTTGATCGCCTCGGCCGTGCGCTCGCCGATGCGGACGTTGTGCTGCTGGCGGACATAGTTCTGAATGTCGGCCGTGAAGACGTCGCCCGCCACGGCGATCGACTCCGAGCAGACGATGCCGCCCAGCGAGATGCAGGCGATCTCGGAGGTGCCGCCGCCGATGTCGATGACCATGTTGCCCTCGGGCGCTTCGACGTCGAGCCCCGCGCCCAGCGCGGCGGCCATCGGCTCGTAGATCATGTAGACCTCGCGGCCGCCGGCGTGCTCGGCCGAGTCGCGCACGGCGCGGATCTCGACGTTGGTCGAACCCGACGGGATGCAGATCACCATCTTGATCGAGGGCGAGAAGAGGTGGCCCGAGGTCTTGACCTTCTTGATCATGCCGCGCAGCATCAGCTCGGTGGCCGTGAAGTCGGCGATCACGCCGTCCTTGAGGGGGCGGATCGTCTTGATGTTGGGGTTGGTCTTCTCGTGCATGGCGCGCGCCCGCTCGCCGATGGCCACCAGCTTGCCCGAGTGCGAGTCGATGGCCACGATCGAGGGTTCGTCCACCACCACGCGGCCGTTGTGGATGATCAGGGTGTTGGCCGTGCCGAGGTCGATGGCCAGCTCCTGTGTCAACGAAAAAAGTCCCATATCGTTTTTATTTATTATCAGTGTTTTAAGCGGCCGCAGCGCCGTCGGTCGGCGGGTGCGGCCCGCAGTGTGGAATCACCTTTGCAAAGATAGAAAAAAGAACGGAATATCGTTGCAACATTTTTTAAGAATTTTATTACTTTTGTCGTGTCAATGCAACGTGTAGAATCTAAAACGATTTCGTATGAAAACGCTGAAACTTGATATCTCGAAAGCCGGTGTGCAGATCACGCCCCGCATGGAGGAGCGCACGCGCGAAGCGCTCGGGCTGCTCTATTCCAGGAAGGGCGCCGGCAACGATTTTCTGGGGTGGGTCGACCTTCCTTCGTCGATCGCCCCGGAGGAGCTGTCGCGCATCGAGGCTGCGGCCCGGAAGTTGCGCGAGCGGGCCGAGGTGATCGTCTGCATCGGGATCGGCGGCTCGTATCTGGGTGCCAAGGCCGTGGCCGAGGCGCTGGGCGACTCGTTCGCCGCGCTGCGCACGCGCAAGGAGCCGACGGTCGTCTTCGCCGGCCAGAACCTCTCGGAGGATTACACCTACGAGCTGCTCGACGCCGTCAGGGAGCGGTCGATCGCGGCGATCGTCATCTCCAAGTCGGGGACGACGACCGAACCCGCGGTGGCGTTCCGCATCATCAAGGCGGAGATCGAACGCCGCTACGGCAAGGCCGAGGCCGCCGAGCGGATCGTGGCCGTCACCGACCGTGCGCGCGGAGCGCTCAAGACGCTGGCCGACAACGAGGGTTACGCCACGTTCGTCATTCCCGATGACGTAGGCGGCCGCTTCTCGGTGCTCACGCCGGTGGGGCTGCTGCCGCTGGCCGTGGCCGGTGTCGACATCGAGGCGCTGGTGCGCGGCGCCGAGGAGATGGAGCGCGCCACGGGCGAGCAGGTGCCCTTCGCCGAGAATCCCGCAGCGGTCTACGCCACGGTGCGCAACGCCCTCTACGAGGCGGGCAAGAAGATCGAGATTCTGGGTTCCTACGAACCCAAGCTTCAGTATATCAACGAGTGGTGGAAGCAGCTCTACGGCGAGTCGGAGGGCAAGGACGGCAAGGGACTCTTTCCGGCCAGCGTGACGCTCACGGCCGACCTCCACTCGATGGGTCAGTACATCCAGGAGGGCGAGCGGACGATGTTCGAGACGATCGTCTCGGTGGCTGCCGCCGAGCACGAGGTGCGCATCGGCACCGACGCCGACGACCTCGACGGGCTCAACTACCTCGCGGGAAAACGCCTCTCGGAGGTGAACCGCATGGCCGAACTGGGTGTGCAACTGGCACACGTCGACGGCGGCGTTCCCAACGTGCGCATCGAGATTGCGGAGATCACGGCCCGCGCACTGGGCGCGCTGCTCTACTTCTTCGAGAAGGCGTGCGGCATCAGCGGTTACCTGCTGGGGGTCAACCCCTTCAACCAGCCGGGCGTCGAGGCCTACAAGAAGAACATGTTCGCCTTGTTGGAGAAACCAGGCTACGAAGCCGAGTCGAAGGCGATCCGCGAACGGCTCGAGTAAGGGCCGGCGCATAATGAACGGGCGGTCGCTGTATGCGGCCGCCCGTTTTTCGTGTGAAAACCCGCAGGCGCTTTCCGTCCTTTCACCAGATGCCGCAGGGCGTCGCCGCGATGGCCGAACGCACCTCGGCCGAGGCGTCGATCACCTCCTGCGGCACCGCGCCGACGCGGACGAACCGCTGCACGTCGCCCGCGGCGTGGCTGGCCGTCCAGGTCATCGCGTCGTCGGTCAGGTCGCCGATGAGGTAGGAGTCCGACCACGCTTTCGAGCCGGTGCCCGTGCTGTAAAAACCGCGGATGGTCGCGTCGTCGAGCGAGAAGCTGCCCGTGAGCTTCACGGCACCGGCGGCCCCGACGTTCTGATAGAGTGCATAGGTGTTGTCGGCGTTGAGCGCTACGTAGACGTAGATCACGTCGGAGAAGGTGTAGGTCGTGCCGTCGGGGTTCCTGGCTTCGCCCGTCCAGCTTTTCAGCTGCCAGATTCCGGCCACCTGCCCGATGTTCAGCGTGGGTGCCGGCGTGTCGCTGCCGCCGCAGGCGCAGCAGATGCCGCAGAGAGCCAGAAGAACCGCCCGTCGAAGGATATTCATCGTATTTCGTGATTTAGTTCCCTGCTTTCCGCCGTCCACCGAAGGCGGAGCAGGGATGTTCCGTCTGCAAATATATAAATAAATCCGGCTTCGCGCCGACGGGGGACGTTAAATCTCCACCAGCCCCCGTTTGATGGCGTGAACGACCAGATTGGCCGTGTTCTTACAACCCGTCTTTTCGAGAATGTTGGCGCGGTGCTTGTCGACCGTGCGCTTCGAGATGAAGAGTTCGTCGGCGATCTCCTGATTCGACAGTCCGCGGCAGACCCGCACCAGAATCTCCTGCTCGCGCGTCGAGAGCTCCTCGCCGCCGTCGGGCGGCGACTGCGCGTGCTGCGGGGTGCGGAGCCGTCCGGCGAGCTGCACGAGCAGTTCGCGGCAGATGTAGCTGCCGCCGGCCGCGACGGCGCCGATCGCCTCGGTCACCTCGGAGAAATCGCTGTCCTTCAGCAGAAACCCTTTGGCTCCGGCCCGCATCATCCGCGTGTAGTAGATCTCTTCGCCGAACATCGACAGGGTGATGATCTTCAGCTCGGGCCGCAGCGCGAGCGCCTGTTCCGCCGCCGCATCGCCCGCCATGCCCGGCATGGCGATGTCCATGAAGACGACGTCGGCGGCCAGCGCGGGCAGCATCGCCAGAAACTCTTCGCCCGAGGCTGCTTCGCCGACCACCTCGTACTCGTCGCAGGCTGCGAGCAGGCCGCGCAGGCCGTTGCGGAAGAGGGTGTGGTCGTCGACCAGTATGATTCTGCACGGTTTCTCCATCGTCGGCCTCCCTATTTGTTCCGTCGCCGCGCGGCTGAGCGGCGGCGTGCGCCTGCGGTGTCGGATGCTTCGCTGCGCACGTTGACGCGGATGGCGGCGTGCATTCCCTTGCCTTTGGCGCCCTGGACGTTGCAGCTCCCGTTGATGGAGTGGACGCGCGAGACGATGTTCGAGAGCCCCATGCCGCAATCCGTCACCGCCGCGGGGTTGAAGCCGCAGCCGTTGTCCGAGTAGTCGAGCGACAGCGAGTCGCCGTCGGTCGAGAGCGAGAGGTTGATTCCGCTGCATCCCGAGTGTTTGAGCGAGTTGTTGATAAGTTCGCACACCACGCGGTAGAGGATCACCTCGATGTCGGTGTCGAACCGTTCGGCGCGCAGGTTGGTCGTGAAGCGGATGCGCACGTCGTGCAGCGCCGCGCTGCGCGAGATGAAGTTCTGGATGCCGCGCGCCAGCCCGAAGTCGTTGAGCACCTGCGGTGAGAGGTTGTTCGAGATTTCTCGCAGCGAGCGGATCGCCTCGTCGATGACGTAGGTCGTGTTGTCGATGATCTCGCGCTGCGCCGGCGTGCGCTCCCCGCGCGTGAGGGCCGAGAGCGACATCCTGGCCGACGAAAGCAGCGGCCCCAGTCCGTCGTGCAGCTCCTTGGAGAACTGCGACCGCGACTTCTCCTCGGTGCGCAGCACGGCCGTGAGGATGCGTTTCTGCATCAGTTGCCGCTGGCGGTTGAGGCGGTCGATGTAGCGGATGAGCTTGTGGGCGTACATCACGCCGATCGACAGGCAGATCGAGATGACCACCCCCAGCCACAGAAATGTCTCCTGCGGAATGCCCACGCCGCCGTTGACCACCATCACCTGCACGATGCGTTCGACCGAGAGCAGCGAAAAGCCGATGATGAAGAGAATCCACACGGCGTTGTACTTCGTGGCGCGCACCAGCCGCAGGGCATAGACCGTGGCGACGGTCTGGATGACGACGGCGACGATGAGAGAGAATTTTATCATACCTTCACGTTTTCATTCGGTTCGGGGGCGAGCAGGCGGCGCATCTCCTCCATGCGTCCGTAATCCGTCTGGTCGGCCTGCACGGGCTGCACCGAGACATATCCGTGGGCGAGCGCCCACTCGTCGGTCTCTTCCGATTCGCGTTCGCTGTTGACGAACTCGCCCGTGAGCCACAGATAGTCGCGTCCGTGGGGATCCTGCCGGCAGACGAACTGTTCGCGCCACAGGCCCCGTGCCTGACGGCAGATGCGGATGCCGCGGATCGTCTCGGGCGCTCCCGAGGGGATATTGACGTTGAGGCAGAGCGGCAGCCCGACGGGGCCTTCCAGCACCTCGCGGACGATGCGTTCGGCCCAGATGCGCGCAGCCGTGAAATCGGCGTCCGGCCGGTGGTCGGTCAGCGACAGCCCGATGGCCGGACAGCCGTAGAAGCTCCCTTCGATGGCGGCGCCCATCGTCCCCGAGTAGAGCAGCGCCGCGGCCGAGTTGGCGCCGTGGTTGATGCCCGAGAGCACCAGATCGACCCTGCGGTCGCGCAGCAGGTGGTCGAAGGCGACCTTCACGCAGTCGACCGGCGTGCCGCCCACGGCATAGACCTCGACACCCTCCTCCTCGCGCACCTTGCGCACGAACAGGGGCGAGAGCATCGTGAAAGCATGGCTCATACCGCTCTGCGGGCGTTCGGGAGCCACCGCGACGACCCGTCCGAAGCGGCGGGCCACCGCGATGAGGGCCTCCAGGCCGCGTGCGTCGTAGCCGTCGTCGTTGGTCAGAAAAATCAATCGTTCGTTCATAGCAACAAATATAGGCAAAATCCGTGAAAATCCCATCGTTTTTCGCCCGGCTCTCCGCTCGGGTGTCTTCGTGCGCGGTCGGCGGGAGGTCCGGCACCGGTTTTGGCAGGGTGCGGAGGCTGCGCGGACGGACGGTCGTTTTTTGCCGGTAATTTTTTCATTTTCGACGAAATGTCGTAATTTTGCATCACTGTTGAAAATACTAACGAAACGATAACCATCATGGGACGAGCATTTGAGTACCGCAAGGCGCGCAAACTGAAACGGTGGGGCAACATGGCCCGCACCTTTACCAAAATCGGCAAGGAGATCGAGATCGCCGTCAAGTCGGGCGGCCCCGATCCCACGGCCAACGTCCGCCTGCGTATTCTGATTCAGAATGCCAAGGCCGAGAACATGCCCAAGGAGAATGTCGAGCGTGCGATCAAGCGCGCCGTGTCGAAGGATACGTCCGACTACAAGGAGGTGGTCTATGAAGGATACGGCCCCCACGGCATCGCCTTTCTGGTCGAGACCGCCACGGACAACACCAACCGCACGGTGGCCAGCATGCGCATGTACTTCAACAAGTGCGGCGGTGCGCTGGGTACGTCGGGCAGCGTGGCCTTCATGTTCGAGCACAAATGCTCGTTCAAGTTCCGCGTTCCGGCCGGCACCGATTTCGAGGAGCTGGAGCTGAACATGATCGACACGGGCGTGGACGACTTCTGCCCCGAGGACGAGACGACGGTGACGGTCGAAGCGCCTTACGAGCAGTTCGGCGCGATCCAGAAGTGGCTGGAGGACAATAATTACGAGATCGTGTCGGGCGAATCGGTGCGCATCCCGACCGACACCAAGGAGCTGGACGCCGAAGGCCGCGAGTCGATCGAGAAACTGGTCGAGAAGCTCGAGGAGGACGACGACGTGGTGAACGTCTACCACAACATGAAGGAGGCCGACGAGGAGTAGCGGCCGCTCCGCAGATTTTACAGGCCGTTTTCCGAGGGAGAGCGGCCTTTTTTCGAACCAGAACGAACAATTCCGATATGAGAGAATTTCGCCGTTTCGCGCTCTGCGCGTTCGCTTTGCTTGCGGTGCTCGCGCTGCGTGCGCAGCCCGAAGCACCCAACTTTCCGCTGCCCGTGCAGCCCGACACGCTCCGTATTCTGGGTGTGGGCAACAGCTTCACCGACGACGGCATGATGTATCTGCCCGAGCTGCTCGAGGCGGCCGGCATCCGCAACGTCGTGCTGGGACGCCTCTATCATCCGGGCTGTTCGCTGCGGCAGCACTGCGAGTTCGATGCCGCCGACGCTCCGAAGTACATCTATTATAAGTCGACCGCAAATCGCTGGACGACCCGCTCCGAGGCGGCCACGCTGCGCGAGGCGGTGGGCGACGAGCCGTGGGACGTGCTCGTCCTGCAGCAGGCGTCGCACCACTCGGGAGTCTACGTGACCTACCATCCGTGGCTCGAGCGGCTCATCGAACGCGTGCGCCTCCACTGCCCCAATGCCGGCGCCTGCGTGGCGTGGCAGATGACGTGGGCCTACGGATCGGGCTCCGACCACGGCGCCTTCCCCAAGTACGACAACGACCAGCGGCAGATGTATGCGGCCATCGTCGACGTCGCGCGGCGCGTGACGGCCGAATGCGGGATCGCCGCGATCGTCCCGACGGGTACGGCGATCCAGAACCTGCGGGCGGGCGAGTTCGTCAACCCGCCGCTCGACTTCACGCGCGACGGCTACCACCTCGACACGGGCTGCGGCCGTTACACGGCGGCCTGCACGTGGTTTCAGGCGCTCGTGGCGCCCTGTCTGCGCACCGACGTGGCGGGCAATGCGTTCCGTCCCGACGCGAGCAAGCACACGCGCGTGACCGACGCCAGCGCCGACGCCTGCCAGCAGGCGGCCCGCAAGGCCTGCGTGCGGCGTTTCGCGGTGTGGAAGTAGCCCTGCGGACGAAAACGAAAAGGGAGGCGCTCATGCGAAGCGTCTCCCTTTTTCGTATGCCTGTGCGGCGCGTTCAGAAGCGGATCTTGGCGCCGACGAACCAGCTGCGCGGCAGCGACGGCCCGTACACGTAACCGGAATCGCGCTCCCACCCCTGGTCGAAATCCGACTGGTAGGCGTCGAAGAGGTTCTGCACGCCGGCGTTGAGTTGCAGAGTGAGTGTCCGCAGGATCGGGAACTCGTAGGCCAGCTTGATGTTCAGTGCGAAGAAGTCGGGCGTGGTGACTGCCACGTCGACCGGCGTGCCCGATCCCGCGGCGTGCTGGACGAGCATGCGGCCCGTGTAGGTGCCCGACAGCGAGATGTCGAACCGCTCGACGGGGATGAACGTGGCCGTCAGATAGCCGTACCAGTCGGGCGTGCGGAACATGCGGCGCTCGTCGGGCGCGTCGTCGCTCCAGCGCTGCGCGTGTTCGTAGCGGCTGCGCTGCCACGTGATGCCGGCCTGGAGGTCGCACCAGCGGGCGAAGGCTGCTTTCGCCTCGACGTTGACGCCCGCCACCGTGGCGCCGCCGCCGTTGTAGCGTTCGAGCACCGTCTCGCCCTGGGCGTTGGGATCGGGCAGGTAGCGCGTGGCGAAGATGTGGTCGAGCGAGGTGTAGAACCCTTCGACGAGCAGGTTGGTCTCCACGCTGCCGAACGTGTGGTAGAGGTCGGCCGAGGCGCTCAGGCTGTTCGAACGCTCCTCGCGCAGGTCGGGCGCGAGCTGCGTCACCACGCGCTCGCCGCCCACGAGGGCGATGTGGAGGTCTTCGTCGAAGGTCTGCGGCGCGCGGAAGCCGCCGGCGTAGTTCAGCCGCAGGTTGATCCGCTCGGTGGGGTTGTAGCGCAGATTAATGCGCGGCGAGAAGATCACGTGGTCGACCATGTTGTGTTTGTCGAAGCGTCCGCCGAGCAGGAAGCTCCACTTGCGTGCCTTCCACTCGTTCTGAATCACGCCGCTGAGGATGTGCACCCGCTGGTCGGTGCGCATGTCGTAGCCGATGGTCACGTCTTCGATGCGGTCGTAGCTGTGCTCCGCGCCCAGCGTCAGCTCGGAGGGCAGGAAGAGCAGCCGTTCGAAACATTGCAGGAACTGCGCGCCGCTGACGACCGTCACTCCGTCGGTGCGGCCGTAGGCCTTGCGGGCGTTGGCGAGCTCCTCGTCGGTGGCTCCCTCGCCCGTGCCGCCGTAGTAGCTCTTGCGTGCGGTCTGCTGCACGGCCGAGTAGATGCTCAGATGGCGCGTGCGGTCGTCGCGCGAGCGGAGGTCGAAGGCCACCGAGGCGCCGTTGATGTTGTGGTCGGTCTGCTCGGTGATGTTGGATTCGTGGGCCGGCAGGTCGAGCCGGTTGCCGCCGCGGCGGAACTCGTTGATGCCGTGGTATTCGAGCGTCAGTTTCGAGTGGTCGCCCGTGCGCAGGTACGACCGCATGCCGAACATCTGATTCCGCAGTTCGGGCAGCTCGGTGTAGCCGTCGCCGTCGTGGTCGTAGCCCGAGCGGAAGCGGTTCTGGCCGTAGACGTAGATGCCCGCCTTGCGGTTCCTGCTCACCAGCGAGGCGTTGACCGTCGAGTTGTTGTCGTAGGCGCCGCTGCATCCCACGGACATGAGCGTGTGGCCGATCTCGGCCCAGTCGCGCAGCGGCTCCTTGGTGATGATGTTGATCGTGCCGCCGATGGCCGAGGCGCCGAAGAGCGCCGAACCGCCGCCGCGGATCACCTCCACGCGCTCGATCATGTTGGCCGGTATCTGTTCCAGACCGTAGACGCCGTTGAGCGCCGAGAAGATCGGCCGCGAGTCGAGCAGAATCTGCGAATAGTGACCGTCGAGACCGTTGATGCGCACCTGCGCGAAGCCGCAGTTCTGGCACCCGTCCTCGACGCGCACGCCCGGCTGGAAGCTCAGTCCGTCGGCCAGCGTTGCGGCGTTTGTTCGTTCGAAGAGCTTGCTGTTGAGGATGTTGACCAGCGACGGGGTCTCCTTGCGGATGACCGAGTTGCGGTCGACTTCGACCACGACTTTGCCGACTTCGACGGCCTGCTCCTCCAGCTCGAAATTGAGCTCCGTCGTGGAGTGGGCGCTCAGCGTGACGCTCCGCTCGGCAGTCTTGTAACCGACGGACTGCACCACGACGGTGAGCGGCCGTCCCACCGGCAGGTCGCCCAGCAGGTAGTGGCCCGAGGCGTCGGTCGTGGTGCCGAGCGTCGTGCCTTTGATCGTTACGGTGATGTACGGAAGATGTTCGCCGCTGCGGCCGTCGACGACGTGTCCGATCAGAATGGCTTCGGTCTCCTTTGCGGCAGTGGAGTCTGCATATGCCGTGAGGCTGCCGAGCAGCATGCCCAGCAGCAGAATGTATGATTTCATGGATAGTATGATGGGTTAGATGATAAAAACGGATGCCCGATCGCGGGATCGGCGCTGCGTCACCGCACGCCTGTGCGGCGGGTCAGACCAGGGCAGGAGGCGCCCGTAGACCGTAGAGGTGCACGACGGGCGAAGAGCCGCCCGCGGGACAGCATGCGTAGGGACGCTCCTCGATGACGCTGACGAGCGTCAGCAGAAAGGGTGCCGTCTCGGTGAAGGCCGCCAGATGGAAATGGCAGATCAGACAGTACTCTTCGACAACGGAGTCGCTGCCCGAGGCGGCGCACTCGACGCGCGAGAGCGGGTCGTTGGTGTGGACGTCGAGTGCTTTGCCTACGTAGACGTTGACGATGGCGAGCGCCATCATCGCGGCAATCAGGATCTTATAGCACGGTTTCCGTCTCATGGGTTGTCGAAGTCCGTTGCAAAGGTAGTAAAAAACGTCGGTAGAACGACAAGGCGGAGGCCGATTTCCGGAAATTTACATTCGTCGGCGGATCGGCCGCTATTCGCTGCCGGCGGGTTTGCGGGGACAGACCACGTGCAGCAGCCCGGGCAGACAGCGGATGTCGAGCGGGAAGCGTGCGCCGCGCTGCCCGTCGACGTCGGTGGGTTCGTCGACCGGCGAGGTGATGCGCAGCGTCGCGGCGCGCAGGTGTTTCACGCTGCGGGGATGGCCGCCGCAGAGGTAGCGCACCATGGCGAAGCATGAGACGAAGAAGTTGCGTTTCTCGAGCAGCAGGCAGTCGAACAGTCCGTCGCGCACGCTCGAGGTGCCCGCCAGGCGGAAGCCGCCGGCCGTCTCGCCGTTGAAGACGAGCGCCATGAGCGCACGGAAGTCGAACTCCTCGCACTCGGTGCGCACGTGCAGCGGCACGGCGTGCATCGACCGCAGCTCCTTGATCCCCTCGATGATGTAGGCCAGCTTGCCGAGCCGGTGCTTGCGTTCGTCGGGCGTGCGCTGCGAGGTGGTCGTGAAGATGCCGAACGAGAAGATGTTGACGAAATGCAGCCCGTTGACCACGCCGCAGTCGAGCGCCTGCACCTCGCCCCCGGCGATCTGGCGGGCCGCCGCGAGCGGATCCTTCGACATGCCCACGATGCCGGCGAAGTCGTTGGCCGTGCCGGCGGGGAGGATGCCCAGTTCGAGCGACAGCCCCCGCTCGCGCATCCGGTTGACGACGTAGTTGACCGTGCCGTCGCCGCCCGCGACCACCACGCGCCGGATGTCGGGGTGCGCGTCGAAGGGGTTGCGGCCGAAGTCGATCGGCTCGGGAGCGAGCTCCCAGCCGTTGTCGGCGAAGATGCGTACGATCTCCGCCACGCTGCGGGCGATGCGGCCGCGTCCGGCGGCGGTGTTGTAGAGGAAGAGTGCTTTTTGCATGACGGGTCAGCGTTTGAGCAGTTTTTCGAGGGCGGGCGAGGCCCATGTTTCGTAGTCGTCGGGCGATTCGTCGGCGCGGCGGCCGTCGGCCTTGTCGGTGGCGAAGATGAAGTAGACCATCACCCCCTCGCCTTCGAGTTCACGCGCCTTCTCCACGGCGCGTTCGGCGCCGAGCGACATGAACATCGTCCCTAGCGCGTCGGCCCGCGCGGCGTTGTCGCAGAAGACCGTGGCCGAGAGCAGCCGCGTGACGGCGCTGCGGCCCGTCGTGGGGTCGATGGTGTGGGCGATCTTGCGGCCGTCGGCCGTGTAGTAGAAGCGGCGGTAGTTGCCCGAGGTGGCGTAGCTCAGATCGGTCACCTCGACGATGCGCTGCAGGTCGCGGTCCGAGAAGTTGTTGTCGTAGGGAGTCTCGATGCCGATGCGCCACTTGCCGCCCCGCTCGTTGCGGCCGCGGCAGCGACCGCTGCCGGCGATGGTGGCCAGATAGTCCTCCGCGCCGCGGCTTTCGAGCATGCGGGCGATCAGGTCGACCATGTAGCCCTTGCCGATCGAGTTGAAGTCGAGCTGGATGCGCGGATCCTCCCTGACGAGGCGGCCGTCTTCGATACGGATCTTGCGGTAGCCGACCAGCGGCAGGATCGAGTCGAGGTTCGGCGCTTCGATCCCCTGCCTGCCGGCGAATCCCCACGCCTCGACGAGCGGTTTGACGGTGATGTCGTACATGCCGCCGCTCAGGCGGCTCACCGAGTCGGCGGCCAGGATGTTGTAGATCAGGTGGCTGTCGAGCGAATCGCTGCGGCCGCGGTTGATGCGGCTCAGCAGCGAGCAGGAGTCGAAGATCGACATCGAACGCTTGAGTTCGGCGTCGAGCGCCATGATCTCGGCGTAGAGCTCGCCGGCCGGCAGCGTCGTGCGGACCTTGACGCGGAAGGTGGTGCCGAGCACCGTCCCTTCGACCGTGACGTAGGGCGCCGGCGGGCGGCAGCCGGCCGTGCAGAGCGTCGCTGCGAGGAGCAGCCTGCGGCAGAGTGCGGAAAATTTCATGGTCGGAAGATGTCGAATTCGCGGCAAATATAACGAATTTCGTCGGAAAGCGGTGAAAAAAGCCTTCGGCACGCGATCTTTTTTCATTCAAACAATTGGTTACTAAATAAATTTAGTGTATCTTTGCGCCACGCTCTGGCGTGATTTCATAGTAAGGGGAATGCGTCGTAGAGTGGAACGAATAAATCTTTCAAAATGGCTTATTTAACAGCAGAAAAAAAGCAGGAGCTTTTCGGTCAGTACGGAAAGTCCAACACCGACACGGGTTCGCCTGAGAGCCAGATCGCGTTGTTCTCTTACCGTATCAGCCACCTTACGGAGCACATGAAGAGCAACCGTCACGACTTCGGCACGCAGCGCGCGCTGCTGCGTCTGGTCGGCAAGCGCCGTCAGTTGCTCGAGTACCTCAAGGAGATCGACATCGAGCGCTACCGCGCCATCATCAAGACGCTCAATCTCCGTAAATAGTACGGGTGCCGGAAAATGGGGCAGTCACTGCGGGTGGCCGCTCCATTTTGTATGACAATTCAAGTTCGAATATAAAGTTATGGAAGAAAAGAAGCTGTACAACGCCGTTCAGAAGTTCATCACCCTCGCCGACGGACGCGAGATCATGATCGAGACCGGCAAACTGGCCAAGCAGGCCGACGGCTCGGTGGTCGTCAAGCAGGGCGATACGATGCTGCTGGCGACGGTCGTGGCCGCCAAAGATGCGAAACCCGACACGGATTTCATGCCGCTGCAGGTGGAATACAAGGAGAAATACGCCGCTTGCGGCCGCTACCCGGGCGGTTTCATGAAGCGTGAGGGCAAGGCCAACGACAGCGAGGTGCTCGTAGCGCGTCTGATCGACCGTGCGCTGCGTCCGCTCTTCCCGTCGGACTACCACGCCGAGGTCTATGTGACCGTCACCCTCATCTCGGCCGACAAGGACATCCAGCCCGATGCGCTGGCCGGTCTGGCCGCATCGGCGGCGCTGGCCGTGTCGGACATCCCCTTTGGTGGCCCGATTTCGGAGGTGCGCGTGGCGCGCATCAACGGCGAGTACTGCATCAACCCCACCTTCTCGCAGATGCCCGACGTCGATCTGGATATCATGGTCGGCGGTACGATCGACAACATCCTGATGGTCGAGGGCGAGATGAAGGAGGTTTCGGAAGAGGTGATGCT
>USBO01000034.1 GCA_900552955.1 uncultured Alistipes sp.
GATCGTGCGCCGCGCGCGCCCGACGCTTCGCAGCACTTTGAAGGGCAGCGCCAGATTCGACAGCGCGAAGCGCCGTTGCAGCCCCGCCGTGGGCAGCCCCACGATGCGGTAGCCCAGCGCCGGCAGCTTCTCCATCTCCATCTTGCCCTCGGCCCCCACGAAGAGGAGCTCCACCTCTTGGCCGTGGCGCCGTTGCAGCGCCTCGGCCACTGCGACGGCCGGATAGATATGGCCGCCCGTGCCGCCGCCCGAAAGAATGATGCGTTTCATCCGTTATTGACTCTTATCGTTTTCATTCGCTTATCTTCCCCACGACTCGCGGTCGAGCGAGCGGTAGGAGATCGCCTCGGCGATGTGGGCCGTGCCGATGTCCGCGTCGCCCGCCAGATCGGCGATCGTGCGCGCCACCTTCAGGATGCGGTCGTAGGCCCGCGCCGAGAGGCTGAGCCGCTCCATCGCCCGTTCGAGCAGCGTGCGCGCCTCGGCACCGACGGGGCAGTGTTCGCGCACCATGCGGCTCGTCATCATCGCATTGGTGTGGACGCCCTCCATGCCGCGGAAACGATTGCGCTGCACCTCGCGGGCCCGCACGACCCGACTGCGGATCGCGGCGCTCGACTCGCCCCTTTCGTCGGAGGCCATCTCCTGAATCGACACCGGCGTCACCTCGATGTGCAGGTCGATGCGGTCCGTCAGCGGGCCCGAGATGCGCCCCAGATAGCGGTGTACGGCCCCCGGCGGGCAGGTGCACTCGCGCCCGGGATGGTTGTAATAGCCGCACGGACAGGGGTTCATGGCCGCCACCAGCGTGAAGTTGGCCGGATATTCGACGCTGTAACGCGCCCGCGAGACGGTGATGCGCCGCTCCTCGAGCGGCTGCCGCAACACCTCGAGCACGCTGCGTCCGAACTCGGGCAGCTCGTCGAGAAAGAGGATGCCGTTGTGCGCCAGCGACACCTCGCCCGGGCGCGGCGACTGTCCGCCGCCGATGAGCGCCACCTGCGACGTGAGGTGGTGCGGCGCGCGGAAGGGCCGCTCGGCCAGCAGTCCGCGGTGCGCCCCGATCTTGCCCGCCACGGAGTGTATTTTGGTCGTCTCGAGCGCCTCGTCGAGCGTCAGCGGCGGCAGAATCGAGGGCAGCCGCCGCGCGAGCATCGTCTTGCCCGAACCCGGGGCGCCGATCATCAGCACGTTGTGCCCGCCCGCGGCGGCGATCTCGAGCGCCCGTTTGACGGCCCGCTGGCCCTTGACGTCGGCGAAATCCTCGGCGTAGCGGGCTCCCTCCTCCGCAAAGGCGGCCGCAGGGGCCGTCGGCGCGATGATCCGCTCGCCGCGCAGGTACTCCACCACCTCGGCCAGCGACGCTGCGCCGATCGTCTCCACACCCTCGACCACGGCCGCCTCGCCGGCGTTGCCGCACGGGACGATCAGCCGCCGCAACCCCTCCTCGCGGGCCTTGACGGCCAACGGCAGGATGCCGCGCACGGGTTTGAGCGTCCCGTCGAGCGACAGCTCGCCCGCGAGCATCGTCCCCGCGAGCGCCTCGGGCGGCACCTGCTCCGTGGCGGCCAGAATCCCCACGGCGATCGGCAGGTCGAAGCCCGCCCCCTCCTTGCGCAGGTCTGCCGGTGCGAGGTTGACCACCACCTTCTTGCCCGTCATCCGCAGCCCCGAGTTCTCGAAGGCCGAACGGATGCGCTGCTCGCTCTCCTTGACGGCGTTGTCGGGCAGTCCGACCAGAAACAGCCCCAACTGACCGGCCGCGGCGACGTTGACCTCGACCGAGACCTGCACGGCGTCGATGCCGGCGATGGCTCCTGCTGCGGTACGGACGAACATGGCCTCAGAAGGGTGCTTCGTCGCCCAACGGGCGGGGCGTGATGTCGAATTCGGTGGAGACCATCGCTGCGGGGCCCGGTGTGAAGCCTCCGGCGGGGGCATTCGAGCCGCTGGCGAAATCCTCGTACTGCTGGCCCGGGGCGGGCGAGCCGTCGGGCAGCAGATCGGCGTCGTCGATGTCGGCGAAGCGCGCCTGATCCTTCAGGAAGCGCAGCTTGACGTCGGTCACGGCGCCGTTACGGTGCTTGGCGATGATGAGCTCGGCCATGCCCGCCGTGGGCATGCCGTTCTCGTCCTGATTGATGCCGTAGTACTCGGGACGGTGGATGAAGGCCACGATGTCGGCGTCCTGCTCGATGGCGCCCGACTCGCGCAGGTCGGACAGTTGCGGACGCTTCGAGCCGCCGCGCAGCTCCGTCGAGCGGTTCAGCTGCGAGAGGGCGATGATCGGGACGTCGAGCTCCTTGGCGATGGCCTTGAGCGTGCGCGAGATGAACGACACCTCCTGTTCGCGGTTGCCTCCTTTGGCCGCCTGCGGGCCGCCGGTCATGAGCTGCAGGTAGTCGATCATGATGATCTTGATGTCGTTGTGGATCTTCAGCCGGCGGGCCTTCGAGCGGAATTCGAAGACCGACAGCGCCGGCGTGTCGTCGATGAAGAGTTTGGCGGCCCCCAGCGGCTTGGTGGCCGACTCGAGGTGGCGCCACTGCTCGGGCGAGAGACGCCCCAGCTTGAGGTCGTTGCCCGGGATGCCCGTCTCGGCCACCACCAGTCGCATCATGAGCTGATGGGCCGGCATCTCGAGCGAGAAGAAGGCGACCGCCTGCTCGTGGTCGACCGACATGTTGCGCGCCATCGTCAGCGTGAAGGCCGTCTTACCCATCGACGGGCGGGCGGCGATGATGATGAGGTCGGAGGGCTGCCAGCCCATCGTCACGCGGTCGAGGGCCATGAAGCCCGAGGGCACGCCGTTGAAGGCGTTCTTGTTCTTGGCGTTCTCCTCGATCTGCGCCAGCGTGCGGGCCAGCACGTCGGCGGCCGACTGCACGGTGCGCTTCACGTGACCCTCGGCCACCTTGAAAATCTCCTGCTCGGCGTAGCCGATCAGGTCGGTCACGTCGGTCGACTCGTCGTACGAGCGGCGCTGAATCTCGGTGGCCGAACGGATCAGTTCGCGCTGCACGTACTTCTGGGCCACGATCTTGGCGTGGAACTCGACGTTGGCCGCCGAACCGACCTTCTGCGTGAGCTGCGCCAGATAGGAGGCGCCGCCCACCTTCTTGAGCTCCTTCCGCACCTTGAGCCGTTCGGTGACGGTGTAGAGGTCGATCGGTTTGAGCTCCGACGACAGCTCCTCGATGGCGCGGTAGATGAGCCGGTGCTCCTCGGTGTAGAAGGCTTCGGGGGTGATGAACTCCTGCACGGTGATGATCGAGTCCTTCTCGAGCATCAGCGCGCCCAGCACGGCCTCCTCCAGCTCGACGGCCTGCGGCGGGACGTTGCCGCCCACTTCGGTCAGCGCGGCGTAGGCTTCGCGGTTGCGCGCAGCGGGTGCGGTATGGTTTTCCTGTGACATGTCGCTTGGTTTCGGATTCAAAATTACGCAAAGCTGCGCAATAAATGAAATTAAGCGCGAAAAAAGAGATGCGGAGGCTGAGTGACAGTCCCTTTCGGAATCGTCCCGCGCCGTGTCAGCCGTCGAGCCCGAACTCCCGCTGCGAGACGGCCAGCACCGCCACGCTCAGCCGGCAGTCGGGCACGGCGCGCAGGATCGTCTCGGCGCACGAGAGCAGCGTGGCGCCCGTGGTGAGCACGTCGTCCACGAGCAGCAGGTGCCGGCCGGCCAGTCGTCCGGGGTGCCGCACGGCGAAGATTCCCTCGACATTGTCCCACCGCTCCTCGCGGCGGTGCAGCGCCTGTGCGGGGTTGTTGCGCACGCGCCGCACGCTGCACCGGTCGACGGGAAGGGCCATCGCGCGGCCGATCCCTTCGGCCAGACACTCCGCCTGATTGTAACCCCTGCGCAACCGTTTGCGCCAATGGAGCGGCACCGGCACGATGGTGTCGACCGTGTCGTAGAGGCCGCTTTCGGCCAGCGAGTGGCCGTACCACACGCCCATGTCGCGCGCCAGACGCCATGCGCCGTCGTACTTGAAGCGGTGGATCAGTTCGCGCCATCCGCTGCCCGCGATGAAGTAGAGGAACGCCGACGCCTGTTCGACGGGCACCAGCGCCGAGAGCCGCTCCCACAGCGGGTTGTAGGCCGCATGACAGAAGCCTGTGAGCGGCACGGCATAGCGGCAGCGGGTGCAGACCACGCGGCTGCCGGGCGGCATCTCGCCGCCGCAGACCGGACACCGCACGGGAAAGAGCAGCCGTCCGACCCCGTGCGTCAGTTCACTGAGGATCGACATCGCAACTGCAACCGACGGTTTTGAACTCCTTGACGCCCAACGTCTGCCGCAGCACCTCGCGCAGCACCTCGCGGGCGCGGGAGGCCGAGGCGCCGCTCTCGATCTTGAGCAGGAATTCGACGATGTACTCCTCGCGGATGCGGTCGACGGGCGGTGCGACGGGCCCCATCGCCCGCCGGCCGAACCGGCCGCGCAGCGCCCCGGCCAGAGCGGCCGACGCGCGGTAGAGCAGCTCGCGGTCGCGCTGGCGCAGCGTCAGGCGGATCAGCCGCGCGTAGGGCGGGTAGGCGAAGGCGCGCCGCTCGGCCAGCTGCGTGCGGGCCATCGCTTCGTAGTCGCCCGCCGCGACCTGCCGGATGACGGGGTGCTCGGGCTCCGAAGTCTGAATCACCACCTCGCCCGCCGCGTCGCGCCGTCCGGCGCGGCCCGCGACCTGCGTCATCAGCTGGAAGGCGCGTTCGGCCGCTCGGAAATCGGGGCTGAAGAGCAGGTTGTCGGCGTTGAGGATTCCCACCAGCGAGACGCGCGCGAAGTCGAACCCCTTTGTAATCATCTGCGTGCCCACCAGCACGTCGCTCTGTCCGCTCTCGAAACGGTCGATGATGGCGCGGTAGGCGCTTTCGGAGGTGGCCGTGTCGCGGTCGAGCCGCTCGATGCGCGCCGCGGGGAGGAGGCGCGCCAGCTCCTCCTCGATCTTCTCGGTGCCGAAGCCCGCAGGGGTCGCCTCGCCCGCCTTGCACGCAGGGCACCGGGCCGGCAGGGGTTCGGCGTGGCCGCAGTAGTGGCATTGGAGGCGCCCGTCGCGCTTGTGGTAGGTGAGCGTCACGTTGCAATGCGGGCAGCGGGCCGTCCAGCCGCAGGCGCGGCACTCGACGTAGGGCGAGAAGCCGCGGCGGTTCTGGAAGAGCATCGCCTGCTCGCCGCGGGCCAGAACCTCGGCGATGCGGTCGAGCAGCAGGCGGTTGAAATGCGTCTTGCGCTCGTTGCGCTTGACGGCGCGCAGCGTGTCCGAGACGATCACCTGCGGCGGACGGGCGTCGCCGTAACGTTCGTCGAGCGTCGCCAGGCCGTACTTGCCGCCGAGCGCGTTGGCATAGCTCTCGAGCGACGGCGTGGCGCTGCCCAGCACCGTGCGGGCCTCCCACAGGCGCGCCATGACCACGGCCACGTCGCGGGCGTTGTAGCGCGGCTGCGCGTCGGTCTGCTTGTAGCCCGTGTCGTGCTCCTCGTCGACGACGATCAGTTGCAGGCGGCGCAGCGGCAGGAAGAGCGCCGAGCGGGCGCCGACGACCAGCTCCCCGCCCTCGGAGCGTGTCAGACGCAGGTAGCTCTCGGTGCGGCGCGCCAGCGGGAGCTTCGAGTGGTAGGCCGTCACGCGGCTGCCGAAGATGCGTTCGAGCCGGTCGATGAGCTGCGCCGTGATGGCGATCTCGGGCACGAGCAGCAGCACGTCGCCGCCGCGGGCCAGCGCCGCTGCGATCAGGTGGATGTAGAGCTCGGTCTTGCCCGAGCCCGTGATGCCGTGCAGCAGCACCGTGCGCAGGCCGGCGTCGAAGCGGTTGCGAATCGTGTCGAGGCACCTCTGCTGGGCGGGCGAGAGCGTCGGGAGCTGGAAGCGGACGGCGCCGCGCTCGACGCTCCGCTCGCGGCGGGTGAGCGTGATGAGGCCCTTCTTGCGCAGGGCGGCCAGCGTCGCCGCGTCGGCCGCCAGCAGGCGGCGCGGCACCTCGTCGGCCGTGATGCGGTCGCCGCCCGCCGCTGCGATCTCCAGCAGTGCGGCGTATTGGCGGGGCGCCCGCCGTGCGAGCCGCTCCATCGTCTCGTCGAACCGCTCCTCGTCGCGCAGCGAGGCGTCGAGCGCCGCATAGAGCTCGGTGCGGGGACGGTATTCGCGCTCGGCGAACTCCGCCTCGCTGTCGCCCGACGGCTTGATCGTCTGCGGCAGGGCGAAGCGCATCACCTCGCCCAGCGTGCACATGTAGTAATCGGCCATCCACTCCCACAGCGCCCGCTGCCGCGCGTCGAGCAGCGGCCGGTCGTAGAGCGTCCGCCCGACGGTTTTGATGCGCGCGGCGTCGGGCCGGCGGTCGTGGATGCGCCAGACGATGCCCGTGTAGATGCGGCGCGGCCCGAACTGCACGGCCACGGCCTGCCCCTCCCGCACGTCGAGTCCCTCGGCGAGGGCGAACGTGTAGGCGGGCTGCGCCAGCGGCACAACGATATCGGCGTAGCGCTCCATCAGCGGAGTTGGGTCAGTTTGCGGAATCCTTCGCCGTAGGTGCCCGAGACCGAGGCGATGGTGACGAAGGCCCTGGGGTCGATGTCGCGTGCGAGGCGCAGGATGTGGCCTGCGTCGCGTTTGTAGCAGACGACCATCACGATGCGGATGTCGTGGCGCGAGTAGCCGCCCGTGGCGTCGATGAGCGTCACGCCGCGGTCGGCCTCGTGGAGCATCGCATCGGCCATGCGGTCGTAGTCGGCCGTGACGATGAAGATCTGGTTCGACTGCTGGCTGCCGGCCATCAGCAGGTCGACCGTCGTGCCGACGACCACCGTGACGATGTAGCCGTAGACGACGTCGGCGAGGCCGTAGCCCACCAGCAGCGTCGAGCCGATGATGAGGATGTCGCTGTAGATGATGACTTTGCCGTAGGCCACGCCCCAGTACTTGTGGACGATCTTGGCGACGATGTCGGTGCCGCCCGTGGCACCGCCCGCCGTGAAGCAGACGGCCATGCCGGCACCCGCCAGCAGCCCGCCCAGAATGATCGTGAGCAGTTTGTCGTCCAACCCCAGCACGTCGCCTGCGGGCGGGTAGTGCGTCATGAAATAGGGCTCCATGACCGACATGAACCCCGAGGCCACGATGATGCAGAACAACGTCCTGAAGCCGAAGTTCCACCCCACCGTCACGCCCGAAACGAGCAGCAGGAAGGCGTTGATCGCAAGGAAGACCGTGCCGATGCGGATGTCGACGCCCCACAGCTCGGCAGCCGTGTGGCTGACGATCATCGACAGACCCGTGCCGCCGCCCGCGGCCACCTCCATGGGTTTGATGCAGGCGATCCACCCGAAGGAATAGATCAACAGGCCAGCCGTCATGAGGAGATACTCCCGAACGGTTTTCAGCGGATTGGAGCGGGGCGTGTTTCGCATAGGGGCTATCGGTTGGCGGACCGTCGCGGCGGACGGCCGGAAGTTTCGGATGCGCAGGCGGCCGTCAGACCTTGTTGAGGGCCTCGAAGCCCTTGCCGTAGACGCCCATCACGGAGCCGACGGAGATGAAGGCGTCGCCGTCGACGTTGCGCACCAGCTTGAGCATCTGCGAGGTTTCGCGTTTGCGGCAGACCACGACGACGACCTTGATGTCCTCCTTCGAGTACCAGCCCATCGCATCGAGGATCGTGGCGCTGTGGCGCGTGGTGGCGATGATCTGGTCGGCCATCGCCTCGTAGCGGCGCGTGAAGACGAAAATCTGGCTCGACTGCTGGTTGCCGGCCTGGATCACGTCGACCGTGTAGCCCAGCACCGCCGTGACCACGAAACCGTAGATGACCGAGTCGACGCCCATGTCGCCCACGAACAGCGACGAGAGGATGATCATCGAGTCGACGGTCATCACGATGCGGCCGTAGCTGATCGTCTTGTATTTGTTGACGATCATGGCGATGATGTCCGTGCCGCCCGTCGACCCGCCCTGCCGGAAGCAGAGGGCGATGCCGATGCCGGCGATGATGCCGCCCAGAATGACCAGCAGGATGCGGTCGCTGACGGGATCGAGCGCGAAGAGCGTCTCTCCCGCAGGCGTGACGGCGGCCAGCAGCGGTTGCAGCACCGACATGGTCACCGAGAGCATCCCGATGCAAAAGATGGTCTTCATGCCGAAGTTCCACCCCACGATCATTCCGCCGATGAGCAGCAGCACGCCGTTGATGATGAGCGTCAGCGCGCCGATGGGCAGTCCCGTGACGTGGTAGAAGAGCAGCGAAAGACCCGCGGCGCCGCCACCCAGCGTGTTGGCGGGCATGATGCAGGCCAGCCAGCCGAAGGAGTAGACGAACATGCCGACGGTCATCCAGAGGTATTCGGAGAGGGTTCCGACAACGGACTGACGGGTTACCCGGGGTCTTTTCATGGCTGCGAACGATTAACGGGGCGAAGATACGAAAAATTCGCCTTGGTGCGCGTTCTTTTCCGCAAGTCTTTTTTCGAGCATCCGCCACAGCGTGTCGCTGCGCATGCCGCCCCACGGCCGGCGGCAGCGGATGCGGGGCGGCGTCTGGCCCGCGATGCGTTCGACGACGATGTCGGGGCGCAGGCGGCGCAGGATCTCGCTCACCAGCTCGACGTACTCGCCGGCCGTCCAGCGGCGGAACCGCGCGGGCTGCGCGTCGCACAGGGCGGTCATGCGCGTGCCTTCGACGAACTGCAACTGGTGGAACTTGACCGTCGTGAGCGGCAATTCGTTGAGGATGCGTACGCGGCCGAGCAGCTCCGCATCGTCCTCGTCGGGGAGGCCGAGGATGAAGTGCGCGCCCACGGCGATGCCGCGGGCGGCCGTCGCTTCGACGGCGCGCCGTGCGACGGCGAAGTCGTGGCCGCGGTCGATCGTGCGCAGCGTGGCGTCCGAGGTCGACTCGATGCCGTACTCGACGCAGACGTAGGCGCGGCGGGCCAGTTCGGCCAGATAGTCGAGTTTGGCGGCATCGACGCAGTCGGGGCGCGTGCCCACGACGATTCCCGCCACGCCGGGGCAGGCCAGCGCCTCCTCGTAGAGCTGCCGCAGGCGTTCGAGCGGCGCGTAGGTGTTGCTGTATGACTGGAAGTAGACCAGAAAACCCGTGCCCGGGGCAAAGCCGCGGCGGTGGAAGGCGATCGCATCGCCGACCTGTTGCCGCACGGTGCGGCGCGGGTCGCAGTAGGCGGGCGTGAAGGCCTCGTTGGCGCAGAACGAACAGCCGCCGCGGCCCACCGTGCCGTCGCGGTTGGGGCAGGTGAAGCCTCCGTCGACCGGAAGTTTCTGCATCGGCCGGCCGAACGTGCGGCGGCAGTAGGCCGCATAGCTGTGGTAGGGTCGCGCGTCGCCCCAGAGGTGTGTCATGGGTGAATGGCGGCAATCAACGGTGGTCGCGCTGTCGGTTCTCTGACGACGATCCGGTTCGCTCGGAGAGAGATTCCCCGAGTTCTGATGGATTCCGGCGCGGGCATCGTTCCCGCATCGGTTCAATAGCCCCACTCCGCCTTGTCATAGGAGTTTTTCGGTGCGGCGGGGGCGTTGGGGAAAAAGCGCAGTCCGGTCTGCTCCTCGACGTAGGTGACGGGCACCAGATACTGCGCCGTGATGGGTGCCGTGGTGGCGTAGTCGTCGTTGTGAGGCAGCCAGAAGCCCACGCACTGCAACTCGTCGGCGCGCAGCTCCCAGACCGGTTTGCCCGTGCGGCCCGATTTGGAGCGCAGCAATACCTTATAGAAATGGGTGGGCACGACGACCTCCTGTCCGTCGGCATCGTTGCAGGTCTTGTTCGTATGGGCGAAGTGGGCGCCCGTGACGACGTAGAGCGTGTCGGAGCAGTTGTAATTCGACCAGATGCGTTTCTCGAGTTTGTTCCAGATGCCGCCGTTGAACTCGTTCTGGTACTGCGGCGCCATGTTCGTATAGTAGAAGGTCTGGCGGTTGGTCTCCACGCTCACCTGCCGGTCGCTCGAAGCGACCATGTGGCCGCGGCGGAACACGCCCGAATAGGTCTTCTTGAGGTTGGGTTGCAGCGCCGACGACAGCGCAGGGTCGTATTTCCACGAGTCGTTGCGGCCCGCCTCGCCGTTCCAGCTGCTGTGCACGGCCATCGCCGCCCAGACCGTGCAGCGGTACTCCGAGCTGTAACAGAGCGAGAAGTTGCGCACCGACGCCTTGTCGGGACGCATGTGGTAGATGTAGTGCCAGCCGGCGTGCGTCACCTCGTCGGGCAGCTCGGCCCACCCCTTGTAACGGGCTTTGCTGTCGCCTGCGGGCGGTGCGACGGCACCCGCCTCGGTGGCGAAGGTCGCCGGCACGCTGCGCCAGGTTTTCGACAGCGTGACGACGTAGGCCGCCACCTCGTAGGAGGTGCTTTCGCTCAGGCCGGTGAAGGTGTGGTGCAGCGAGGCCGTCGCCGTGCCGCACGACTGCCTGATCTCGTCGCTCTGTCCTGCCTTTCGGAGCAGGAAACCTGCGTCGGTGACCGGCTCCTCGCCCTCGTGGGTGTAGGCTACGGCGACGGTGACCGAGGAGGCCGTGCGTTCCGAAACGGTCAGGGGACCGAATGCGACCCCTTCGTCGGGCAGAGGTTCGGGCCCTTCGCCCTTCGTGAGCGTGATGAACGTAATCGCCTCGCTGCGGAACGTCCGCCCGCCGGCGATTGCGTAACAATAGAGTTCATAGGAGGTTTCGGGCTTCAGGCCGCGCAGCGTGCAGCGGGGGCGGGCCGACCGCTCGCAGACGACCGTCACGGGTTCGCCTCCGCCCGAAGGCGTGCAGACGAAGCCGTTCTCCTTGACCAGAAAACCGCCCAGGTAGAGGTATTCGGCCGAGAAATCGGCCGACTCGGCGGCCGGCACGGCCTTGAGATTCGAAAACCGACACTCCTCGCGCGGGTCAGTCGCCGAAGGTTCGTCGCCCGCGGTGCCGCTGTCGCTGCACGAGACCGTCAGCAGCACGAAGGAAAGCATGAAAATCGGGAAAAAGCGTTTCATCGTATTGTTCGGATGAGATAGTTTCACTCTTTGTTCCTGGAGTCGATCCAGATCGTCACCGGCCCGTCGTTGAGCAGTTCGACGGCCATATCGGCGCCGAAGACGCCCGTGCGCACGGGCCGGCCGCTCGCGGCGGCGAGCGCCGCCACGAAGCGTTCGTACATCGGGCGCGCGAAGCCCTCGCCCGCGGCGCGGATGTAGGAGGGACGGTTGCCCCGCCGCGTTGAGGCGTGGAGCGTGAACTGACTCACGACGAGCAGTTCGCCCGCGGTCTGCTGCACGTCGAGGTTCATCACCCCCGCCTCGTCGCCGAAGATGCGCAGGCGTGCGGCCTTGCCCGCCAGATAGTCGATGTCCTCCTGCGTGTCGGCCTCCTCGACGCCGACGAACAGCAGCAGGCCCGCACCGATCGAGGCGTGCTGCGCGCCGCCGATGGTCACCGAGGCGCGGCGGACGCGTTGGATCAGCAGCCGCATGACTCCGTGGCGTTATGGGCGAAAAAGGCCCACAGGTTGTCGCCGGCCGGCACGGGCGCCTCGATGCGCACCGGCTCCCGACGCACGGGATGGGTGAATTCGATCGCCCGCGAATGGAGCGAAATGCCGTCGTCGGGATTCGAACGGCGTGCGCCGTACTTGAGGTCGCCCTTGATCGGGCAGCCGATCTTCGAGAGCTGGGCGCGGATCTGGTGGTGGCGGCCCGTGAGCAGCTCCACCTCGACGAGCGTGTAGTTGGTCGAGGCGCCCAGCGTGCGGTAGCGCAGCCGCGCCTCCTTCGCTTCGGGTTTCGGGGCGTCGAAGGCGCGCGAACGGTTGGTGCGGCCGTCGCGCAACACCCAGTGGCGCAGTTCCCCTTCGAGCGGATCGGGGCGCTGCTCCGTCACGGCCCAGTAGGTCTTGCGGATCGCGCCCGCGCGGATCATCTCGTTGAGCCGCACCAGCGCCTTCGACGTTTTGGCGAAGAGCACCGCGCCGCTCACGGGGCGGTCGATGCGGTGCACCACGCCGAGGAACACCTCGCCGGGCTTGTCGTCGCGGCGTTTGAGGTAGGCTTTGATCTGGTCTTCGAGGGCGCTCTGACCCGAAGGGTCGGGCTGCACCAGGTCGCCGCAATGTTTGTCGACCACCAGCAGGTGGTTGTCTTCGTAGAGAATAGCGTCGGGTGTGAACATCTCAGAGCTTGAAGGTGAAGGGGAGGAGTTTTTCGGCCGTGTCGACCACGCTGGCCGTACCGCCGCCCGACATGACGATGCGCATCGGCCGGCCCTGCCGGCGTTCGACGTCGACCATCACCTGCCGGCATTGGCCGCAGGGGTAGCATTCGCGCAGCGACGGATCCGAAGCGATGGCCAGCGTCTCGATCGGATCGTCGGGGAAGTTGGTTTCGACGTAGAACAGCAGCGACCGCTCGGCGCACAGCCCTGCCGGAAAGACTTCGCTTTCGAAGTTTCCGGCGCGGAGCACCTGCCCGCTCGCAAGACGCACGGCCGCGCCCACGCGGAAGTTCGAGTAGGGCGCATGCGAATGCCGCGTGGCGCTTTCGGCCTCGGCCACCAGCGTCCGGTCGGCCTCGGGCAGCTCGGCCGGCGAGGCGTAATACTCGTAATCGCAGATAAGTTTCGTCTTCATAGGCACCTCCCTTTTCAAAGGGGACGGAAAAGTTTGTAAAGATAATGATATTTTCCGAAACGTCCGGCTCCGGACGCCGATTTTTCGCCCGGGCGGCCGCCGTCGCTGCGGCGTGCGCTCCGGACGGTGAAAAAGGCCCGACGAACGCGTCGCCGGGCCGGACTAAAAAATGGTTGTCAGTAAGTTCGGAGCCCGCGTCTATTCGAGCACGAATTTGGCTTGGATGCTGTATTTGAGCTTGATGGTCTTGAAGTCGAGCCCTGCGCCTTCGTCCGCCGTGTCGGCTGCCTCATCGGTCACGGCGGCCTTCATGCCGCGCGCCAGGAAGACATTGCCGTAGTAGGGCACCACGTCGTTGTTCGAATCGTAGATGTAGAAGCATTTGCCCGCCTGCTGGCCCACGGCCTCGGCGAGCGTGCGGGCGTTGGCCTGCGCGCTCTTCATGGCGGCGATGCGCACCTCGTTCTTATAGGTATCCAGCTGCGAGTGGGTCACCTTCTCCATCGAGACGTTCGAGATGCCCAGGTCGTTGAGCGACGCGAAGGCCCGGGCGACCTGCTCGGGCGTGTCGAGCTTTAGCTGGAACTGTTTCCATGCCAGAGCGTTGCCCTTCTTGAAATAGTCGCTCGACATGTTCACCACGCGCAGTTGTCTCTGGGTGTCGACACCCATTCTCTTCAGCGCGTCGAGCATCGACCGCTCCTGCGTCTGGATCGAGATCTTGCCTTTCGAATCCTTCTCGTTGATCGTCACCGAGAGATAGAACTCGTCGGGGGTGATCTCCTTCTCGGCCTGTCCCCAGACCTGCACGTAGCTGGCGTCGTACTTCGATGTCTGCTCCTGTGCCGCCGTGGGAAGTGCCGCCAGCGCGACCGCAGCCAGTAAGATGATTTTTTTCATAGCTTATTTCCGTTTTTGGGTAACTTCTTTACAAATAAAACGCCGCAACATGCGGAATCTTGCACCGAGGGGCGAAAATAATTGCCGGCGGCCGACGGACGCTTCGTGCGGCAGCGTCGGTGCGTGCGATTTCGCGGAGGATGAAAATTTTACGATCAGTCGTTGCACGTTCGGCGGAAACAGCTTATTTTTGAGTGTTGTACATATCATTTTTCGGATAGCTGCATTGTTCGATCTGACAGTCCGGTAAACTCTCGCAGGAACAAAAACGATCAGCTAAGAGCCGATGCTTTGCGCGGTTCTTGGCTTGTTTTGTTCATGCATACCAGCGCATCAGATTGACAGGCCGGAACCGCGCTCGTTCCCGACCGACGGGAGGCGGGGCATCGCGGAGTGGTGGGCCGGTCTGAGAGAGGGTGCATGGCCGTGTGCCGTGTGTTACGACGAACGCTCCCGTGTGCTCCGCTTCGGTCGGAAGCGCTCTGTCGCTGACGCACGAAGCTGTCGCAGGCTGCCGGACGGCGGCGTTTACAGCTCGCGGATGGCCTTGTAGGTGGTCTGGAGCATCGTTTTGCCGGTGCGGAGCTGCGCAGCCGAGCTGTCGGGCGAGATCACCCGGCCGGAGGTGCAGTCGAAGATCGTCGTGCCGTCGGCGTCGGCCACGCCGAAGCCGTTGTTGAAACACCAGTAGCCGAACTTGGGGCGCGCCGGATCGAACAGGTCGCGGCTGAAGGGGAACTCGTCGTGCCCGATCCCCAACTGTGCGAGCAGCGTGGCCGCCAGATCGCTCTGCGAGCCGTAGGCCTCGACCACCGCGGGACGGCGCACCGCACCGCCCAGCCACAGCATCGGGATGCGGTGTCGCTCGGCGGCACTGTTGGCGATGCCGTAGGGATAGGGGTAGGCGTGGTCGGCGACCAGTACGATGAGCAGGTCGTTCCACGCGGGCGTCCGCCGCACGCGCTCCACGAAACGGCCGAGGCAGGCGTCGGTGAAGGCCATGGCGTTGAGCATCGGGTCGTCGAACTTGGCGAACGGCACGTCGAACGGTTCGTGGCTCGACAGCGTGAGCATCGCCGCGAAGAAGGGCCGGTCGGCGGCGGCCTCGGCCAGCACGTGGTCGGCGAAGGCGTCGATCACCACGTCGTCGGCATAGCCCCATTTCGAGGTCGGGGCGTCGAGGTGCAGGTCCTTCTGCCACGTGAGCCGCTCGAAGCCTGTGCCGTAGAGGTAGGAGGCCGTGTTGGTGAAGTTGAGGTCGCCGCCGTAGTGGAAGCTCGTGGCATAGCCTTCGGCGCGCAGCGAGCGGGCCAGCGACGGGAGCCGCTGGCTCTTGACCGGCAGTTTCATGACCGACATCCTGGTCTGGGCGGGGAATCCGCTCAGCACGGCCACCGTGCCGCGGTCGGTGCGGAACGAGTTGGCGAAGAGGTTGTCGAAGTAGATGCCCTCGGCCTTCAGCCGTCGGAACTCGGGTGCCACGGGCTCGCCCGCGACCTCGGCGTCGGCCGTCGAGCGGCCGAAGCTCTCGACCAGAAACAACCCGAAGTTTGGCCGGCCGGTGCGCACAAGGGGGTCGGGCCCCCAGGCGGGCGGGCGGGGGACCCCC
>USBO01000035.1 GCA_900552955.1 uncultured Alistipes sp.
GCAGATTGATTCCAAATCAGTAGAAACCAAATAAGAAGGAGGAGAGAAGAGATGACTAAGGAAGAAAAACTGGTTGTAATTAACAACCTCGCCGAGCAGCTCCAGGCTTATCCTCACTTCTACATCGCCGACATCGAGTCGCTGAACGCCGAGCAGACCGCTGCCCTGCGCCGTAAGTGCTTCGAGAGCGACGTGAAACTGGTGGTGGCTAAGAACACCCTTCTGGGCAAAGCCCTCGAGAAGGTGGAGAAGGCCGATGCTGATCTGGTAAAAGTATTGGAGGGTCCTACCTCGATTATGTTCGCCCATGTTGCGAAAGCTCCCGCTGTGCTTATCAAGGAGTTCCGCAAGAAATCGGACAAACCCGTCCTGAAAGCGGCTTTCGCCGAAGGATGCGTTTACGTGGGTGACGATCAGCTGGACGCTCTGTGTAACATCAAGTCGAAGGAGGAGCTTATCGGCGATATCATCGCTCTGCTGCAGTCCCCGGCGAAGAATGTTATCTCTGCATTGCAGGCTAATGCAGGCCAAAAGATTGCGGGCATCGTGAAGACGCTCGAATCGAGAAACAATTAATTTCACAAACAAGAATCAAAAACAAATTAATAAGCTTACAACTATGGCAGACGTAAAGAAACTTGCTGAAGAACTGGTTAACCTGAAGGTTACCGAGGTAAACGAACTCGCTCAGATCCTCAAGGAGGAGTATGGCATTGAGCCGGCTGCTGCCGCTGTTGCCGTTGCAGCCCCCGCTGCAGGCGCCGGTGAGGCCGCTGCTGCCGAGAAGTCGACGTTTGACGTGATCCTGAAGAGCGCAGGCCAGGCCAAGCTCCAGGTTATCAAGGTCGTGAAGGACCTCGCAGGTCTTTCGCTGGGCGACGCCAAGGCTCTCGTTGACGGTGCTCCCAAGGCTGTTAAGGAGGGTGTCTCCAAGGAAGAGGCTGAGCAGATCAAAGGCCAGCTCGAGGAGGCAGGTGCAGAAGTTGAGCTCAAGTAGCATTGCTGCTTAGGTCTCAGCAGACAATCAGGTATAGGGCTAACCGGAGGTGTTAGCTCTATGCCTTTTCTTGGTCTAAAGACTGGAAGTGCCGATTAGGAGCTGTGTCCGGTTTTTGGAAGAAAATGCTCCCGGGGCGAAGGACGCCTGAATACGGGGGCATTGGCGGGATAGAAGGCCCGCGATTTTGGGGAGCGTAACCCATTACACTTCAACTAATTTGGATTTTACGATGTCCGCAGCAAAAACACAACAGAGAATTAGCTTTTCGACAGTCATAAACCGGGTTCCCTATCCGGATTTGCTGGAGATACAGCTTAAATCATTCCGGGACTTTTTCCAGATGGATACTACGGCCGAAAACCGTAAGAACGAGGGCCTTTACAAGGTCTTTCAGGAAAATTTCCCCATCACGGATACCCGGAACAACTTCGTTCTGGAGTTCATCGACTACTATATCGACCCGCCCCGCTACTCGATTGAGGAGTGTCTGGAGCGCGGTCTGACGTACAGCGTCCCGCTGAAAGCAAAGCTGAAACTTTACTGCACGGACGACGAGCACGAAGATTTCGGCGTGGTCGTCCAGGACGTTTACTTCGGTACGATTCCCTATATGACCGAGCGTGGAACGTTCGTCATCAATGGCGCGGAACGTGTCATCGTATCCCAGCTGCACCGCTCGCCGGGCGTGTTCTTCGGACAGAGCATGCACACCAACGGCACCAAGCTCTACTCGGCGCGAATCATTCCGTTCAAAGGTTCGTGGATCGAGTTCGCTACGGACATCAACAACGTGATGTACGCCTACATCGACCGTAAGAAGAAGCTGCCTGTCACCACGCTGTTGCGTGCCATCGGTTACGAGGCGGACCAGCAGATTCTCGAGATCTTCGACCTGGCGGACGAGGTGAAGGTCAACAAGGCCAACCTCAAGAAAGCCGTAGGCCGCAAGCTGGCTGCGAGGGTGCTCTCGACGTGGGTCGAGGACTTCGTGGACGAGGATACGGGCGAGGTGGTTTCCATCGAACGAAACAACGTCATCGTGGACCGCGAAACGGTCCTCGAGGAGAACCATATTGACGAGATTCTCGAGAGCGGCGCCAAGACGATCCTCCTGCATAAGGAGAATCTCTCGGGCATCGATTTCTCGATCATTTACAATACCCTGCAGAAAGACCCCTGCAACTCCGAGAAGGAGGCCGTGGTCTACATCTACAGGCAGCTGCGCGCTTCGGAGCCGCCCGATGAGGCGACGGCGCGCGACGTTATCGAGAAGCTTTTCTTCTCGGACAAACGCTACGACCTGGGCGACGTGGGCCGTTACCGCATCAACAAGAAGCTGGATCTGGACATCGATCCGGCTATCCGCACGTTGACGCGCGAGGACATCATCGCCATCATCAAATACCTGATCCAGCTCATTAACTCGAAGGCCGACGTCGACGATATCGACCACCTGTCGAACCGCCGTGTTCGCACGGTGGGCGAGCAGCTGTCGAATCAGTTCTCGGTAGGTTTCGTGCGCATGGCGCGTACGATCCGCGAGCGCATGAACGTACGTGACAACGAGGTATTTACGCCGGTGGACCTGATCAACGCAAAGACCCTTTCGTCGGTGATCAACTCGTTCTTCGGAACCTCGCAGCTCTCGCAGTTCATGGACCAGATCAACCCGCTGGCCGAGATCACGCACAAGCGCCGTCTGTCGGCCCTCGGTCCGGGCGGTCTGTCGCGTGACCGCGCCGGTTTCGAGGTGCGCGACGTGCACTATACGCACTACGGACGTCTCTGCCCGATCGAGTCGCCGGAAGGCCCGAACATCGGTCTGATCTCGTCGCTGTGCGTCTATGCGAAGATCTCTCCGATGGGATTCATCGAGACGCCGTATCGCCGTGTCGAGAACGGCAAGGTCGATATGGACAACTCGCATATCCGCTACTACTCGGCCGAAGAGGAGGAGGACCTGGTGGCGGCACAGGCCAACACCCCGATCGACGAGGAGGGCAATTTCCTGGAGCCCGACCGCATCAAGGCGCGTGAAGGCGCCGATTTCCCGGTGGTTACCGCCAGCGAGGTGGACCTGATGGACGTGGCTCCGAACCAGATCGCTTCGATCGCCGCGAGCCTCATCCCGTTCCTCGAGCACGACGACGCCAATCGTGCGCTGATGGGCTCGAACATGATGCGCCAGGCCGTGCCCCTGGTGACTTCGGAGGCCCCGATCGTCGGCACGGGTATCGAGAAGGACATGATTACCGACAGCCGCATCCAGATCGTGGCTGAGGGCGACGGCGAGGTTACTTTCGCCGACGCGACGAAGATTCAGATCAAATACGAGCGCACGGAGGATGAGATTCTCGCTTCGTTCGCTCCCGAAATTACGACTTACGAGTTGCCGCGCTACCGCCGGACGAACCAGAACACCTCGGTGACGCTGAAACCTGCGGTGCTGACGGGCGACAAGGTCGTGAAGGGCCAAATTCTGACCGAGGGTTACTCGACGCAGCACGGTGAGCTGGCCCTGGGCCGCAACCTGAAGGTGGCGTTCATGCCCTGGAAGGGTTACAACTTCGAGGACGCCATCGTGATCTCGGAGCGCATCCAGCGTGAGGATATCTTCACCTCGGTGCATGTCGACGAGTATATCATGGAGGTGCGCGACACGAAGCGCGGTGTCGAGGAGCTGACCTCGGACATCCCCAACGTGAGCGAGGACGCCACGAAGGATCTCGATGCCAACGGCATCATCCGCATCGGCGCCAACGTCCACCCGGGTGACATCCTCATCGGTAAGATCACGCCTAAGGGCGAGAGCGACCCCTCGCCCGAGGAGAAGCTGCTGCGCGCCATCTTCGGCGACAAGGCCGGCGACGTGAAGGACGCTTCGCTCAAGGCGCAGCCCTCGCTGCACGGCGTGGTGATCGACACCAAACTCTACAGCCGCGCCGGCAAGGAGGCCAAGAAGTCGAAGGCCGCCGAGAAGGCGATGCTCGACAAGCTCGACGAGAAGTTCGCAGGCCAGATCGCCGATCTGACCAAGCTGCTCGTGCAGAAGCTCTGGTCGCTCGTGCAGGGCAAGACCACGACGGGCGTCACCGACTACTTCGGTGCGGAGCTTTACGCCGCAGGTGCGAAGTTCTCGCAGAAGATGCTCGAGGAGCTGTCGCGTCAGACGACCGACGAGCGCACGGGCGTCCCCACGGGCTTCCTGAATCTGGGGTCGTGCGACTGGACGTCGGACGAGCACACCAACGCGCTGATCGAGGCCACGGTCAACAACTACACGATCGAGTGGAAGAAGGCCGATGCCGCCATCAAGCGCGAGAAGTACAACCTCACCAACGGCGACGAGCTGCCCCAGACGGGCGTCATCCAGATGGCCAAGGTCTACATCGCCAAGAAGCGTAAGCTGAAGGTGGGCGACAAGATGGCCGGCCGCCACGGTAACAAGGGTATCGTAGCGCGTATCGTGCGCGACGAGGATATGCCGTTCCTCGAGGACGGAACCATCGTCGACATCTGCCTGAACCCGCTGGGTGTGCCTTCGCGAATGAACCTCGGCCAGATTTACGAGACCGTGCTCGGATGGGCCGGCCGCGAGCTGGGTATGAAGTTCGCAACGCCGATTTTCGACGGCGCTTCGCTCGACCAGATCAACGAGTACACGGCGCAGGCGGGCATTCCGCACAGCGGCCGCACGTACCTCTACGACGGCGGTACGGGCGAGATGTTCGACCAGCCGGCCACGGTGGGCGTGATCTACATGCTCAAGCTGGGCCACATGATCGACGACAAGATGCACGCGCGTTCGATCGGTCCCTACTCGCTCATCACCCAGCAGCCGCTCGGCGGTAAGGCGCAGTTCGGCGGTCAGCGTTTCGGTGAGATGGAGGTTTGGGCGCTCGAAGGCTTCGGCGCCGCCAACATCCTGCAGGAGATTCTGACGATCAAGTCCGACGATGTGATGGGCCGTGCCAAGGCGTACGAGGCCATCGTCAAGGGCGAGAACCTGCCCAAGCCGGGTATTCCCGAGGCTATGAACGTGCTGCTGCACGAGTTGCGTGGCCTGGCCCTGTCGGTGAAACTCGAGTAAGGTGTATTTAACGAGGAAAAGAAAAACGAGAAAATATGTCAATTACCAAAGACAATAAACCGAATAATGGTTACAGCCAGATTTCGATCGGCCTGGCCTCCCCCGAGGAGATTCTGGCCCAGTCGAGCGGCGAGGTGCTGAAGCCCGAGACCATTAACTACCGTACCTACAAGCCCGAGCGCGACGGTCTGTTCTGCGAGCGGATTTTCGGTCCGGTGAAGGATTACGAGTGCCACTGCGGTAAATACAAGCGTATCCGTTACAAAGGCATCGTCTGCGACCGCTGCGGTGTGGAGGTGACCGAGAAGAAGGTGCGCCGCGAACGCATGGGACACATTTCGCTGGTGGTTCCGGTGGTGCATATCTGGTATTTCCGCTCGCTGCCTTCGAAAATCGGCTACCTGCTGGGTATTCCGTCGAAGAAGCTCGAGGCGATCATCTACTACGAGCGCTATGTCGTGATTAATGCCGGCGCCGCTTCCGAGCAGGGCATCGAGCGTCTGGCCACGCTTTCGGAGAAGGAGTATCTCGACATCGTGGCTGCGCTGCCGAAAGGCAACCAGTCGCTCGACGATTCGGACCCCAACAAGTTCGTCGCCATGATGGGCGCCGAGGCGGTCTACACGCTGCTGAAGCAGGTGGACCTCGATACGATGTCCTACTCGCTGCGCCACAAGGCCTCGACTGAGACCTCGCAGCAGCGTAAGTCCGAGGCGCTGAAATGCCTGAACGTCATCGAGTCGTTCCGCGCTTCGGAGGGCAAGAACAAGCCCGAGTGGATGGTGCTCAACGTGATTCCGGTGATTCCGCCCGAGCTGCGCCCGCTGGTGCCGCTGGACGGCGGACGTTTCGCCACGTCGGACCTGAACGACCTCTACCGCCGCGTCATCATCCGCAACAACCGCTTGAAGCGCCTGATCGAGATCAAGGCTCCGGAGGTGATCCTGCGTAACGAGAAGCGTATGCTGCAGGAGGCTGTCGACTCGCTGTTCGACAACTCGCGCAAGTCGAACGCCGTGAAGAACGAGTCGAACCGTCCGCTCAAGTCGCTGTCGGATTCGCTCAAGGGTAAGCAGGGCCGTTTCCGCCAGAACCTGCTGGGTAAGCGTGTCGACTATTCGGCCCGTTCGGTCATCGTCGTCGGCCCCGAGCTGAAGATGCACGAGATGGGTATTCCGAAGGATATGGCTGCCGAGCTGTACAAGCCGTTCGTGATCCGCAAGCTCATCGAGCGCGGTATCGTGAAGACGGTGAAGTCGGCCAAGAAGATCATAGACCGCAAGGACCCCGTGATCTGGGGCATCCTGGAGAATGTCATCAAAGGACACCCCGTGCTGATGAACCGCGCCCCGACGCTGCACCGACTGGGTATCCAGGCGTTCCAGCCCAAGCTGATCGAGGGTAAGGCCATGCAGCTGCACCCGCTGGCCTGTACGGCATTCAACGCCGACTTCGACGGCGACCAGATGGCCGTGCACCTGCCGCTGGGCAATGCCGCCATCCTGGAGGCCCAACTGCTGATGCTGGGTTCGCACAACGTCCTGAACCCTGCGAACGGTGCGCCTATCACGGTGCCTTCGCAGGACATGGTCCTCGGTCTCTACTACATCACCAAGCCCCGCAAGGGCGTGAAGGGCGAAGGCCGGGTGTTCTACGGCGCCGAGGAGGCGATCATCGCCTACAACGAGGGCCGTGCCGACCTGCATGCCATCGTGAAGTGTATGGTAGACGACCTGGACGAGCAGGGCAACGACGTGCGCGTGCTGAAAGAGACGACCATCGGCCGAATCCTCTTCAACCAGGTGGTTCCCCGGGAGGTCGGCTATATCAACGAGATTCTGACGAAGCGTTCGCTGCGCGATATCATTGCCGTCGTGATGAAGAAGGCCGGTGCCGACAAGGTGGCCGCATTCCTCGACGACATCAAGAACATGGGTTATCAGATGGCCTTCAAGGGCGGTCTGTCGTTCAACCTCGATGCCGTGATTATTCCTGAAGAGAAGGAGAAGCTCGTGCAGGAGGGTTACGAACGTTCGGACGCCATCATGGAGGACTACAACATGGGTCTGATTACCAACAACGAGCGTTACAACCAGATCATCGACGTCTGGACGAACATCAACACCAAGCTGACGAAGGTCGTGATCGAAACGCTGATCAAGGACAACGACGGTTTCAACCCGGTGTATATGATGCTCGACTCCGGAGCCCGTGGTTCGAAGGAGCAGATCCGTCAGTTGAGCGGTATGCGCGGTCTGATGGCCAAGCCGCAGAAGTCGGGTGTCGAGGGTGGCCAGCAGGTCATCGAGAACCCGATCCTCTCGAACTTCAAAGAGGGACTTTCGGTGCTCGAGTACTTCATCTCGACCCACGGTGCCCGTAAGGGTCTTGCCGATACCGCGCTGAAGACGGCCGACGCCGGTTACCTGACGCGCCGTCTGGTGGATGTTGCACAGGACGTGATTATCAATGAGAAGGACTGCGGTACGCTGCGCGGCCTGACGGCTACGGCCATCAAGCGCAACGACGACGTGGTGCAGACGCTCTACGACCGCATTCTGGGCCGCACGGCGCTCAACGACGTGATCCACCCGCTCACGGGCGAGGTGATCTGCAAGGCGGGTCAGGAGATCACGGAGGACATCGCCGAGGCGATCGAGAAGTCGCCGCTGGAGTCGGTCGAGATCCGCTCGGTGCTCACCTGCGAGGCGCGTCACGGCGTCTGCGCGAAGTGCTACGGCCGCAACCTGGCTACGGCGCGCATGGTGCAGAAGGGCGAGGTGGTCGGCGTCATCGCCGCACAGTCGATCGGCGAGCCCGGTACGCAGCTCACGCTGCGAACGTTCCACGTCGGCGGTGTGGCCGGCGGTTCGGTCGTCGAGACCAACGTCATTTCGAAATACGAGGGCCGGCTCGAGATCGACGAGCTGCGCACGATCAAGGGCAAGAACGCACAGGGCGAGGCGACGAACGTCGTCATCTCGCGTCAGTCGGAGATGCGCATCGTCGATCCCAAGACCGAGATCGTGCTCTACACCCATCCGCTGCCTTACGGCGCCACGCTCTTCATGACCGACGGCTCGGAGGTGAAGAAGGGCGACCTGATCTGCGAGTGGGATCCCTACAATGCGGTCATCATCTCGGAGTACGAGGGTAAGGCCACCTACGAGAACGTCATCGAGGGCGTCACCTACCGCGAGGAGCGCGACGAGCAGACGGGTCTGTCGGAGAAGGTGGTCATCGAGTCGAAGGACAAGACCAAGAACCCCGTCATCAAGATCATCGACAAGCAGGGTGAGGAGGTCAAATCCTACAACCTGCCCGTTTCGGCGCACGTCGTGGTTAAGGACAACGCCAAGATCCACGCGGGCGACATCCTCATCAAGATTCCGCGCGCCGTCGGCAAGTCGGGCGGCGACATCACCGGCGGTCTGCCGCGCGTCACGGAGCTCTTCGAGGCGCGCAACCCGTCGAATCCTGCCATCGTCTCGGAGATCGACGGCGAGGTTACGTTCGGCAAGATCAAGCGCGGTAACCGTGAGATCATCATCACCTCGAAGCAGGGCGACGTGAAGCGTTATCTGGTGCCCCTTTCGCGTCAGATCATCGTGCAGGAGAACGACTACGTCCGGGCGGGCAGCCCGCTGTCGGACGGCGCCATCACGCCGAGCGACATCCTGCGCATCCTGGGCCCCACGAAGGTGCAGGAGTATATCGTCAACGAGGTGCAGGAGGTCTACCGTATGCAGGGCGTGAAGATCAACGACAAGCATTTCGAGGTGATCGTGCGCCAGATGATGTCGAAGGTGCAGATCGAGGATCCGGGCGACACCCGCTTCTTCGAAGATCAGATCGTCGACAAGTGGGAGTTCATGGACGTCAACGACGAGTTGTACGACAAGGTCGTCGTCACCGATGCCGGCGACTCGGCGTCGGTGCAGCCGGGCCAGATTATCTCGCTGCGCAAGCTGCGCGACGAGAACTCGAGCCTCAAGCGCAAGGACATGCGTCAGGTGCAGGTGCGCGACATCGTGCCCGCGACCTCGAATCAGGTCCTGCAGGGTATCACCCGCGCGGCATTGCAGACGTCGAGCTTCATCTCGGCCGCATCGTTCCAGGAGACCACCAAGGTGCTCAACGAGGCTGCGATCCAGGGCAAGGTCGATCCGCTGGAGAATCTGAAGGAGAACGTGATCTGCGGTCACCTGATCCCGGGCGGAACGGGTCTGCGCGAGTACGACGATCTGGTCGTCGGGCTGCGCTCCGACGTCGAGAGCCTGACGGCTGCCGCGCAGTAGGCGCATCCGAAGATACGAACAACGGGAGGGGTTCCATGCGGAACCCCTCCCGTTGTTTCGTGCGCAGCGGTGTCCGCTCCCTACGCTCCGGTCAGCAGCCGTTCCAGCGCATCGAGGCCGGCGACGATGCGGGTCGCTCCGGCCTCGGCGAGCTCCTCGCGGCTGCCGTAGCCCCACAGCACGCCGCAGGAGTCCATGCCGACGGCCGCGGCCCCTGCGATGTCGTGGCGGCGGTCGCCGATCATCAGACAGCTCGCCGCATCGGCGATGCACAGTTCGCGCATCACGTGGGCGATCACCTCGGCCTTGGCCTGCCGGCGGCCGTCGAGCTCGGCACCGCCCGTGAAGGCGAAGTGGCGCGCCAGATCGAAGTGGTCGAGAATGCGGCGTGCGAAGACGACGGGTTTCGACGTGGCGACCGCCAGCGTGTAACCCGCCGCGCGCAGCCGTCCGAGCAGTTGCGGCATGCCGTCGTAGACCCTGTTTTCGCGCCAGCCGCGATCGTTGAAGTATTCGCGCATGACGCGGATCGCCTCGGGGATGCGCGCCTCGTCGAAGCCGTAGCGTTCGCGGAACGACTCGGCCAGCGGCGGCCCGATGAAGGGCGTGAGGCTGCGCAGGTCGGTCACCTCGATGCCGAAGTGGCGCAGGGCGTATCGCACCGAGCGCGTGATCCCCTCCGCGGGGTCGGTCAGCGTGCCGTCGAGATCAAAAAGCAGATGGGTGTAGTGCGGTTTCATGAGTCGGGGTCTCTGGTTTTGCAAGGGCGTCGGTGAACGAAACAGGCAGGAGGACTTATCGGAAGTCCTCCCGCCTGTCATTTTCGGGGAGCAGTTACTCCCAGTAACCGATCATGCGGCTGACCGTCACGGGTTCGCCGCCCGCGGGGGTGAGCGTCGTCTGCGTCCAGTTGCCCGCCTCGTCGTAGGCGTAGGTCACCGCGAGCGACGCCATGCCGTCCGCGCCTGCGGTCATCGTGCGTGAGACCACGTCGAGCTGCTCGTTGTAGGCCAGCGTCATGTCGAAGGAGCCGTAGAGGGCGCGTGCGATTGTGTTGCGGCGGTCGGGCGAGCGTTCGAAGGCGATCTCGTAGTAGGAGTGCATCGTCTGTTGCAGGATCTTGCCGCTCGCGGCGTCGATCGCGTAGGTCGCATACTCGTAGCCTTCGCTGTCGAGCTGTTTCGGATAGTCGCCCGCGAAGTCGATGGTGTAGTATTCGGGATAGAACACCTCGCCCGATTCGAGCAGGCAGTCGAGCGTCGCTTTGTCGCCCGCAATCGTGAAGCGGTAGTCGACGTTGTTGTCGGCCATCAGGCGGTCGCGCACCTTCAGCACGGCAAGATCCTTCATGAGCCCCGGCAGCCAGACGCGGAAATCGATGGGAAACCTCTCGTCGAGCTCGTATTCGAACACTTCGAACGTGGGGATGTACTTGCCGTGGTTGCCGTACTCGAACAGGAACGAGAAGTCGTAGCCGGACGCTTTGGCCGCGATCTCGGTGATGCGGTTCTGCGCGTCGTAGGCGACCGTCACGGTCATCGCATCCTCCTCGCGCGTGAACTGCGTGAGGTTGCCCTGGCGGTCAAACTCCAGGTCGTAGAGCTCGATCTCGCCGTCGTTGTTGACCAGATCGATGTGGCGGGCGACGCTCTTCACCCCCCCCCGATAACCCATGCGGTAGGCGATCGAACGATCCCAGAAACGGATGCCCTGCGGCTGTGCGACGGTGACGACGACCGGCTCCACGCCCTCGCCCGTGATGCGGAACGAGCCGTTGCGCGGCGTCGGCTCGGTGTTCTCCTCCACGCTGACGCGGATCGTCGCGGCTTCGCGGTCGGCTTCGACCGTGATCCACTTCTCGGCGGGCTGCTCGATCTGCCAATCGACGTGCGAGGCCGCCACCCCGACGATGCGGAAGGCTGCGTCGGGATCGTCAAACTCCAACAGTGTCGGCGTGGCCGTCAGTGTGGGGATCACTCCTTTCTGCACGATCCTGACCGTGACGGGTTCGATGCCGCCCACGACTGTGATCGTGCCGCTGCGGCCCTCCGTGTCGTCGCACGGCCCGACGGTCACCTCGATGCGGCCGGTTTCTCCGTCGGCTTCGACGCCGATCCATGCGTCGCTCTTTTCGACCGTCCATCGCGGACAGCAGGACTCCACGCTGAGCCGCTGCGTGCCGCCCTCGGCCTCGAAGACGAGTCCTTCGGCCGGTTCGACGACGATGACCACGGGGGCGGGGTCGTCCTCGGTGTCGGAGCAGGCGACAAATACGGCCGTCAGCGACAGCATCGCAAATAGGGTGAGCAGAGTTTTGATTTTCATACTGTTTCTGTTGCTGTACCCGGCCGCCGGGGTACGTTGATGGAATGGATAGCCGGCACGGCCGAACGGCTATCGTCGGATTCGGTGTCACAAGACGCAGCCAAAGATAACGAAAATCAGCGGGAATCCGCAAACAAAGATGCTTTTTCGCAAACGATTCATACGAAACGCGTTGCGTATTCGGGTCGTGCTGCGGTTGCGGGGCCGCGCCGCACGGCCGGGCTGCGGTTGCGCAAAGGGGTATTTCCGTTTTTTTCGGTCTGTTCGTTCGCAGGCCGAAATCAGCTAAAAATCGTCGTCGGTTGTGAGGGGAACCGAACAAATTTACTACCTTTGTGTCGGAATACAGTTACACGTTCAACGAAATTCAATAAAATTTAACGGTTATGATTTATTCACACGAAGTGCAACAGATGTGTTGCGTTAAGAAGGGTGCAAATCACGAATCCGCACCGATTCCCGAAGAGGGCAAGTGGGTTGTAGCCAAGGAGATCAAAGACATCTCGGGGTTGACGCACGGCGTGGGCTGGTGCGCGCCGCAGCAGGGTGCCTGCAAGCTGACGCTCAACGTCAAGGACGGCGTCATTCAGGAGGCGCTCGTCGAGACGATCGGCTGCTCGGGCATGACGCACTCGGCCGCGATGGCGTCGGAGATTCTGCCGGGCAAGACCATCCTCGAGGCGCTCAACACCGACCTGGTCTGCGATGCGATTAACTGCGCGATGCGCGAGTTGTTCAAGCAGATCGTCTACGGTCGCACGCAGTCGGCCTTCTCGGAGGGCGGTCTGGTGATCGGCGCTTCGCTCGAAGACCTGGGCAAGGGTCTGCGCAGCCAGGTGGGCACGATGTTCGGTACGCTGGCCAAGGGTACGCGCTACCTCGAGATGGCCGAGGGCTACTGCACCCGCATGGCGCTCGATGAGAACGACGAGGTGATCGGCTACGAGTTCGTGCATCTGGGCAAGTTCATGGATTTCGTGAAGAAGGGCGTCGATCCCAAAGAGGCGCTCGAGAAGGCGAAGGGCTGCTACGGACGTTTCGCCGAGGCCAAGAAATACATCGACCCGCGTCACGAGTAAGGAGTGTTTAACCGAAAAATAAGAGATTGAGATATGGCAAGTTTGTTTGAAAGCTACGAGCGCAGAATTGATAAAATCAACGCCGTGCTCGCACAGTACGGGATCAACGGTGTGGAAGAGGCGAAAGCGATCTGCGCCGAGAAGGGGCTCGATCCCTACAAGACCTGCGAGGAGACGCAGCCGATCTGCTTCGAGAATGCCAAGTGGGCCTATGTCGTAGGTGCCGCCATCGCTATCAAGAAGGGCTGCACGACCGCTGCCGACGCCGCCGAGGCCATCGGCGAGGGGTTGCAGGCGTTCTGCATCCCGGGCTCGGTGGCCGACGATCGTAAGGTCGGTATCGGCCACGGTAATCTGGCTGCGCGTCTGCTGCGCGAGGAGACGCAGTGCTTCGCCTTCCTGGCCGGCCACGAGTCGTTCGCTGCGGCCGAGGGTGCGATCAAGATCGCCGAGATGGCCAACAAGGTGCGCAAGAACCCGCTGCGCGTGATTCTGAACGGTCTGGGCAAGGACGCTGCGCAGATCATTTCGCGCATCAACGGCTTCACCTACGTGCAGACCAAGTTCGACTACTACACGGGCGAGCTGGCCATCGTCAAGGAGACCCCCTATTCGACGGGTCTGCGCGGCAAGGTGCGCTGCTACGGCGCCGACGACGTGCGCGAGGGCGTGGCCGTGATGTGGAAGGAGGATGTCGACGTGTCGATCACGGGCAACTCGACGAACCCCACCCGCTTCCAGCACCCCGTGGCCGGCACCTACAAGAAGGAACGCGTGCTGGCCGGCAAGAAGTACTTCTCGGTGGCTTCGGGCGGCGGCACGGGCCGTACGCTGCACCCCGACAATATGGCTGCGGGCCCCGCTTCGTACGGTATGACCGACACGATGGGCCGTATGCACTCAGATGCTCAGTTCGCAGGTTCGTCGTCGGTTCCCGCACATGTGGAGATGATGGGCTTCCTCGGTATGGGCAACAACCCGATGGTCGGCGCCACGGTGGCCGTGGCCGTGGCCGTCGAGCAGGCGATGAAATAGTCGCACGGGCCGCACGGCGGTCCCGATTCCGGGCGGAGATGCGCAAGCGGGCGCATCTCCGCTTTTTCTTTGCCCGCTTTTTGCAGCGGACGGACGAAAACGGTACGACGATGAAAAAATCTGTGATTCTTGCGGCGATTCTGCTCGTCGCGCTGCCTGCCGCCGCGCAGCGCCGTCACCGGCAGGAGCTGTCGGTCTCCTACGGATGGGCCTCGACCTCGACGTGGATCGACCGTTACAGCGATCTGCTCTCCGACATCGTTCCGCATGCGGCCGGCGACGTCACGGGCTGGGGCGGCGTCACGGTGAGCTATGATCTCTACCTCCTGGCCGGCCTCAGCGCCGGCGCATCGGTGGTCTACTCCTCCAACGAGCGTAAGTTCGCCGACACGGGCACGAAGATCGACAACCGCTACTGGTCGGTGCTTCCCCATGCGAAGTGGCGGTGGCTGAACCTGCGGGTCGTCACCTTCTATTCGCGGCTGGGCGCGGGTGTGACCTTCGCGCGTGCGAAGGGGGCCGGAGACAAGGAGTCGGCCACGCAGTTCGCCTTCCAGGTGTCGCCTGTCGGGGTCGAGGTCGGCGGCCGGCTGGGTGCCTTCGCCGAGGCGGGCGTGGGTGTCTCGGGCAGTCTGATCGTGGGTGCGCGATACCGTTTCTAACGGTCGTCGTCTGCGGGCCGTTCGGCCTCGAAGAAGGGTTTCATCCGCTGCGGATCGCCCACGGCCCAGATCACGTCGCCTGCGCGGAGCCGTTCGCCGGCCGGCGGGTTCATCACCGGCCCTTCGGGGCGTTCGATGCCCAGCACCAGCGCCGAGGCGCGACGACGCACCTCGGCTTCGCCGAGCGTCGTGCCGTCGAGTGCCGACCGTGCGGGCAGGGTGTGGGAGACGATGCGCAGGGTGGCGGCTGCCTGCTCGTCGCGGCGGCGTTTGCGGGCCGACCGCTGCTCCTCCAATACGCGGTGGAAGGTGCGGAACTCCTCGTCGGTGCCCACGACCGTAAGCCGGTCGTGGGGGAAGAGCACCGTCGTGCCCTCGGGCAGTTGCAGGCGGCGCTCGTCGCGGCGGATGGCGACCACCGTCACGCCGTAGCGGCGGCGGAAGTCGATCTCATGCAGCGTCCGGCCCGCGACGACCGACTCGGGCGAGACGCCGAACTCGGCCATGTGGAGGTTCTCGAAGGGG
>USBO01000036.1 GCA_900552955.1 uncultured Alistipes sp.
ACATCTCGCGGTGGGCGATCCGGCCGTACCTCTCCAGGAAGCGGAAGACGGGCAGAATCTCCCACGTCCCATCCTCGACGGCGATGCCCTGTCCCTCGCGCAGAATGCGGGGGATGTTCTCGTCGAAGCCGCCGCCCGTGATGTGGCTGATGCCGTGGACGTCGCACTGACGGATCACGTCGAGCACCTGCTTCACATAGATTTTCGTCGGGGTCAGCAGCACCTCGCCCAGCGTGCGGTTGCTCAGCTCGGGATAGACCTTGTTGAGATCCAGATCGTTGTCGGCCAAAACCTTGCGAACCAGCGAGAAGCCGTTGGAGTGGACGCCCGACGAGGCGATGCCCACCAGCACGTCGCCGACCTTGACTTTCGAACCGTCGATCAGCTTGCTGCGCTCGACCACGCCCACCGTGAAACCCGCGATGTCGTATTCGCCGCCGGCATACATGCCCGGCATCTCGGCGGTCTCGCCGCCCACGAGCGCGCAGCCCGCCTGACGGCACCCCTCGGCCACGCCGCAGACGATGCCCTCGATCTTGACCGGTTCGTTGTGCCCCACGGCCACATAGTCCAGGAAGAAAAGCGGCTCGGCGCCCTGCGCCAGCACGTCGTTGACGCACATCGCCACGGCGTCGATGCCGATCGTATCGTGTTTGTCGAGCGCAAAGGCCAGCTTGAGCTTGGTACCCACGCCGTCGGTGCCGCTTACGAGCACCGGCTCTCTGACCTTGAGGGCCGCCAGATCGAACATCCCGCCGAAGGCGCCGATCGAGCCCATGACGCCCGTGCGCGCCGTCGAGGCGACGTGCTTCTTGATGCGGCGAACCACCTCGTAACCGGCTTCGAGATTCACGCCGGCCTTCTCATAACTTTCTGCCATATTGTTTTTTCGGTTTTTCGTTTGTCTCCGGTCGTCGGGCTGCGATGCACCGACGCCTCTTATCCGTTCTTTTCCTCCTTGCGGCCGATCTCGGCGGCATGTTCGTAGAGCGCCGTGGGATAACGTCCCGTGAAGCAGGCCATGCACATCTCCTTGCGGTTGCCGGCTTTCAGCAGCGACGCCTCGGAGAGGTAGGCCAGCGAATCGGCTTCGATCTGGCGGCAGATCTCCTCGACCGAGCAGCGGTGCCCGATCAACTGGTCGCAGGTCGAGGTGTCCACGCCGTAGAAACAGGGATGGGTCATCTTGGGCGATGCGATGCGCACGTGCACCTCCTTCGCACCCGCGGCTTTGAGCAGCCGCACGATGCGCAGCGAGGTCGTACCGCGCACGATCGAGTCGTCGATGAGCGCCACGCGCTTGCCCTCCACGAGCGAGCGCACGGCCGAGAGCTTCATCTTCACGCCCTTCTCGCGCATCGCCTGCGACGGCTGGATGAACGTCCGGCCGATGTAGCGGTTCTTGACGAGGCCCATCTCGTAGGGAATGCCGCTGGCCTCGGAGTAGCCGATCGCAGCCGACAGACTCGAATCGGGCACACCGATCACCACGTCGGCATCGGCCGGCGCCTCCTCGAAGAGCAGCCGCCCCGACTCTTTGCGGAAGGCGTGGACGTTGCAGCACTCGATGTCGCTGTCGGGACGTGCGAAGTAGATGTACTCCATGGCGCACATGCAGTTGCGCTTATACATCGAGTAGTCGCGGCTGCGGATGCCGTTGCGGTCGATCGTAACGATCTCGCCCGGATTGACGTCGCGCACGAACTCCGCGCCGACGATGTCCAGCGCGCAGGTTTCGGAGCTGACGACCCAGCCGTCGTTGAGCCGGCCGATCGACAGCGGCCGCAGGCCGTACTTGTCGCGGCAGGCGTAGAGCCGGTTTTCGGTCATGATGAGGAAGGCGAATCCGCCCTCGAGCATATTGAGTGCGTCGATGATGGCGAAGATGCGGTGCTCCGAACTGTGCTCCTTCTTGATGAGGTGCGCGAGAATCTCGCTGTCGGAGGTCGAGTGGAAAAGGCTTCCCTTGTCCTCGAGGTAGCGCACCAGCTCGCGCGAATTGACCAGGTTGCCGTTGTGCGCCAGCGCGAAATCGCCCGTATGGTGACGGAAAACGAACGGTTGCACGTTCTCGCGGCCGCCCCCTCCGGCGGTCGAATAGCGCACATGGCCGATGGCCATGCTGCCGTGGAGCGTCGCGAGGTTGTCGCCGTTGAAGACCTCGGTGACCAACCCCTCGCCCTTGACCGACTCGAGCCGCCCCTGCCCGGCGCAGACGATGCCGCACGCCTCCTGACCGCGGTGTTGCAGGGCGTGCAGACCATAGTAGACGATCCCCTGTGCATCGTCGACGCCGTAGACACCGAAGACGCCGCACTCCTCGTGCAAGGAGTCGAAAGGCAATTTATTCATATCGTGATTCATCTTTTTTATCCGAACGCCAAAAACGGAGCGGGATTGCATCCACTCCCTATTTTTTCAATGCCTCCAGACGGGCCAGAATCTCCTCGTAGGCTTCGCGCACGCGGCCCAGATCCCGGCGGAAACGGTCCTTGTCGAGTTTCTCGTTGGTCGTCTTGTCCCACAGGCGGCAGGTGTCGGGCGACACCTCGTCCGCCAGCACGATCCGTCCGTCCGACGTGCGGCCGAACTCGATCTTGAAGTCCACCAGCGTGATGTTCATCCGGTCGAAGAGCCCGGTCAGCACCTCGTTGATCTTGGCCGTCATGTCGTAGATCTGTTTCAGCTCGTCGTAGGTCACGACGCCCAGCGCCACGGCGTGGTGGTCGTTGATGAGCGGGTCGCCCAGTTCGTCGCACTTGTAGCAGATGTCGTAGATCGTGTTCGAAGGTCTGATACCCTCCTCCAGACCCAGCCGTTTGGCCATCGAACCTGCGACGATGTTGCGCACGATCACCTCCAGCGGGACGATCTTCACGCGGCGGCACAACTGGTCGCGGTCGTTGAGCGTCTCGATGTAGTGCGTCGGAACTCCGGCCTCCTTCAGATAGCCGAAGATGATCGTCGAAATCTTGTTATTGAGGATGCCCTTGCCGTCGATCGTCGCCTTCTTGATGTTGTTGAAGGCCGTGGCGGCATCCTTGTAGTGGATCAGGATCACATCGTCGTCGTCCGTGCGGAAAACCTGTTTCGCCTTACCCTCGTAAAGCATTTCGAGCTGTTTCATAGTTTGCTATAAGTTTTTAAAGTATTCTTTCAAATCATGCGGCTATCGTCCGGCCCCGCCCCGCTTGCGGAAGTAGGCCACGGCATTCTCGAAGATCGGCTGACGTTTCTCCCCGCTGATGTTCTTGAACAGATTCTCCGCATAGCGTTCCGTGTGGCCCATCTTGCCCAGAATCCGCCCGTCTTCGGAGACGATGCCCTCGATGGCGTAGGACGATCCGTTGGGGTTGCAGGGCGCCTCGGCCGTAGCGCGGCCTTCGGCGTCGGCATACTGGAAGGCCACCTGCCCGCGGGCGAAGAGTTCGCGCGCCAGCGCCTCGTCGACCACGAACTTGCCCTCGCCGTGGCTCACGGCGATGCTGTGCAGATCGCCCGCCGCGAACGAGCTGAGCCATGGCGACGCGGTCGACGCCACGCGCGTGGTGACGATCTGCGAGACGTGGCGGTTGATGTCGTTGCGGAACAGCGTAGGCGACGCCTCGGTCACACGGCCCAGCCGCCCGTAGGGCAGCAGACCCGACTTGACGAGCGCCTGAAAACCGTTGCAGATGCCCAGAATCAGGCCGCCGCGGTCGAGCAGCGCATGGATCTCAGCCGCAATATCCTTGTTGTTAAGCACGTTGGCGATGAACTTGCCGCTGCCGTCGGGTTCGTCGCCCGACGAGAACCCGCCGCTGAGCACGAAGATGTGGCACCGGCGGATGTGCTCCCGCATCTCGCGGATCGAGTGCAGGATCGCCTCGGCCGAGAGGTTGCAGAAGACCGTCGTCTCGACCTCGGCGCCGGCGCGGCGGAAGGCGCGCGCCGTGTCGTAGTCGCAGTTCGTGCCCGGGAAGACGGGCAGATAGGCCACGGGGTGCTCCACCGCCTCGCCCTCGTAGACGAACGTGCGCGCAACGGGAGCGCTCTCCATGACCGTGCCGCGGTTGGCGCCGCGATCGGGATAGATTCTGGCGAAACGCTCGCTGTTGGCGCGGCGCAGCGCGTCGAGCGGCATCCGCTCGCCGTTGACCGTCAGCGCGGCGTCGGCCGTCGTGCGGCCTAACCGCACGGCGAACGGAGCGTCGAGCTCGACGGTGCTCTCCACGACGATCGAGCCGTAGTCGTAGGCGAAGAGCGCCTCCTCCGGCAATTCGACCTCGGCACCCACCTCGTTGCCGAAGGCCATCTTGGCCAGCGCCTCGGCCACGCCGCCGAAGCCCACGGCATAGGCCGCCGCGATCTCACCCGCGGCGATCCGCTCGGAGGCGTAGCTCCACAGGGTCTTGAGCGCCTCGGTGTCGGGCATGTGGTTCGCCCTGGGCGTATGTTTGAGCAGGTAGAGCGTATGCCCCGCCGCTTTCAGATCGGTCGAGATCACGCGCCGCGCGTCGACGGTCGTGATGCCGAAAGCCATCAGCATCGGCGGCACGTTGATCTGCTGGAAGGTGCCGCTCATCGAGTCCTTGCCGCCGATCGACGGCAGCCCCAGCTCGACCTGCATCCGCAGCGCACCCAGCAGCGCGGCCAGCGGCTTGCCCCACGAGCGGGGCGTGTGCATGCGCTCGAAATACTCCTGATACGAGAAGCGCATCCCCTCGTAGCACGCACCGGCGGCCACAACCTTGGCGCACGCCTCGACCACGGCATAGGCCGCGCCGTGATAGGGGCTCCACGTCGTGAGGAAGGGGTTGTAGCCGAAGGCCATGATGCTCGCCGTCTCGGTGTAGCCGTCGACGGGGAGCTTCTGCACCGAGACCTGCGTCTCGGAACCCTGCGTGCGGCCGCCGAAGGGCATCAGCACGGTCGAGGCGCCGATCGTCGCGTCGAACATCTCGATCAGCCCCTTCTGCGACACCACGTTGTCGTCCGCAAGATCGGCTTCGACGCGCTCCGTGAGCGTTGCGCCCTTCATCTCCCGGACGAACGGATTCTGCTGCCCCACGGCACCGATCGCAGCCTCGGCGTAGTGCGCCGCACCGGCCGAGTCGATGAACTCGCGCGAAAGGTCGACCACCAGCTCGCCGCAGTTGTACATCCGCATCCGGCGGGTGTCCGTGACGTCGGCCACGTGCGTCACCTCGATATTCTCCTCGCGGCAGAAGTCCATGAAGCGCTCCATGTCCGCCCGTTCGACCACCACCGACATGCGCTCCTGCGACTCGCTGATGGCCAGCTCCGTGGCGTTCAGACCGCTGTACTTCGTCGGCACGCGGTCCAGATAGATGTCCAGCCCGTCGGTCAGCTCGCCGATGGCCACCGAGACGCCGCCCGCACCGAAGTCGTTCGACTTCTTGATGAGGCGCGTTACCTCCGGCCGACGGAACAGCCGTTCGAGCTTGCGCTCCTCGGGCGCGTTGCCTTTCTGCACCTCCGACGAGCAGGTCTCCAGCGACTTGGTGTTGTGCTCCTTCGACGAGCCCGTCGCACCGCCGATGCCGTCGCGGCCCGTGCGGCCGCCCAGCAGCAGCACCACGTCGCCCGCTGCGGGCGTCTCGCGCCGGACGTTCTCGGCCTTCACCGCACCCACCACGGCGCCGACCTCCAAGCGTTTGGCCACATAATCGGGATGATAGATTTCGCGCACATGCGTCGTGGCCAGACCGATCTGATTGCCGTAGCTCGAATAGCCGGCCGCCGCCTTGCGGCTGATGATCTGCTGGGGCAGTTTGCCGGCGAGTGTCCGCCCGACCGGCTGGTATATATCGCCCGCACCCGTCACGCGCATGGCCTGGTAGACGTAGCTGCGCCCCGACAGCGGGTCGCGGATCGCACCGCCCAGACAGGTCGAAGCGCCGCCGAAGGGTTCGATCTCGGTGGGATGGTTGTGCGTCTCGTTCTTGAACTGCAACAGCCACCTCTCGGGCGCGCCGTCCACGTCGACGGTCACGAAGATCGAGCAGGCGTTGTTCTCCTCGCTCACCTCCAGATCGTCCAGCTTGCCGATCTTGCGCAGGTAACGGGCACCGATCGTGGCCAAATCCATCAGACAGAGCGGTTTTTCGTCGCGCCCCAGCTCGCGGCGGATCTTGCGGTAGAGCTCCAGCGACTCCTCCAGCTCGGCGCGCATGAACGACTCGTCGACCGTGATCGACGTCAGCACGGTGGTGAAGGTCGTATGGCGGCAATGGTCGCTCCAATAAGTGTCCAGAATCCGCAGTTCGGTTTCATAGGGATCGCGCCCTTCGGCACGGAAATAATTCACCACCTCGCGCAGGTCGTCGGCGTTCATCGCCAGCCCCATCTTCGCACAGTAGGGGGCCAGTTGGTCGTCGGTCAGTTCGCGCAATCCCGCAAGCACCTCCACGGGTTTCACCTCGGCCTGCTCCATGTCGCTCAGCACCGAAAGATCCTTCTCGCGCGACTCGACGGCATTGACATAGTACTTGCGCACGCGTGCCACCTCCTCGTCGGTCGTCGCGGCGTCGAAGAGCAGCAGGCGCGACGAGCGGATGCGCACATCGGCCTCGGGGTCGATCAGCCGCACGCAGTCGACGGCCGAAGCGGCGCGCTGGTCGAACTGCCCCGGCAGGTACTCCACCGCCAGAAATTTACACCCTCCGAGGTCGCACGCATCGGTCACCTCGTCGGTCTGCACCTCGCCGAAAACCCTGTAGCGGCTCGCCTCGAGCAGTTCGGGCGTGAAGCCGAACAGGTCGTAGACATTGAGCAGACGCAACTGCGCGAGATGCAGTCCGAGGTTCTCGTTCAAATCGTGTTGCAGGCTCTCGGCCTCGACCCGGAATCCCGGGCGTTTCTCGACGAAAATACGGTAGTTCTTCATATATTGGTCTTCATTTACTCGTTTGCGGCGGAAGCCCCGCGGGCCGCCGCCGTCACGCGAACCGTGCGGCCCATTCGGCGGCGAACCGCTCGCCGCTCAGTCCCGTGAAGGTGATGTGCCCCATCTTGCGCAGGGGGCGGCTCTCCCGCTTGCCGTAGAGGTGGACGTGGACATCCGGCCTCCCTTCGCGGGCGATCGTCTCGGCCTCGGCCAGATCGCGCCCCAGTATGTTCTTCATCACCGTGGGCGCCGCCAGCCGCGGCTCCTCCAGCGGCATCCCCAGCAGGTAGCGCGCCAGCTCGCGGAACTGGTTGGTCGTGCAACCCTCGATAGTCCAGTGGCCGCTGTTGTGCGGCCGCGGGGCCATCTCGTTGAAATAGATCGTGTCGCCCTTAACGAAATACTCGATGGCCAGAATGCCCCGATAGCCGCACGCCTGCATGAAGCGGCGGCTCTCGCTCTCGATCCGCCCGCGCAGCGCCGCCGGAATCTCTCCGGGCACGACCGACAGATCGAGAATCCCGTCGCGGTGCACGTTGCGGCCTACAGGGAAACAGATCGTGTCGTGGCCGTCGCCGACCACAATGGCGCTCGCCTCGAAATCGAACTCCACGAACTCCTCGACGATCCCCGGCCGGCCGAAATAGGGTTCGACCTTCGCCAGATCGGCCTCCGAGCGCAGCACCGCCTGTCCGTGGCCGTCGTAGCCCAGCGTACGGGTCTTGAAGACGCAGGGGTAACCGCCCGCCGCACGGACGGCCGCCTCGAGCGACGCACGGTCGTCGGCCGGCGCGAAGCGCGGCGTGCGCAACCCGTGCGCCACGGCGTTGCGCTTCTCGCGCAGACGATCCTGCGAGTCGTACAGCGGCTGGAAGCCCTGCGGGATATGGTAGCGCTCCACGAGCGGGACGAGCACCTCGCCCGGGACGTTTTCGAATTCATAGGTCACCGCATCGCTGCGGCGGCACAGCTCCTCGAGCGCCGCGGCATCGTCGTAGGCCGCCACGATATGTTCGTCGGCCACACGGGCGGCAGGGGCGTCGGCCGCAGGGTCGAGCGTCACCACCCGAGCACCCAGCCCGTGCGCCTCCTCGGCGAGCATCAGCCCCAACTGGCCCGCGCCGATCACGCCGATGGTTTTCGTCGTCGCACTCATCCTACAGCTCCGCTTCGAGTACATCGGCCGTCTGCCGCGCACGGAACGCGTCAAGCCGCGCGGCCACCTCGGCATCGGACAGGGCCAGAATCGACGCGGCGATCAGCGCGGCGTTCTTCGCACCGTTGATGGCCACCGTGGCCACCGGCACGCCGGCGGGCATCTGCACGATCGACAGCAGCGAATCCAGCCCGTTCAGCGCCCGCGACTTGACCGGCACGCCCACCACCGGCAGCGGCGTCATGCTGGCCACCATGCCCGGCAGGTGGGCGGCTCCGCCCGCGCCGGCTACGATGACCCGAATGCCGCGCTCACGCGCCGTCCTGGCGTACTCGACCAGCAGGTCGGGGGTGCGGTGGGCGCTTACGACCCGCTTCTCATAGGGGATGCCGAACGCCTCGAGCGTCTCGGCGGCGGCGGCCATGACCTCCCAGTCGCTGGTCGAACCCATGATGACTCCTACTTTCGCATTCATATCTGAAATTCTCTTTCATGAACCCGCCCTGTCGGACGGATGCCCTTTTCGTTCAACAATCCGGCTTCCCGAAGCCCCGCCCCGCCGTCGCAACACTCCCTGCAACCGGTCCGGTGGCTCCGCCGCGAAAAATGAAGAACCGCCGCGACACAATCCGTCACGGCGGTTATTTCTCCATCAGTTTCGGACGCACGAACGATGTACGTACCCCTCCGAGGATCGTCCTTTCCGATTCTGTTGTAACCAAAAAGCGTACATGGCGTGCGGTTTCTTCCTATTTACACGACAAAGATAGCTTCTTTTTCACAGAAAACCGAGAGTTGCAAACAATAAATTTATAAACATTCTTATCAACATTCCGCCGGGAGCGGAACACCCTTCCGGCCGGCCGAAACCGTCGCGCAAAGGAGTTGCGGCCACGCTACGCGCGCAGCTTCGCCTCGCAATAGGCGCAGCGGTAGCTGCCCGGCTCGCCCTCGATTTCGCGGAAAAGCTGATCGACGTCCTCGGTCGCCGAAATGCAGCGGCGGTTCTGACAGCGCAGCCCGTCGGTGACGTACGGCTCGGCCAGACGCGGCGTGGACGTCGTCTCCCGCTCGCCGGCCCACTCCAGCAGCGTATGGATCAACGCCATGCGGACGAACTTGCCGTTCTCGACCTGCCGGAAGTAGGCGGCGCGGGGGTCGTTGTCCACCGCTCGCGTGATCTCGTTGACGCGCGGCAGCGGGTGTAGGATCACCATCTCGCGCTTGGCCGTCCGGAGCTTCTCGGGCGTCAGCACGAAGCTGTCCTTGACGCGCTCGAACTCCTCCTCGTCCAGGAAACGCTCCTTCTGCACGCGGGTCATGTAGAGGATGTCCAGCTCGGGCATCACCTCCTCCATCGTGCGCACCTCGACGGTCGGCACGCCGTACCTGTCGCACACCTCGTGGCGGATGTAGTCGGGCAGACGCAGCTCCTCGGGGGCGATCAGGATCACCCTGATCCCCGTGCGGCGCGACAGCGCCTTGATGAGCGAGTGCACCGTGCGGCCGAACTTCAGATCGCCGCAGAAGCCGATGGTCAGGTTGTCGAAATGGCCCTTTTCCTTGTGGATGGTCATCAGGTCCGTCAGGGTCTGGGTGGGATGGTTGTGGCCGCCGTCACCGGCGTTGATCACCGGCACCAGAGAGTGCTGCGTTGCCACCAGAGGCGCGCCCTCCTTGGGATGGCGCATGGCAATGATGTCGCAGTAAGCGCTGACCACCCGGATGGTGTCCGCCACGCTCTCGCCCTTGGAGGCGGAGGAGCTGGCGGCGGAGGAAAAGCCCAGCACCTGTCCGCCAAGGGACAGCATGGCGCTCTCAAAGCTCAGGCGGGTACGGGTGGAAGGCTCAAAGAACAGCGTTGCCAGGATCTTGCCGTCGCACTTATGGGCATATTCGGCGGGATGCTCCATAATATCGCAGCCCGTTTTTACCAGCTCGTCGATCTCCTCGGTGGAGAGCTGCATAATGTCGATCAAATTTTCCATATCAGTTTTCCCCTCCATTGATCCAGCTTTCGTCAGACGGATTGTCCCGGAATTTCAGCAGACGGGACACATCCTCCGGCGCGATATAACCTTCCTCCGCGCCCACCTGGGCGATGGTATCCAGGTTCGTCAGGCTCACGTTCTTCACGCCGGCCTCCGCCATGCGCTCCACGCCCTTCTTCATGCCGTAGGTGAAGATGCTCACCACGCCCAGCACCTCAGCGCCTGCTTCCCGCAGGGCCTCCACGGTCTCCAGCACACTGCCGCCGGTGGAGATCAGATCCTCCACGACCACGACCTTCTCGCCCTTGTCCAGACGGCCTTCGATGCGGTTCTGACGGCCGTGGTCCTTATTGCCGGAACGGACGTAGCCCATGGGCAGGCCCAGCAGGTGGGCAGCAATGGCGGCATGGGCGATACCGGCGGTGGCGGTGCCCATCAGGACCTCCGCCTCCGGGTACTCACGCTTCACGGTGTCGGCAATGGCCTGCTCCACCTCGTTCCGGGCCTCCGGGGCGGTGAGGATCAGGCGGTTGTCGCAGTAGATGGGGCTTTTGATGCCGCTGGCCCAGACAAAGGGCTCGTCGGGCCGCAGAAACACCGCTCCGATGGAGAGCAGGTGCCGGGCAATGTGGGTGCGGATGTTGTCCATAAGTTCCTCCTATTCCTGCAGCAGAAGCTGCTTGAGTTCGTGAAGATCGGCGGCCAGATAGTCGGCTCCGGCGTTTTCCAGTTCCTCCCGGCCGCCGTAGCCGTAGAGAACGCCGATGGCGGGCAGACCGTTTTCATGGGCGCCGGCGACGTCGAAGCGGCGGTCGCCCACCATGACAGCGGGGCCGTCCGTGCCGCTGCGGCGCAGGGCGTCGGCCACCACGCTGCCCTTCTGCGCGCTGGCCCGGTCCTCCCTCTGTGCGCCGCAGATGCGGTGGAAGTAAGCGGCCAGACCGAAGTGCTCCATGATGCGCAGGGCGAATTCCTCCGGCTTGGAGGTGGCGATGACCAGCTTCAGCCCGGCTCCTTGCAGGCTCTCCAGCAACTCCGCCATGCCCTTGTAGGGGATGTTCTCCGCCCAGCCCTGCCGGGAGAAGTACACCCGGAAGTCCTCCACGGCCCGATCCGTCTGCTCCTCCGTCAGGCCGAACAGCTCCGGGAAGCTCTCGTGGAGGGGAGGGCCGATGAAGGAGGTGAGGGTATCGGGGTCAGCGATGATGCCCTGCTGCCGCAGGGCGTAGGCCACGGCGCAGGTGATGCCCTCCTTGGGGTCCGTCACCGTGCCGTCCAGATCGAAAAGTACCGTATTCCAGCGCATCAGCCCACAAACTCCTTTACACAGCGGCGATAGGCCGCCACAGGGTCCTCGGCCTGCGTGATGGGGCGGCCCACCACGATGTAATCAGAGCCCAGCTCACGGGCCTTGGCGGGGGTGGTGACCCGCTTCTGATCCCCGGCATCCCCTCCGGCGAACCGGACACCGGGGGTCACCGTCAGGAAGTCGGCCCCGCAGCGCCGGTGGATGGCTCCGGCCTCCAGCGGGGAGCAGACCACGCCGTCCAGCCCCGCCGCAGCGGCGTTGGCGGCGTAGCTGAGCACCACCTCCTCCAGCGGGGCGTGGATCAGCAGCTCCCGCTCCATGCGCTCCTGATCGGTGGAGGTCAACTGGGTGACGGCGATGAGCAGAGGGCGGGTGCCGTCGGGGCGGGTGAGGCCCTCCAGAGCGGCGGTCATCATGGCGGCGGTACCGGCGGCGTGGAGGTTGATGATGTCCACATCCAGCGCCGACAGGGCGGCCATGGCCTTTCTCACCGTGTTGGGGATGTCGTGGAGCTTCAGATCCAGAAAGATGCGGTGGCCCCGGCGGCGGATCTCCCGGACGATGGCGGGACCCTCGGCGTAAAACAGCTCCATGCCCACCTTGACGAAGGGCTTCTCCTCTGTGAAGCGGTCCAGAAAAGCCAGTGTTTTCTCCCGGCTGTCGAAGTCCAGTGCAATGATAACGTCTTTACCCATGATGTGCTCCTCCTATGATATCCGCAAGCTGCTGAATGCCGTACCGCTCCATGGCGGCAGGCAGATCCTGTATGATTTTCCGGCAGGCGCAGGGCTCCACCAGATTGGCGGCTCCCACGCCCACGGCGGTGGCCCCGGCCAGCATCAGCTCCAGCACGTCCTCGGCGGTGCTGACGCCGCCCATGCCCACGATGGGAATGTCCACGGCCTCGTAGACCTGATACACCATCCGCACCGCCAGCGGAAAGATGCCGGGGCCGGACATTCCGCCGGTGCCGTTGGCCAGCAGGGGACGGCGGCGCCTCAGATCGATCCGCATCCCCGGCAGAGTATTGATAAGGCTGACACCGTCGGCCCCGGCCTCCTGACAGGCCCGTGCCACGGCAGCGATATCCGCCGCAGCCGGGGAGAGCTTCATGATGACCGGCTTTTTCGTCACGTCACGGACGGCCCGTGTGACGGCGGCTGCCGTCCGGGGGTCTGCGCCGAAGGCGGCTCCGCCGCCGTGGACGTTGGGGCAGGAGATATTCACCTCCAGCCAGCCTACCTGCTCTTCGCCGTCCAGCTGCCGGCATACTTGGGCGTATTCCTCTATGGAAAAGCCGCTGATGTTGGCCATTACCGGCTTGTGAAAGACTTCCCGCAGACGGGGCAGCTCCTCCCGGATGACGGCCTCCACACCGGGGTTTTGCAGCCCCACAGAGTTCAGCAGGCCCCCGGCGTACTCAGCGATGCGGGGGGTGGGGTTTCCGTACCGGGGGGTGAGCGTCGTCCCCTTGAAGGAGAAGGTCCCCAGACAGTTGATGTCGTAGATCTGTGCAAATTCATACCCATAGCCGAAGGTGCCGCTGGCGGGGATGACGGGATTCTCCAGCGGCAGGCCGCAGAGGGTGACGGCGGTATTTACCATACGATCTCCTCCCTTCGCAGGACGGGGCCGTCCTTGCAGATGCGCTTGTGGCCGTACTTGGTGCGGCAGGTGCAGCCCATGCAGGCCCCGAAGCCGCAGCCCATGCGCTCTTCAAAGCTGAACTGCCCATCGGTGCGGCAGCGCTGCCACACGGCGTGGAGCATGGCCTCCGGCCCGCAGGTATAGAGGTGGGTGTAATTCACGCCCTCCATGCCGTCGGTGACAAGGCCGCAGGTCCCGGCGCTGCCGTCGGCGGTGAGGAGGCGGACGGTGACGCCCAGCGCCTGCAGCTCCTCCGCCAGAAAAATATCTGACGCCCGGTTGTAGCCCAGCACCGCCGTGACCTGACGATGCTCCGCCGTCAGGCGGCGGGCCAGTCCGTACAGGGGCGGGATGCCGACGCCGCCGCCCAGCACCTTATAGATAAGGGTGGCGGCACCGGGCTCCCAGTCGCAGACGGAGATGGGGCGGCGCAGGTAGAAGCCGGAGAGCTTCAGGTTTACGAACTGACCGGGGGCCGTGATGGCCTCCGTGTCGCCGGTGAGGCGCAGCCGGTAGGGGTCCGACGTCAGGGGCGTATTTTCCGTAATGGTCCATGTGACCTGCTTCATGTGCGGTCCTCCTTGGAAAAGAGATCACCGTCCTGCCAGACGAGGCGGCCGTTGCAGACCGTCAGCAGGCAGCGGGCCTGTACCGGCCAGCCGGTGAAGGGGGTGGCCTTCCCCTGAGAGAGGAAGTCCGCCGGGTCGATGGGATACGAAGCCGACAGGTCAAAGACCGTGAAATCGGCGTGGGGGCCATCCATCTCCCCCTGCGGGAGGCCGAAGCGGCGGCAGGGAGCATCGTGGAGCAGCTCCATCAGCCGCTCCATAGAGATGACGCCGGGTTTCACAAGTTCAGTATACAACAACGGGAACGCCGTTTCCAGTCCTACAATGCCCATTGCGCTTTTTTCCAGTCCGCGGCCTTTTTCCTCGGCACTGTGAGGGGCATGGTCCGTGGCGATCATGTCGATGGTGCCGTCCGCCAGGCCCTCCAGCAGAGCCTCCCGGTCTCTCTTATCGCGCAGAGGCGGATTCATTTTGAAACGGCCGTCCTCCTGCAAGCAGGAGTCATCCAGCAGCAGGTAGTGAGGACCGGTCTCACAGGTGACGTTCAGACCCTCGGCCTTGGCCTTGCGGATCAGGTCCACGCTCTCCTTGGTGGAGATGTGGCAGACGTGATAGCCGCAGCCCGTCTCCCGCACCAGCTCCAGATCCCGCTGAATGGGCCGCCACTCGCTCTCGGAGCAGATGCCCCGGTGGCCGTGGGCCTTGGCATAGGCGCCGTCATGGATATAGCCGCCCCGCAGGAGGGAATTGTCCTCGCAGTGGGCCACGATCAGCTTGCCCAGGCGCTTGGCCTCCAGCATGGCGCGGCGCATCATGTCGCGGTCCTGAACGCCCTTTCCGTCATCGGAGAAGGCCACCACACAGGGGGCCATGGCGTCCAAGTCCGCCAGCTCCCCGCCCTGCTCGCCTTTCGTAATCGCCCCATAGGGCAGGACCCGGATCACGGCGTCCTTCTGTATGGCGTCCAGCTCCGGCTGCAAGGTCTCCATGCTGTCCGGTACCGGATTCAGGTTCGGCATGGCACATACGGTGGTATAGCCGCCGTGGGCCGCCGCTAAAGAGCCGGTGCGGATGGTCTCCTTATAAGAAAAACCCGGCTCCCGAAGAT
>USBO01000037.1 GCA_900552955.1 uncultured Alistipes sp.
CCCACAACATGCTCGGTGACGTAGGTGTTGCCGGTCTTTTCCACAAAAGCGGAAGCAGGAGCCTTGCAGACGGGGCACTGTGCCGGGATCTCGCCTTCAGCAATATAACCACAAACGGTGCAAACGTACTTCTTCATAAGAATAGACCTCCATCATTCTTTTTTATATCAGTTAGAAAACAGGCTGGGCGGTGTTGGTACTCACCGGCCCTTGTCATGGCTCTATTATAGCGAATAGTTCCTAGTTAGTCAAGGATAATTTTAAGAATAATTCCTATTTATTTTGTCTTACAGATAAATTCCGGCAGGGTCACTAAAAACCATCCTCAAAAACTGTGTGCTTTGCCCTGTGCACCTTAAAAACAGCAAAGCCGCCCTGCACACACAGGACGGCTTCTGCCTTGTTCTTCCTTCTTCTATGGGAGATCAGACCTGCAGGTTGCTGCTGGTAGCGGCTTCGGAGCCGTCGGCAGCATCAAACTCGTAGTCGTTGCCGGGCAGGATAGCGTTCAGCAGGATGCCTGCGATCGCGGCCACAGCCAGACCGGACAGGTTGATGGTGACGCTGCCAACGGTAAAGCCAACGCCGCCCACAGAGTTGAAGCCCAGTGCGCACACCAGAATGACAGCGGCCACGATCAGGTTGCGGCTGTTGGTAAAGTCCACGCGGTTCTCCACCACGTTGCGCACACCGATGGCGGAGATCATGCCGTACAGCACAAAGCTGATGCCGCCGATGATGCCGGTGGGGATGGTGTTGATGACAGCCTCAAACTTGGGGCTGAAGCTCAGGATGATGGCCAGGACAGCCGCAATGCGGATGACCAGCGGGTCGTAGATCTTGCTCAGGGCCAGCACGCCGGTGTTCTCGCCGTAGGTGGTGTTGGCCGGGCCGCCCAGCAGGCCGGCCATGGTGGTTGCAAGGCCATCACCCAGCAGGGTGCGGTTCAGGCCGGGGTCGTTGATATAGTTGTGGCCCACGGTTGCGCTGATGGCGGCGATATCGCCCACATGCTCCATCATGGTTGCCAGTGCAATGGGGATGATGGTGAACAGTGCGCTGATGAACTCCGGGCTGCCGTCGATGGCAAACAGGCCCATGGCCTCCTTGTGCAGAGGGATGCCCACCCATGCAGCCTCAGAAATGCGCTGGAAGTCCACTGCACCGGTCACCAGTGCCACTGCATAGGACACCAGCACACCGATGAGGATGGGCAGGATCTTGACCATGCCCTTGCCCCAGATGTTGCACACGATCACGACACCCAGTGCCACAAAGGCCAGGATCCAGTTGGACTGGCAGTTTTTGATAGCAGAGGGGGCCAGGATCAGGCCGATGGAAATGATAATGGGGCCAGTGACCACCGGCGGGAAGAACCGCATGATGCGGCGGATGCCGAAGGTGGAGATCAGCAGGCTGGCCACCAGATACACCAGACCGGAAAATGCGACGGCGGCGCAGGCGTAGGGCAGCATCTTGGTGTTGGCAACGGTCAGGTTGCCGTCTGCATCTGCCAGCATGGGGGCCACGATGGAGAAGCCGCCCAGATACGCAAAGGAGGAGCCGAGGAATGCAGGCACCTTCTTTTTGGTAATGAGGTGGAACAGCAGGGTGCCCAGACCTGCGCAGAGCAGGGTGGTGGAAACGCTCAGGCCGGTGAGCAGCGGCACCAGCACCGTTGCGCCGAACATGGCAAACATGTGCTGCACGCCCAGAATGAACATGCGGCCTGCGCCCAGCTGGCGCGCGTCGTAAATGCCTTTGGAGTAATCGATCTTTTCGCTCATGAAGTTTTTCTGCCTCCTACAGAACTCGCAGCCCCAAAAAAAGAGGCACCGCCGTCAGCAAAACGGCAATGCCCCTGAAATTTGGGAACAATGATTCCGCCCGGAAATGAGAAGTGCAATACAGCGCAGTCGATGATTCTTGTGCAGCATGGTGCGCTCCCCCTTTTCATTCAGGCTCTTTCCAAACCGCCGCCAAAAGCCCCGCAAAAGGCCGCAGCGGGCAGTCCTTCAAGAGATTATAGCAGACTTTTTGCCGCCGTGCAACTATTTTGCTTAATTCTCCTGTATTTCCAGCCCGGAAGTTTGCGCCGCTTCTCTTGCAATCCGGCCCAAAGCGCACTATAATATAGCCTACCATTGTAATCTGTATTATAAGAGAATTATCAGGAGAGTTTATGATCTATCTGGATTATTCCGCCAATACCCCGGTAGACGAAGCGGTTTTACAGCGCTTTTGCGAGGTGGAGCGCAATTGCCCGGGCAATGCCAATTCCCGCCACGCAGCAGGCACTGCCGCAAAGGCTGCCATCGATGCCGCCACCCAGAGCATTGCCCGCAGTCTGAATGTGCAGCCCGCCGAGATCATCTATACATCCGGTGCCAGCGAGGCCAACAACTTTGCCATCAAGAGCATCGCCCGGCTGGAGCGCCACCATGGCAGACACATCATTTCCACCCCGCTGGAGCACTCCTCGGTGAGCGGCAGCCTGACCGCCCTGCAGGAGCAGGGATACGAGATCGACCTTGTGGACATCCGGCAGGACGGCACGGTGGACCTTGCCCACCTGAAAGAACTGCTGCGCCCGGACACCATTCTGGTGGCCGTCACTGCCGTGGACAGTGAGCTGGGCGTGGTGCAGCCGGTGGCCGAGATCGCGGAAATGTTGAAGGCCTGCCCCCACTGCCACTTCCATGTGGATGCCACACAGGCCGTGGGCAAGCTGCCGGTCAGCTTTGCGGGCATCGACACCATGAGCCTGACCGCCCACAAGTTCTACGGGCTGAACGGCATCGGTGTGCTGGTCAAGCGGCGCGGCCTTGCGCTGGAGCCGCTCATCCATGGCGGCGAGAGCACCACCATCTACCGCAGCGGCACCCCCACCGTGGCGCTGGCCTGTTCGCTGGCGCTGGCACTGGAAAAGGCAGTGAGCGAGCTGCCCGCCCGGGTGGAGCACATCCGCGCCCTGAACGCCCGCCTGCGCACCGGGCTTGCCCAATACCCCAAGGTGCGCATCAACAGCCCGGACACCGCCGTGCCGCAGATTTTAAACCTGAGCGTACAGAACGTGAAGGGCACCGTGTTCCAGCGGGAGCTGGATGCCAAGGGCGTATGCGTCTCGGTCAAATCGGCCTGCTCGTCGGACGGCCTGCCCTCCCGCGCCGTGTTTGCCGTGAGCCATGACCGGCGCAACGCGCTGTCCTCGTGGCGCATCAGCCTGAGCCACCTGACCACGGAACAGGAGATCACTGATTTTATGCAGGCGTTCGATGCCTGTTACAACGCCCTGACGCAATAAAAAGGAGTATTATGAAGCAAGATCCCCCCGCCGACCAGCAGCGAGGGGATCTTTTTTACTGTTTTTGAATGCCGAACAGTCTGCGCAGAATGCCGCGCAGCGCCTTGGGGCTTCGGATCACAACTACCTGCATATGCTCCCCGCCTTTCCGTTTTCTGGCCCATCCTATGCAGGCAGGGGCCGGAACGTTCCGGCAAGGGCAGCAGCGCTCAGTCTGCGATGGTCTCCACCACCACCAGCGCACCGCTGCGGGTGGAGATGGTGATGCAGTCCGACCCGGCAGCGTACTCGTTGCTGACGCCCAGCGGGTAGCTGGCGGTCAGCTCCGCATCGGTCAGCTCATAGTAGGAGCCGCGCTCGCACACGCCCTGCGCCCTGCCCTCCATCGGGAAGGCCGAGAAGAAGAAGTACTTCTCCTTCGGGTAGCGGCGGGTCTCGCCGGGCATCACGAAGGTGATGCGGCTGCGCTCATCCAGCAGGGTGGTGCGCACACCGCGCTGTTCCAGCCCAAGGCCGGTGCACAGGTTTGCAAGGGTGTGCTCCACCCGTCTGCCGCCAAGGCCGCCCAGCAGCAGCACCTCGGGCTGCAGCAGCTCGTCGATATTGACCAGCAGCCCCAGCGTGACGAACAGGATCACCTGAAAGAGCCATGTGAAGCCGTCGAAGAAGGTGCCCAGCGTTTTTTTGTGCATGAGCGGGTAGTTGCCCACGACCAGCCCCGCGACGTAAACGGCAAGGTAGCCGTTGCCCCGGATCATGTCGGTCACCGAGAAGGTCAGGAAGACGAACGCCAGCAGCAGCACGGCATAGAGCGACTGGTTGGCGATGTTGAGCCGGTTGATCGACCACACGGCCAGACGGCCGAAGCCGTACCCCGCGACGACGCCGACGCTCATCCCCACGACGAACCACACGAAACTCATCCCGAAGCTCACGTCTGCGCCCGGAGTCAGCAGTCCGACCAGCAGAATGGTCAGGATATAGGCCATCGGGTCGTTACTGCCGCTCTCCAGCTCGAGCAGCGGCTTGAGGTTCTCGCACAACCCCTGCCGGCGGCTGCGTAGAATCGAGAAGACCGACGCCGAGTCGGTCGACGACATGGTGGCGGCGAAAAGCAGCGCCAGCAGGAACGGCATCCGGGCATTGCACCACGGCGCCGCCACATAGACGAACCCCGCCACGATGAGCGCCGTGAGCGCCACGCCGACCGTGGCCAGCACCACGCCCGGGCCGATCACAGGCCGGATGGCGCGGTAGCGGGTGTCCATTCCGCCCGAAAAGAGGATGACGCTCAGGGCCACCGTCCCCACGAACTGCGCCACGGGGGCCGAATTGAACGAGATGATCCGAAGTCCGAACAACATGCCCACACCGAGGAACAGCAGCAGCGCGGGAGCGCCGAACCGATAGGCCACCTTACCGGCGAAGACGGAGACCAGCAGCAGCAGCGCGCCGATCAGAATGATATTTTCAGTGGTCAACAACATAACGACACAATTTATTCTCCGCAAAACGGCCCGAGCGCCGAACCGCACGGCGAAGACCCGCAGGTCCCCGCCCCAAAACGGACGCTACCCCTGGTCGCCGCGCCGCACGACGTGCAGCTCCGTGAGCGGGCGCTCCTCCAGTTCCACGTATTCGAATGCTTGACAGGCCACGAACGCATCGTCGGCCGTATGGTAGGCGACCAGACGCACCGACGCCACGTCGCTCTGTGCGACGGCGCGCAACCGCACCCAGTCGTGACGCGTCAGGCAGTCGGCCACGACCGTCGCAGCCGATTTGGCGTAACGGCGTTCCGTCCAGATCAGCGGAACCCGCCGTTCGCCGTAAAGCGGTACGCCGCTGCCGCCGAACAACCGGACGAGCAGCGACGAAACACCCGCTGCAAAGATTACGCCGCCGAAAAGCACCAGCGCCGATTTCCAGTCGCCGTAATCGGCACGCGCGGGCAGCAGCCCGTTGACAATGAGCAATGCGACGCCTGCCGCGGCAAGCAGCGCTGACGGGAGCAACGATTTGCGTCCCTTTACGACGATCCCGTCGGGCAGCGCGTAGAGACGCTCTGCCAATTCATTTCTATTCATAACGATTCACTTATTTCAACCTGTTGAGATCGGGAGCGTTTCCACGGAAATTTCCGCCGCCCCGTTTGCGGAATGACGCCCTTCGGGCGGAAAACACCGGCCGGTCCGAAGACCGGCGGCAGACAGGCTAAATAAGTAACCGGCGCATCCGGAAGACGTAATGGTCGGTCGGGTGCAGCACGGCACGGAGTGTCGGGTCAGCCAAACGGATGAAACGGCGGCATCGCAAATCGGCCGCCGCAAAGGAGGGCGATCCGCCGTGGCGCAGGAGACGGCCGCCGGATACGGCGGTCACGGGACAGCGCCGCAGCGCACCGGAGCTCTCCGCGCCGAAATGGAGATGCGCCGGATTAGAGGCATACTCCGTCAGCGCATCGTCCAGCATCCGACGGCAGACGGTCAGTTCGCCGCCCCGCAGCGCAGCGGGTGCCGCGACGCTCGTTGGCAGGCACATGCCCTCCTCCGCACCGCCCGACAGGACGGCGACACAGGCCAGCAGTATGACGATCCATTTGCGCATCGGGAACGAAGATACGGATAAACATGGGAAAATGCAAGCGCCGGCGCAATTCTGTCGGGGCACGACATGCATTCGCGGTTTGCCGCAAGGCGGCGCAGCGGTCTGCCGCGCGAACTTTTCCGTCCCCGAACCGCATGATTTGCACGGAATTTGGTCGGAGCATCCTCCGAAACAACCAATCGGAATGCTTATGAAACGAGGAATTCGGTCATTGGCCGTCGCAGCAGCCTGCGCCGGCACACTTCGGGCGGCCGCTTGCACCGGTATCGCCCTCACGGCTGCGGACGGCAGCTATGTGCAGTCGCGCACGATCGAATGGTCGCAGGACGTGCTGCCCAGCCGGTGCGTGGTCATCCCCCGCGGCCAGCGGCTCCGCTCGTTCACCCCCGCCGGCGCGGACGGGCTCGCCTACTCCGCCGTATACGGAACGGTCGGTCTCTCGGTCGAACGCACCGAGTTCATCGCCGAGGGGATCAACGAAGCGGGGCTCTCGGCCGGACTCTTCTTCTTCCCCGTCTACGGCAGTTACGCATCCTACGATCCCGACCGCAACGACCGCACGCTGGCCGATTTGCAGGTGGCGTCGTGGATACTCACGCAGTTCGCCACCATCGACGAGGTGAAAGCCGCCATCGCATCGGTGCGGATCGTCGCTCTGGCCGAAGGAGCGGTGCTCCACTGGCGCATCGGCGAGCCCTCGGGGCGGCAGGTCGTGCTGGAGATCGTCGACGGCACGCCGCATTTCTACGAAAACGAGGTCGGCGTACTGACCAACGCCCCCGATTTCACGTGGCAGCTCACCAATCTGAACAACTACGTCAACCTCTATCCCGGCGACGCCCCCGTCCACCGGCTGAGCGGCATCACGCTGCGCCCCACAGGCGGCAACTCGGGTTTTCTCGGAATTCCAGGCGATGCGACGCCCCCGTCGCGGTTCGTGCGGGCGGCCTTCTACAGAGCGACGGCCCCGCAGCGCGCCACGGCATTCGAAACGGTGGTGCAATGCTTCCACCTGCTCAACTGCTTCGACATCCCCATCGGCATCGAGCACCCCGCAGACGACACGCCCGACATCCCGAGCGCCACGCAATGGACCTCGGCCATCGACCTGACTCACCGCAGAGTCTACTACAAAACGGCTTACAACAACACGATCCGCTGCATCGATCTCTCCGAGATCGACTTCGGCCGCGTGAGCTACCAGTCCCGCCCGCTCGACGAGGTGCGCGAACAGCCCGTCGAACGGATCGTCATCGCCCGATGAGGCGGCCCCTTACGGCCGCCGCGGGGCTTCGGCCGCCGCTCCCGCCGGCTCTTCGTCGACATCGCCGAGGCTGAACTCCTTGTCGGCGAAGAGCGCGGCGATTCCCGTGATCTGTTTGAGCCGCAGCAGTTCGTCGCGGTCCATGCCCAGATGCTACCTGATCCACCGGTCGGACATCCGCGCCCGCGTGAGCTCGGCGACCACCTCGCTCATCAGCTCGACGTCGTGCGTGCCGCGCGCCCGATTGTGGCGGATCGTCGAGGCCATGCGGTCGGAGAGCGGTTTGTCGATCACTGCCACGGGCAACAGGCCCTGCTCGCGTTCGTAGATGCGTTTCGACGTGCGGAGCACCAGATAACGGTGGTAGCCGTCGACGAGTTCGTAGCGGTCGCGCGCGGCGTCGTAGTAGCAGACGCAGGGCATCGTGTAGCCGTCCTCCCAGATCGAGAGCTCCAGCAGCCGCATCTCGGGCGGTGCGACGACGTTGGGGTTGTAGCTGTTGGCCTCGACCTTCTCCACGGGCACGGCGCGCACGCTATAAACCGGACTCCGCGACGGCTCCGGCTTCGGGGATTCGTAACAACGATTCATATTTCTCCATGATTTTTTTGCGGCGCTGCATGTCGCCCTTCGTGGGCGAAAACCCCATGTATTTGCAGGCGTGGTCGTTTTTGAGGATGCATAGACAGATCCGCTTGAACGTCGGAAGCCGGCTGAACTCGGGAATCTCCAGGTCGTCGAGATACTCCATGCGCACCGGCCGGCAGTCCGAACGGCAGACGCCGCGGTCGCCGACCTCGATCGGAATGCCGGCCTTGCGCAGCCTTGCGATCGTCGTCTCCGAGAGACATCCGCCCTTCTCGCGCCAGAAACGGATGCTCACGGAGAGTTTCTCCAGATAGTTGCGGCGGCTCTCGGCCGGCAGCGTCGCCAGCAGGAAACGCATGTAGCGCTCCCAGGTCAGCCCCTGCGGCAGGCGCGCCGACTGCCAGCCGAAGACCGGCGTGCGGCCGTACAGCGCTGCGAAATTGACGCCGTTGACACGCCCGACCATGCGACCCCACGTTTCGGGGTCGACGGCCCTGTAGAGATGCAGACTCGACAGCGCCTGCGAGATGAAGGGGCTGGCCACGCGCTGGCTGTCGAGCGGCACGCCGGCCCGATAGAAAAGGTCGTAAAGCCTGTTGTAGGGCCATCCGAACCGCCCATAGGCCGTCCAGACGTCGGTCGTCAGCCAGTCGTAGATCGGATAGGCGTTGCAGATCTGCGCGCCGACCCACTGCCGCATCCAGCGCCGGCCCTCGAAACGGTGCTGGTTGCGATCGCTGTGGATCGTGCGCCAGCGGTTGAAGCTCTCCTGCGTGCGGATGCCGATCAGACAGCAGGTGCGCGTCGCCCCCGTGCGTTCGTGCAGCCACTCAGCGAAACGGTTCTGGAATTCGTAGTCGCTCGTCTCCTCGCCGAAAAAGGGAAAATCATCGCGTTGCAGACATCCCTCAGGCATCGCGCGCACCCACAGCTCGCGTTTCTCCGGTTCCCAGGGCCGCCAGTAACGCTGGAACACCGAGGTGCAGGTCGGAACCCGAAACGGCACGCAGACGCGGTAGACGTCGAGGATGTCGCGGTTCGACGCCAGCGTCCGCTCCACGTAATCGATCGTCTCGCGGTACTGAATCTCGTAATCCATGTGGAACACCCCGATGCGGCGCCTGAGGTTATGCCGCCGGATGTAGTCGATGCAGAGGTTGAGCAGCACGCCGCTGTCCTTGCCGCCCGAGAAGGAGACGTAGATGTTGTCGAAGGCGTCGAAAACGGCTTTCAGCCGCTCTTGTGTCCGTTCGTAGACGTTCATGGGCGACGGTTTTTGCCGTATTCCATGCTCACGTACTCCTTCCACTCGCGCACGGACACGAAACCTTCGGCGCGGAACGCCTCCGCGTGACGGACGAGCGTGACCGACCGGATCGTATAGTCGGGATGGAAACACTGCACGATCTCGCGCAGAAAGCGCGAAATCAGATGCGGATCGTCGCCCGAAACGTAGTAATTGTTGATTTTGGCCACTCCGCTATCGCCGAGCTCCACCGGCATGAAACCCAGGACGGCCGCCCCCTCCCACGCCACGAACCACGTGTGCGACCGCGACGTCCAGAAGGGATAGTCATTGTTCTGACGCAGCACGCTGCGGCGCATGACCAGCGGGGCGACGAGCGCGTAGAGACGGGGCGAGGTTCCCTCGAGTTTTTCGACTGTCATGACCGGAAACGTATTTTTTAGACTGATTGTTATATCTTTAGAGCTGAATGCGTTATTCGAACATCTATTCTTCACAAATGTAATATATATCGTCCGTTTTCTCAAATTTTCCGGCCGCATAAATGCGGCGGAACGCAGGCGCCGCAGCGCAAAACGGCGGCAAGCGCCCATGTCCGACTTTCGCAACGAATCCGTCAACATTCCCGAAAACGTCGTACTTTTCGTTCGCGCCAGCATAAAAGAACAGAAAATGAAAGAATAAACAACAAAAACATCTCTAAAAATTTGGTTTTTCGAACAATTAAATCTAATTTCGTGTTAGGGTTTCACTTCGAAACAGTGACAGAGCACCGCAACGAACCATACAATTTATTTATAAAACAATGAATAAAGCACCGGGAAATCTCACCTAATCCAGTAACCGCAGACAAAAAGCTATTTCAGAATGAAAGATTTCACAAAGTATCTCTTTTTAATCGGAACGATCGCCCTCGTCGCTTCGACGGCAGCATGCGGCGACACCGACGCCGACGCGGCTCCGACCGACGACTTCGACGTGCGGATCGAACTTCCCGCGATGGCCGACGTCACCCGCGGCGGTGAGCTGACCCTGAAGGTCCGCGACGGCAAGGCGCCGCTCACGACCGATTCCTTCCTCCTGGAGGGGGGGGGGGATTTCGCACCTCTGCCCCATTCTGAGGGCATCCTCTGAGGATTTCACCCTCCGCTTAGCCGACGCGTGCGAGTCCGGCTCCTATACCGCCCACCTCAGGAGGGACGCACGCAAAAAAACGATCGGCAAGATCCACATCAACATCGTCGAGGAACTCGACTTCCGACCGGCCGAAGGCACCACGGTCTACGGCGTCGTCGCCACGGCCGAAGGCCCTGTGGCGGGCGTCGTGGTGTCGGACGGCACCGAAGTGACGGTCACCGACGCCGCGGGCATCTACGAACTCCGCTCGGCCAAACGGTGGGGCTACGTCTTCATCTCCGTCCCGAGCGGCTACGAAGCGCCCGCCGACGGCGTCCGGCCGCTCTTCTACCAGCGACTGCTGGGCGCCTCCCACGTCGTCGAACGCAAGGATTTCACCCTCACGCGCGTCGACGGACAGGACGACTTCACACTCTTCCTGCTGGGCGACATGCACCTTGCCAACCGCACGGGCGACGCCGCGCAGTTCGCGCAGTTCGCCGCCGACCTCAATGCCTATCGGGCCGCCCGCGGCGGCCGCAGGATGTACGCCCTCACGCTCGGCGACATGACGTGGGACAAATACTGGTACAGCAACAGCTACGCCCTCCCGCAGTACGTGTCGACGGTCGACCGCCTGCTCGGCGACCTGCCCGTCTACCACACGATGGGCAACCACGACAACGACTTCATGACCACGTCGGACTACGACGCGGCCGTCAAATACGTGGACGTCATCGCCCCGACCTACTACTCGTTCAACATCGGCAAGGTGCATTTCGTCGTCATGGACGACATCGACTGCAGCACCTACGACGGCACCGACTCGCGCATCTACGTCAAGCGTATCACCAACGAGCAGCTCAACTGGCTGGCGAAGGATCTGGCGCATGTCGACAAGTCGACGCCGCTCATCGTCTCGATGCACGCGCAGGTCTTCAAGCCCTCGGGCACGGGATTCGTCTACGATCACGACTCGGCCAACACCGAGACGCTCCTCGACCTGCTCGACGGCTACGAAGTGCACTTCGTGACGGGCCACACCCATAAAATCTTCAACGTGCGGCCCGGCGACGTCGTCGTCCGCGGACGCAACATCCACGAACACAACTCGGGATCGGTCTGCGCCTCGTGGTGGTGGTCGGGCCACCTCACCCCGGGCGTGCATCTGAGCCCCGACGGCACGCCGGGCGGCTACGCCGTGTGGGACGTCAGGGGCACCGGCTTCAACCGGTTCTACAAATCGACCGGCTGGCCCGAGGAGTATCAGTTCCGCAGCTACGACCTCAATAACGTCTCGTTCTCGATGGCCGACGTGCCGCTCATGCCCGCCGACGCTCCCGCCGCCGTGCTGAGCTCCTACAGGCAGTACGTCGCGGCCTACCCCGCCAACGCGGACAACGAGGTGCTCATCAACATCTGGAACTGGAACCGCAACTGGCGGCTGAGCGTCGTCGACGAACGCGGCAAGCAGCTCGCATGCACGCCCGTCTGGGCCTACGACCCGCTCCATATCGCGGCGCTCACCGTACCGCGGTTCAACAAAGCTTCGCTCACGGCCGTCCCGTCGTTCATCACCGATCGCTACACCCACTTCTTCAAGGCGAAGGCCGACGACCCCGACGTCGATCTGACGATCACCGTCGAGGACGAGTTCGGCCGCACGTGGACCGAGCGGATGCAACGGCCCAAAGCCTTCTCGACCGAAGCCTACAAGCGCAACTGAGCGAATCTCCGCCTTCGATGCAGCGGCGGCCGCACGGACCGGTCGCCGCCGCACCGCAGCCGCAACACCGCAGCCGACAACAGACCAACTAACCTTATTCACTAACCAAACCTTACTTCACATGAAAGTATTCAGACTATCGGTTCTGACGCTGATGCTGGCCGTGTCGGGGAGCATTCCCACGCTGTCGGCGCAGAACAGAACGGTATCGGGCAGAGTCCTCGATGCACAGCAGCAGCCGATCGTCGGCGTGGCCGTTCTCGTCGACGGTACGACGCGGGGCACCACGACCTCCGACGACGGCGGCTTCACGCTCGACATCCCCGCGGGCGAGGCCGTGCTTAATGCCACCTATCTGGGCTACATCCCCCAGAAGACCACGGTTCCCGCCTCGAAGAGCGAGGTGACGATCTACCTTCAGGAGGACGCCATCCAGCTCGAAGAGGCCGTCGTCATCGGCTACGGCACGCAGAAACGCGTCAATCTGACGGGCGCCGTGGCGACCGTCGGCGGCAAGGAGCTCGAAAACCGTGTCGCCCACTCGGTGACCGGCATGCTGCAAGGCTCCGTGGCGGGACTGAACATCACCACCTCGTCGGGCAAGCCGGGCAGCACGCCCTCGCTCAACATCCGCGGCGTGAACTCCATCAACTCGGCCGACCCGCTCGTGCTCATCGACGGCGTGGTGGGCGATCTGAACCGCGTCAACCCCAATGACGTCGAGTCGATCTCGATCATCAAGGACGCCTCGGCAGCGGCCGTCTACGGCGCCCGCGCCGCCTTCGGCGTGATCCTCGTCACGACCAAGTCGGGATCGGCCAAAGACGGCAAGGCCACCGTGCGCTACAGCGGCCGCTTCGGCTGGGAGGAGGCCACGACCTCGACCGACTACGAAAACCGCGGTTACTGGTCGGTCTACGAGGTCAACCGCTTCTGGCAGGTCGAGAACGGCGGCGCCAAGTACATCAACTACACCGACCGCGACATGCAGCAGTTGCTGGCGCGCGTGAACGACAAGACGGAGCATCCCGACCGTCCGTGGGTCGTCGAGGACGTGCGCAACGGCCGCAAGCAGTGGGTCTACTACGGCAACTACGACTGGTGGGACATGCTCTTCCGCGAGAAGCGCCCCGTGCAGCAGCACAGCATCTCGCTCAGCGGCGGCACGAAGGACATCAAGTACCTCGTATCGGGCGCCTACGACCGTCAGGCCGGCATGCAGCGCGCCTTCCCCGACATCTACAACAAGTACAACCTGCGTTCGAAGATCGACTTCCGCATCAACCGGTGGGCGACGCTCTCGAACAACACATCGTTCTTCAGCTCCGACTACAACTCTCAGGGCGACAGCGGCATCGACAACACGCTGCGCTACGGATCGGTGCACGCGCTGGCCTGCTACCCGATGCAGAACCCCGACGGGTCGTGGGTCTACAGCGTCCCCTACCAGACCTATAAAGTCGCCAACGGCCGCCACATCATGCTCAACGAGGGCTCGCACCGCAACGTCGACCGCCGCAGCGACTTCTCGAACACCACGCGGCTGGTCATTACGCCCGTTAAGACGCTGAGCATCACGGGCGACTTCACCTACCGTCTCTATCAGGAGCGCAACACGAGCCGTTCGCAGCCCCTCTACTACCGCGTCTACCCCGATGCGGAGCTGGCGGCCTACGACACGGGTGCCGGCCTGAACAAGCTCACCGAGGAGGTCAAGACGCGCAACTACTACTCGACCAACGTCTTCGCCAACTACGACGAGACCTTCGGCGGAGCGCACCACCTCGCCGCGACCGCCGGCATGAACTACGAGACGTGGGCCAGCAAGAACATCTCGGTGCGGGCCGACGAGCTCTCCTCGACCGATCTCGACGACCTGAACCTCGCCACGAAGATCGCTCCCGAGAACGCCTACGGCGGCGGTCAGAACGAATACGCCCTGCTGGGCTTCTTCGGCCGCATCAACTACGACTACAAGGGCCGTTATCTGATGGAGGTCAGCGGCCGCTACGACGGTACGTCGCGCTTCGACAAGGACAACCGCTGGGGCTGGTTCCCCTCGGCGTCGGTGGGCTGGCGCATCTCCGAGGAGCCCTTCTTCGGCCGTGCCAAGCGGCTGGTGGACAACCTCAAGCTGCGCGCCTCGTTCGGTTCGCTGGGCAATCAGAACGTCTCGTCCTACTACACCTACATGCGTCTGGTGTCGATCAAGGACTTCGGCAGCTACAACTTCGGCGACGGCACGGTGGGCAAATACTCGTCGCTGGGGGCTCCCATCGCCTCCGACCTGACGTGGGAGACCGCACAGCAATGGGATCTGGGTCTCGACGTGGCGATGCTGGGCAACCGCCTCAACCTGACGGCCGACATCTACATGCGCGACACGAAGGACATGCTCACTGCCGGCGTCGCGCTGCCCGGCGTCTACGGAGCCGACTCGCCCGACATGAACGCGGCCGATCTGCGCACCAAAGGCTACGAGCTGACCGTCAGCTGGCGCGACCAGTTCCGGCTGGCCGGCAAACCGTTCGAATACAGCGTCGGATTCAACATCAGCGACTACAAGAGCGTCATCACCAAGTACGACAACCCCGACAAATCGTTCGCCAAGGACTACTACGTGGGCAAGGAGATCGGCGAGATCTGGGGCTTCAGGACCGACGGA
>USBO01000038.1 GCA_900552955.1 uncultured Alistipes sp.
GGCTTGGGGAAGCCGGCCGTCGGGGGCGAGGAGGGGGAGGCTGATGGTGGTGCCGGTGAGGGTGAAGGCGTCGGTGCCGAAATATTCAGTGTTGCTGCCATCGGTGGGGAGGGTGCAGAGGAGATTGTAGGTGCCGGCTTCTACATCGACAGGTTGGTCGTGGAGGACGGTGGCAACGATGCGATCCTCACGGGCGGGATCGGTGAGGATGGCGGGTAGCAGAGGGTTGGCGACGCCGGGGGCGCTGAGTAAAATTCGGCCGGGGTTTTCGATGGGATCGCCGTCTGGGTCGAGGCGTGCAGCTCGACGGGCAGCGACATGCGCCGCAGCGCCATGTCCTGCACGATGAGCGCGTCGACGCCCGCAGCGATCAGCTCGCGCGCCTGCTGCCCGGCATCGGCGAGTTCGTCGTCGTAGAGCAGCGTGTTGAGCGCGGCATGCACCCGCACGCCGTAGAGATGCGCATACTCCGCCGCACGACGAATGTCGTCCGCCGTGTTCGCGGCCGCATGGCGCGCACCGAAGCGCGCGCCGCCGATGTAGATCGCATCGGCGCCGGCGTCGACGGCCGCGACCGCCGACTCGTAATCCCGCGCAGGGGCCAGCAATTCGAGTCGTTTCATCTCCGCAGGGAAAGCCGGAGGCCGGCCGGCGACGCTGCCGGACGAACGGCTCCGGGCCGCATTCCCTGCGGCAAAGATAGCGAAAAAAGCGGCGGCGCGCCACACGCTCCGCCGCTTTTCGACGCCGATGGGATGTGAAGACCGGTAGCGACGCCCCGAAAAGTCGCTTCCGGCGGGCGAACGGCCCGTTTTTTTGTCCGGCGAAGGTATCAGATTGTCCGATATTTTATAACTTTGCGTCTCGGAAACGTTTAACCGCAAAAAACGATGCTTACACTCAAACAACTCCGCGATGACAAGGAGACGGCCATCCGGCGTCTGGCCAAGAAGGGCGTGGACGCACGTCCCGTCATCGAACGGATCGAGCAGCTCGACGACCGCCGCAAGGCGATCCAGCAAGAGTTGGACAACTGTCTGGCGCAGCAGAACCAAGCCGCCAAGATGATCGGCGCGCTGATGGGACAGGGCGCACGCGACGAGGCCGAAGCCAAGAAGGCCGAAGTGGCGGCCCTCAAGGAGAGGTCGGTGAAACTTTCGGCCGAGATGAAGCAGACGTCCGACGCCCTGCAGGCCGAGATCGTCCTGCTGCCCAACTTCCCCGCCGAGATCGTCCCCGAGGGCACCTCGGCCGAGGACAATCTGGTGGTGAAACTCGAGGAGAGCTACACGCCGCTGCCCGCCGATGCGCTGCCGCACTGGGAGCTGGCCAAGAAATACGACATCATCGACTTCGATCTGGGCGTGAAACTGACCGGCGCAGGATTCCCCGTCTACAAAGGCAAGGGCGCCCGTCTGCAGCGCGCGCTGATAAACTATTTTCTCGACTATAACACCCGCGCGGGCTATCTGGAGGTCGAACCTCCCGTGATGGTCAACGAAGCCTCGGGCTTCGGCACGGGGCAGCTGCCCGACAAGGAGGGACAGATGTACCACGCCACGGCCGACAATTTCTACCTCGTCCCGACGGCCGAGGTGCCCGTGACGAACATCTTCCGCGACGTGATCCTCGACGAGAGGGAGTTCCCCGTCAAGATGACCGCCTACACCCCCTGCTTCCGCCGCGAGGCGGGCTCCTACGGCAAGGACGTGCGCGGTCTGAACCGTCTGCACCAGTTCGACAAGGTGGAGATCGTGCGGCTGTCGCTGCCCGAGACCTCCTACGAGGCGCTCGACGACATGGTGGCCCACGTCGAGGGGCTGGTCAAGTCACTCGGACTGCCCTACCGCATCCTGCGGCTGTGCGGCGGCGACATGTCGTTCACCTCGGCGCTGACTTACGACTTCGAGGTCTACTCCGAAGCGCAGAAACGCTGGCTGGAGGTGTCGTCCGTCTCGAACTTCGAGTCGTTCCAGGCCAACAGACTGAAGCTCAGATACCGCGACGCCGACAAGAAGATCCGGCTGGCACACACGCTCAACGGCTCGTCGCTCGCGCTGCCGCGTATCGTGGCGGCCCTGCTCGAGAACAATCAGACGCCCGAAGGCATCCGCATCCCCGAGGTGCTGATTCCCTACACGGGGTTTGATATTATCAAATAAAGTTTTTATATTTGCGAAACAGTTAACTCAAATTCGATAAAAAAATGGCTTACAAAATTACCGACGCATGTGTTGCATGCGGTACTTGTATCGGCGAATGTCCGGTGGAGGCAATCTCGGCCGGCGATATCTATGTGATCGATCCCGATAAGTGCATCGACTGCGGAACCTGCGCAGGCGTGTGCCCCAGCGAGGCGATCATCCCCGAATAGTTCGCTTTTTTGCGAGACGTTTTCCCGCCTCGGCCCATAGCTCGGACCGCGTCCGGCTGCGCCCGGCTTATCGAAAACGTTCGTCGTCGCAAGAACGTGCGTCCCGACCGTAGCGGCCGGGACGCATTTCGTTTCCGGAGAACGGTCCGTCACAGCGCGGTGCCTCTGAAGATCCGCGATTCGTCCAGCGGAATCAGTACGCCGGCCAGCTGAATCCGGTTGGAGCTGAAGTTGGGATCAATCGACACCGAAGCCCTGTCGCTTCCTTCGTAGAGCCGGATGTTGAGCGTCGCCGAGATGCCCCGGCCGAATACGTTCATCGAAAAGAGGATGTCGCCCCGCTTCAGCCGCTCCATGCGAATGCCGGAAGCACGTCCCTCCAGCGTGATGCCGCCGACCCCGTTGGGGCCGCCGCCCATGAACGGAGCGACCTGCACGGTGGCCATATCGCCGGAAAGGGTCACGAAGTTGGTATCGGACGAGACAAAAACCACCCGTCCGCGCCGCAGCGTCAGCTGATCGGCCTCCAGCGCGAATTCGCGGCGCTCGAGGCTCCGCAGCGCCTTGAGATATGCGATCGAATCCGTAAGAGCCTTTTCGTGACGGAGCCGTTCGCGCTCGGCGGCATTCGTTCGCTCGGTCTGCACGCGGCCGCGCCGCGTCGACGGCTGCTCGGCAACCGCGCAGCCTGCCAGCAGGCAGACCATCAGTAGAATCGGTGCTTTCATATAGGTGTTTTTTCGGACGACCCTGCAAAATGCGTGCTCGAATCGCATGCGGCGGCGCACGATTCCGCCCGAATGCAAAGGCGGCGGATTCCATCGGGAATCCGCCGCCTTTGCATTCCGACCCGCTGCGGCCGGACGTTCCGCCGCGCGTGCCGGACTAATATCCGAACAGCTCGCGCTGGCTCACTTCGCGCACGGGGCCGAGCGTGCGCAGGTAGTCCATGTCAATGTCGCTGCGGTCGCCCAGAATGCTGTAGGTGTATTTGCGTCCTTTGACCCACTTGTCATGGAAGGCCTTCACGTCGGCGAGCGTCATGCCCTGCACGGCGTCGTAGACGGCCTTGTTGCGATCGAAATCGACCCCCATTTCGCGCGCCGACACGAAACTCCACAGCACGTTGTCGCGCACGGTGCGCTGCGTGGAGAGGTTCGCCAGAATGCCCTGCTTGGCCAGTTCGAAAGCCTTCTCCGACTCGGGCATGTTCTCGATGATCTGGTCGAACGCCTCGACGGCCTGCCGCATCTTGTCGTTCTGCGTGGCGATGAAGGCGTAGAAGATGTAGGGATCGTCCTTGTCGCGCATCTCGGAGAAGGTGGCGAAGGCGGTGTAGGCCAGCGAACGCGCCTCGCGCATCTCCTGGAAGACCACGGCGTTCATCCCGCCGCCGAAGTAGCTGTTGAAGAGCGTCGCGCCCGGATCGTTGTCGGTCGAGAACCTCTCGCCGCGGTTCGAATACTGGAGGTAGTAGATCTGCTTGGCATCGTACTGCGCAACGTTGACCTCGCTCCGATCGACGGTCAGCAGCGGGAAGCGCACCTGCTTCACCGGCTCGAGCTCCTGCGCCGTGCAGTGGAGCGCATCGAGCGCGGCGACGAGCTTCGGCTCCCTCTCGGGACCGTAATACATCACGTAGTGATCGTAGTCGCTCAGACTGCGGATACGCGCCAGCAGTTCGTCGGACGTGAGGGCCATGAGCTGCTCATCGGTGAGCGTCCGCGCCTGAATCGCCGCAGGCCCGTAGAAGGTGTACTGCTGCAACGCGCGGAAGTTGGCATTCTGGTTCAGCTTGGCGTCATTGCGCGCCTTCATCACGTTGGCCTTGAGCTGCGCGAGCACCGCGTCGTCGCCCTTGACGTTCTGCATGTAGGTCTCGGCCAGCGTCACCGCTTTGTCCATATTCTCTGCAAGACCGCTGATCGTCACGTAGATGCGCTCGCCTCCCGTGCGGATGCCGAACGAGCAGGCCAGATCGTAGAACTCGCGCTGGATCTCCTGCAACGACTGGGTGTCGGTGCCCAGCAGATCGAAATAGTCGGCCGCGATGCCGAAGGCGGGGTCGGTCGTCGTACCGAAATCATAGACGTAGTAGAGGCTGAACAATCCGTTGGTGGTGTTCTGCTTGTACAGCAGCTCGATGTCCTGCTTCAGCTTGCCGACGGAGAGATCCTGCGCGAAATCGAGGAACACCGGCTGGATAGCCTCGACCTCGGAGGTCTGGACAGCGGCAAGGAACTCCGATGCCTTGTCGCGGTTGGTCGCGATGGGGGTGATCTGCGGTTTGTCGATCTTGTGGATATTGGGATCGACGCCCTGACGCTTGTAGACAGCCGCATAGGCCGTAGGATCGAGTTTCTCGCCCGCCCATGCCACGATATCGGCCTTGGTCACCTTCGAGAGACGATCCAGCCCGCCGACGGCATGTTTCCAGTCGACGCCGTTGATGAACGCGTCGACGTAAGCCATCGCACGGTTGCCGTTCTCCTCGAGCTGCTGCATCTCGCTGCGCTTGTAGTTGGCGATGGTCGAGGCCAGCAGCTCCTCGTCGAAGTCGCCGGCGCGCAGCTTCCCGATCTCGGCCAGCAGCAGGTCGCGCGCCTCCTCGAGCGTCTGCCCGGGCTTGGGATAGCCCACGGCCACCAGCATACCGTAATCGGCAAGCTGCACACCCTCGGCGCCGACGCCCAGCATTTTCTGCTGCTGCTGGATGTCGACGTCCATCAGACCGCACTTGCCGTTCGAGAGCAGCGAGCCCACGAGCTGGATCATATCGGCGTCCTCGCTCGAAGCGCCGCCGGTGCGCCAGCCCAGATAGACCATCTCGGCCTCCTGTCCCAGCACCGTCTTCTCGACGGGAGCCGTCATCGCCGGCTCGGGCTCGAAGCTCCATTCGGGCAGCTCGGGATTGGGTTGCAGCGAACCGAAATACTTGTCGATCGTGGCGATCATCCGGTCGGGATCGAAATCGCCCGAGAGGCAAATGGCCATGTTGTTGGGTACGTAGTAGGTCTTATAGTAGTTCTTGATGTTGGTGATCGACGGATTCTTCAGGTCGTCCTGCGTCCCCAGCACCGAGTGCATACCGTAGGGATGGTGCGGGTAGAGCGCCATCATCAGCGAATCGAACATCTTGCGGCTGTCGCGCGTGAGCGACATGTTGTACTCCTCGTAGACGGTCTCCAGCTCGGTGTGGAAACCGCGGATCACCGCATTGGCGAAGCGGTCGGACTGGATCCTGGCCCAGTCGTCGATACGGTTCGAGGGGATCTCCTCGGTGTAGACCGTCATGTCGTACGACGTGAAGGCGTTGGTGCCCGAGGCGCCGATGGCCGACATCAGTTTGTCGTACTCGTTGGGAATGGCCAGCTTCGAAGCCTCCTGCGACACGGAGTCGATGCGGGCGTAGACGGCACGGCGCTCGTCGGGATCGGTCGTGGTGCGATAGACCTCGAACAGACGCTCGATCTCGTCGAGCATCGGACGCTCGGCCTCGAAATTCTGGGTGCCGAACTGCTCGGTGCCCTTGAACATCAGGTGCTCGAAGTAGTGCGCCAGACCGGTCGTCTCGAGCGGGTCGTTCTTCGACCCCACGCGCACGGCGATGTAGGTCTGGATGCGGGGAGCCTCCTCGTTCACGGTCATGTAGACCTTCAATCCGTTGTCCAGCGTGTAGATACGGCTATGCATGGGGTCGCCGGCAACCTCCGTATAGCGGTACTTCGAACACGACGCAACGACAAGGCACAACGCCGCTGCCGCTACCATTGAAAACACTCTTTTCATATGATTACGAGTTTATGTTATCTCAAAACACGTCTGCGAACCACGCCCGCAGCGCCGGCCACGTGTCGGCGACGACGAAGGTCAGCATCCCGATCGACGCGACCAGCTTGATGCCCGTCCCCACCAGAAACGACAGGAACGACCCCACGCCGACGATCAGCGCCCGCCGCACCTCCGTCCGGTCGCGGAGCAACTCGCCCGCCACGGCCCCCGCGAAGGGCCCCAGCACGATGCCGACCGGTCCGCCCGCAAACAGCCCCGCGATCAGCCCCACCGTGGCGCCGATCATTCCGGCCCGCGTGCCGCCGAAGAGCTTGGCCATGTAGCCGGGCAGAAAATAGTCGACTACCGTCACCGCGGCCGTCAGCCCCGCCCACAGCCACATCGAGGCGGGCGTAAGCGTCGAGTAGCTGCACGCATAGGCGCAGAAAAGTCCCGCAAAGCTCAGCACGGGGCCGGGCAGCACGGGCACGACACACCCCACGATGCCCGCGAGGCAGCAGAGGAAAGCCAGTATGGAGAGGAACAGATCCATCTCATCAGGAAATTATCGTTGCGCGGCGGCCCCCTCGGAGCCGCAGACCGCTATTCGGCCAGCCGGTTGGTCGCCGTATCGGGGAATACGACCCACGGACGGAACGTCTTCGCCTCCTCGAACTCCATACGGGCATAGGAGGCGATGATGAGCACGTCGCCCACCTGCGCCTTGCGGGCCGCGGCGCCGTTCAGGCAGATGGCGCCGCTGCTGCGCGGACCGCGGATCACGTAGGTGTCGAGCCGTTCGCCGTTGGTGACGTTCCATATCTGCACCCGCTCGCCCTCGATCAGGTTGGCCGCCTCCATCAACTCCTCGTCGATGGTGATGCTCCCCACGTAATTGAGGTTCGCCTCGGTGATGGTCACCCGATGGATCTTCGATTTCAGCACTTCGATCTGCATCATCCTCTGCGTGTTATTTGATCCGAATATTGTCGATCAGCCGCACGGCGCCCGCCTGCACGGCGATGCACCCCTGTATGCGCTCGCTGTCGTCCCAAGCCGTCACCGGCTGCATCGTCGACGCATCGACCGGCTGGAAATAGATCACCCCGAGCAGTCCGCTGCGCTCCGTCTCGCGCGTGACGAAGTCCGTCAGTTCGGCGGGCGTCATCTGCGCCGCACGCGCGGCACCCTCCTTCAACGCGCGGTAGATATCGGGAGCGACGGCGCGGTGCGCGGCGTCGAGCAGGGCGTTGCGCGACGAGAGCGCCAGCCCGTCGTCGTCGCGCACGATCGCGCACTCGACGATCTCGAGCGGGAAGCCCGACTGGGCGACCATCGACCGGACCACGGCGATCTGCTGGAAATCCTTCTCGCCGAAATAGGCGCGCGCGGGCTGCACCATGGCGAAAAGCTTGCTCACCACCTGCGCCACGCCGTTGAAATGACCCGGGCGGGTGGCGCCCTCCATCACCTTGTCGATCTGCCCGAAATCGTACTGCCGGCAATCGGGCACGGGATACATCTCCTCAACCGAAGGCATGAAGACCACATCGGCACCGGCCGCTTCGAGCAGCGCGCAATCGGCCTCGGGCGTGCGCGGATAACTCTTCAGATCGTTCTTATCGTTGAACTGCGTGGGATTGACGAAGACGCTCACCACGACGGTGGCGTTCTCGCGGCGCGCCCGCTCGACGAGCGAGCGGTGGCCGGCGTGCAGCGCGCCCATGGTGGGCACCAGTCCCACTCCGGCCGCATCGACCTCCGAGAGCACCTCCCGAAGCGCTTTGACGCTTGTGACTGTTTTCATTTCGTTTCCAAAACAATAGGCCCGAAGGCTCGGCAAAGTTAGAAATAACAATTAAGATATGAAAGCGAAAAGGCGAAAAATATGGTTTTCGGTGCAACGGAGTGCGGCAATCCGCCGTCCCGAAAAGCCACGGCGCACCCGTGCCGCGCGACCATCGGCAGGCGGCCCCGGCAAAATCGAACAAAATTTGCTTCTGCGCCCGGCTTTCCGTATCTTTGACTTCGTCTTAGATACTCCGTCTCGGCAGAATCAAACCAAATTTTGCTTCTGCACTCGACTTTTCGTATCTTTGGCTGCGCCGAAGATACTCCCGCTCGGCAAAATGCAAGCAAGCTTGCTTTTGCCCTCGCTTATTCGTATCTTTGGCATCAAATTCAATCCGAACGCAAATGAAAACACTCACATTTATTTCGCTTATGACGACATCCGTTGCCTATTTGAGTGGATGCACGAATACGACAACCTCCGACGAGCGGCCGTGGATCGTCGACCGGTTCGACGACATCAAGGTCATCCGCTACGAGGTGCCCGGCTTCGAACGGCTCCCGCTCGAGCAGAAAGAGCTGATCTACTACCTCGCCGAGGCAGCCAAGTGCGGCCGCGACATCCTCTTCGATCAGAACTGCGCGGCCAACCTGCCGATCCGTCGCACGCTCGAAACGATCTACCGCGACTACGCGGGCGACCGCACGTCCGACGAGTGGAAGGCGCTCGAAAAGTACCTCAAAAAGGTGTGGTTCGCCAACGGCATCCACCACCACTACTCCAACGACAAGTTCCGGCCCGAGTTCTCGGAAGCATTCTTCCGCGAGGCGGCCGCTTCGGTGGGGACGGAACGTCTTCCCGCCGACTTCGACTTCCTCTGCAAGGTCATCTTCGACCCCACGCTCTACCCCACGCGGCTCAATCAGGCCGCCGGCGCCGACATGCTCTGGACGTCGGCCAGCAACTACTACAGCAACGTGCGCCAGTCCGAGGCCGAGCGCTTCTACGCCGAGATGGCTGCCGCCGATGCGGACGACCCCTGCCCCGTCTCCTACGGACTGAACTCGCAACTGGTCAAGGAAGAGAAGACGGGCCGCATCCGCGAACGCACGTGGAAGATCGGCGGCATGTACTCGCCCGCGATCGAACGCATCGTCCACTGGCTCGAGAAGGCGCGCGACGTGGCGGCCGAGCCGCAGAAGCAAACGCTCGCCGCGCTGATCGACTATTACCGCACGGGCGATCTCAAACAGTTCGACCGCTACAACATCCTTTGGCTGAAGGACACGGTGTCGAACGTCGACTTCGTCAACGGCTTCATCGAGACCTACGGCGACCCGCTGGGGTACAAGGCGTCGTGGGAGGCCAACGTCAACTTCATCGACTCGGCCGCCTGCCGCCGCACGCGCATCATCTCCGAGAACGCGCAGTGGTTCGAGGATCATTCGCCCGTCGACCCCGCCTACAAGAAGAAGGTCGTCAAGGGAGTCTCGGCCAAGGTCATCACCGTGGCGATGCTGGGCGGCGACTGCTACCCCGCAACGCCGATCGGCATCAACCTGCCCAACGCCGACTGGATCCGCAAGGAGCACGGCTCGAAATCGGTCACCATCGACAACATCACCTACGCTTACGACCGTGCGGCGCACGGCAACGGCTTCAAGGAGGAGTTCATGCTGCGGCCCGAAGACCGCGAGCGCATCGACGAATACGGCAAGATCGGCGACGACCTGCACACCGACCTGCACGAATGTCTCGGCCACGGCTCGGGCCAGTTGGCGCCGGGCGTGAAGGGCGACGAGCTGAAAAGCTACGGATCGACGCTCGAGGAGACGCGCGCCGATCTGTTCGGCCTTTACTATCTGGGCGACCCGAAGCTCGTCGAGCTGGGACTCGTCCCGTCGTTCGACGTGGCCAAGGCGCAATACGCCTCCTACATTCTCAACGGCATGATGACGCAGCTCGCCCGCATCGAACCGGGCAAGAACGTCGAGGAGTCGCACATGCGCAACCGCAAGCTGATCGCCGAGTGGTGCTACGAGCAGGGTAAGGCCGACAACGTGATCGAGCGGCGCACCGAGAACGGCAAGACCTACGTCGTGGTCAACGACTTCGGGAAGCTACGCGAGCTCTTCGGGCGAATGCTGCGCGAGATCCAGCGCATCAAGTCCGAGGGCGACTACGAGGCGGGCAAAGCGCTCGTCGAGCGGTATGCCGTGAAGGTCGATCCCGCACTGCACCGCGAGGTGCGCAACCGTTACGAAGCGCTGCGCATCGAACCCTACGGCGGATTCGTCAACCCCGAGTACGAGCTGGTGGAACGCGACGGCAAGGTCGTCGACGTGAAGATCAGCTATCCGGCCGACTATGTCGCACAGATGCTCGGCTATTCCGCGAACTACTCGTTCCTGCCCGACCGCAACTGACGATCGGACGGATCGGAGCCAACGGGCGGAGTCTTCCGGTGAAGGCTCCGCCCGTTTTCGTCTCCCCGCACGGCCTCCCGAACGCGTTCATCCGCGGCCGGTAAGACGGCGCGGGAAGCGGCGCTGCATGCCAGACAGAGGCCGGCGGCAGTAGCACATTTCGACCCGATTTCGAAACGGTTCGTCCGTCTGCCGGATGCCGCAACCGCGCGACAACCGTCGCACGCATGCTCCCTGGGCATCGGAAAGCCCCTATCGGGCGGCATCGAAGCAGCCGAGGCTCACAGACGTAACTTTCGGAACGGAACGGTATTTGAACGGAGGCAGCACGATAGCAACTCACTAAATTTTTCAGCACTATGACCACAAAAAATCTACTCACGTCACTGCTCGTCCTGCTGGCCGTCGCTGTCGTTTCGTGCCAGAAAGAGCCATCCACCTCCGGGCTTAACGAGGACTATCTGGTCTACACGGATTACGACCGCAAGGCCGACTTCTCCGACCTGAAGGCCTTCTACCTCCCCGACAGCATTCTGGTGATCGGCGACGCCGGCAAAACCGAATACTGGAAAGACGCCGACGCACAGCGGATCATCGGGACGGTCGCCGATCTGATGGAGTCGCGCAATTTCGTCCGCACCGACGACAAGGAGGCCGCACAGGCGGGTTTGCAACTCAGCTACGTCCAGCGCGTGACCTACTACGTGGGCTATGACGACCCCTACTGGTGGTGGTACTACCCCTACTACTGGACTCCGGGCTATTGGGGCGACTGGTTCGGCTGGTACTATCCCTATCAGGTCTATTACGGCTACACGGCCGGTTCGATGCTCATCGAGATGATCAATCTCACCGCAGCGCAGGGCAAAGATCAAAAACTGCCCGTCGTATGGGACAGCTTCATCGGCGGACTGCTCACCTCGTCGCGCGAAGTCAACATGCAGCGCACGGTCGATGCCGTGAAGCAGGCCTTCGCGCAATCGCCCTATCTGGTAAACAATTCCGTCAACCGTTAATCAATCATCGTTATGAAAAGACTTCCTATACTCTGTCGTAAAGCGTTGCTGCTCGCAGTCGCAGCGGTCACCTTCGCGCTGCCGGGACGGGCGCAGCTCCTCCGTAACTCCTACCTCAACGTCGACTGGCAGGTGACCGTTCCGCTGGGGGATGCCTTCGCAGACAAAGCGTCGGGCTGGGGCATGAACTTCGAAGGCGGTTACTTCGTGACGCCCGAAATCACCATCGGCGCCTTCATCTCCTACCAGACCAACATCGAGTCGATCGGTCGTCAGACCCTGCAACTGGGCAACGGAAGCGCCCTGACGACGGCGCAGGAGCACACGCTGTTCGAACTGCCGTTCGGTGTCGTCGGACGCTACAATTTCCTCAAGGGAAGCATCTTCCAGCCTTACGTGGGCATGCGCATCGGCGCCGATTACGCCGAGATGTCGTCCTATTACTACACCATCCAGCAGTACGAGGACTCGTGGGGCGTCTACCTCTCGCCCGAGCTCGGCGTGAGCATCTTCCCGTCGCCGGCACAGCGTTACGGCATCCATGTGGCGCTCTTCTACAGCTATGCCAGCAACAGCGACAAACTTCTGCTCTACTCGATGGACAACATCAGCCGCTTCGGCGTGCGTCTCGGTGTTTCGTTCTGATCGGGCCCGCCCGAACAAAAAAACGGCTGCTCTCGTTTCCGAGAAGCAGCCGTTTTCATGAACGGCCCGTCGGCCGGCGGCTATCTCTTGCGGCCCCGCTTCCTGTCGGCGGCGGCCGCACGGTTGCCTGCGATCGCACGATCCTGCAACGCGCGGATCTCGGCCCGCGAACGGGGCAGGCCGACGAACTCCGACGGGTAGTCGGTCTCGATCAGATCGGGCTCCGACACCAGATCGCGCAGGTAGCAGACCCTCCGGTCACGCGGGTTCTTCACCTTGTCGGACGAACCGGTGATCGAGGTCATCGTCGAGACGCCGCGCGCATGCAGCAGATCGTATACCTCCTGCAGCTCGGGATCGACCGACAGCCGGATGTAGGCCATGATGTAGTCCCAGGGAATGGGGCAGGCATCGTAGGCGTCGAACATCTCGCGCGAACTGATCTCGACGCAGAACATCACGTTGCGGATACCGGCGTTCCAGTAGTACATCGCTTCGTCCAGCGAACGGACGCTGAGCATGATGTTGTGGTACATCGACCAGTCGCCGCCCGGGCGCAGCTGACGGATGTAGTAGTCGAGCGCCCGCCGCTTGTCCTCCTCCGAAACACCCTTCGTATTGATATACTTGTTGTCGAAGTTGAACGCCACCTTGTCCTTGCCCCACTCCAGCATGTCCTTCAGACGGGGAATGCGGTAAGGGGTCAGATTACCGTCGCGGTCGACCAGCCGGAAGCCCTGCAGCTCCTCGTAGGTGTAGTCCGCCACGCGGCCCTTGCCGTTGGTCGTGCGGTCGATCGTCAGATCGTGCATGAGCACCATCACGCTGTCTTTGGTGAAGCTGAAGTCGACCTCGAAGAAGGTCGGCATCATCTCCAATGTCTTCTCGCACGACTCGATGCAGTTCTCGGGATAGCCGGGCATCATTCCGCCGCGGTGACCGCTGACGATGATGTCGCGCTCGGGATCGTAGCGGAAATAGGCCTTGAGGTCGTCGAGGTTGTTGATCCGCACGGTGTGAAGCCGCTCCTGCGATGCGGGGCGTTCCTCCGCAACGACCGGCCGGACTGCCGCGCAGGCGAATGCCAGTGCAGCCAGCAAAACGATAGGTCTCTTCATACGAACCGGATTAGCGGATGCACTTTTCGACATCGGCCGTCGCGGCGGCGATCTCCTCGATGACGGGATCAGCAGCGGGAATCGACGTGATCTCCGACACGGCCTGACGCAGTCCTTTGGCAGCGATCAACTCCTGCATCTTGACGCTCTGCGGGTCCTCGGGGTTGTTGTAGTGGAGCGCAGCGCCGATACCCAGCAGCAGCTTGTCGCACGGCAGGCCGAACTCGCGGGCGGTCATCATCGGTTTGACCAGACGGTCCGTCGACGAGAGTTTGCGCAGCGGCTCGCGGCCCACGCGCGTCACGTCGTCCTTCAGATAGGGATTCTTGAAGCGGCCGATGATCTTGTCGATATACTTGAAATGCGCGTCGCGGTCGAATCCGAACTTCTCGACCAGCGCCTGACCGCTCTGCTGCATCGCCTCCTTGACGATGGCGAAGATCGCGGGATCGGCGATGCTCTCGTCGATGGTCTTGAGCCCCTTCATGCGGCCCAGATAGGCCGTGATCGCGTGACCCGTGTTGAGCGTGAAGAGTTTGCGCTCGATGTAGGCCAGCAGGTTGTCCGCCAGATTCATCCCCTCGATCTGCGGCGCACCGCCCACGAACGACTTCTCCTCGACGTTCCACTCGTAGAAATTCTCCACCACCACGTCGATCGGATTCTCGCTGCGCACGGGCGGCACGATGCGGTCGACCGAACAGTCGGCGAACCCGACGTGTGCGTCGCACCACGCTGCCTCGTCGGCCGACAGGTGTTTGTAGACCTCCTCCTTGAGCTGCGACGTAGCGCGGATGCCGTTTTCGCAGGCCACGACGTTGAGCGGCTCCCCGACGCCGGCGGCGCGGCGGGCGACGATTCCTTTGGCGATGGCCGGTGCGATGAAAGGCAGGATGCGCAGTCCGACGGCCGTGGTGATAATCTCGGCACGCACGATCTCGCCGATGACGGCCTCGCTGCCCGAGTCGACACCCGAAATATTGGCGATACGCACGTCACGGCTCTCCACATCCATGATATGGACGGTGTAGGCGCCGTCCTTGTTGATGCGGTCGATGACCTCCATGTTCACATCGGCGAAAACCACATGATACCCCGCTTCGGAGAGTACCGCACCGATGAAGCCGCGGCCGATATTGCCCGCGCCGAATTGAATTGCTCTTTTCATATCGTTTTGCAAAAAATAGAGTGATGGTTCAGAATTGTTCCAGCCAGTCGAGCACGT
>USBO01000039.1 GCA_900552955.1 uncultured Alistipes sp.
ATGCCCAGCCGCCGGATGCGCTCGGCGTCGTCGGCGCGCAGCCGTTCGAACTCGCGGCAGCGCAGTTGCAGCGCTTCGATCGACGCTGCGGCCTCGCCCTCCTTCGTGCGATAGCGTTCGATCTGCGACAGCAGCGCGTGTCGATTGCGTTCCAGACGGCGCGTCTCGGCATGGTGACGACGCAGCGCGCCCGCCAGCAGCAGCGTGACGGTCAGCGCATAAAGAATAAGGTATTTTTTCATGATGACAACGGTTTTGCGCACAAGATAACGCCGTGCGCCGCCGTCGTGTTTCTATTTTTCGGGAAGCTCCGCCAGGGCCGCGGCGATCCGTTCGGCCGTGAGCGACAGATAGCGCGCTTCGCCGCACGAGGCGATCGAGCAGACCCCCTCGCAGTCGAAGGCGAAGAGTTCGTCGAACACACCGAGCTGCTCCGCCCCGACAGGCTGCTCCACCAGCGGAATTCCCGCCCGCCGCGCCGCCGCGATCACCAGCGTGCGCTCGACGTCCGCCGCTGCGGGCGAAGCGTAGATCACTCCGTCGAACACGGCGAAGAGCGGCGCATCGTCCGCCCGGCGCACCACGCCGTCGCCGTCGCAAAGGATTGCGCAGCGCGCAGCGTGCTGCGCTGCCTCCTGCTGCGCCCACCGCACCGCTTCGCGGCGCGCCGACGTCGGCCACTCGGGACGAAAGCCTCCGCACCGCACGACCACGGCCGCCGGACGCAGGCTCCGCAGCGCATACTCCCCGTAGAGCGACACGCCGTCGGCCGTGATCGCCCGCCGGCCGTCGGCATAGAGCCGCAGCGTGACGGTCGCACCGCCCGCCGGATAGCCGTTGGCGCGCAGCAGCGCCCCGATCTCGCCGATGATCCGCCCCTCCGGCAACTCCGCCCCGCACCCGTAGAGCCGCGCCGAAGCCTCGCGCAGCAGCCGCAGATGGGCCGCAGCATGCAGCGGGCGGTAGTCGACCGCACGCAGCCGTTGATAGAGGTACACCCCCTCGGGCAGCCCCTCGCCGAGCGGTGCCAAACGGCCGTCGATGGAACAGAGATCGGTCATCGCGCAATGAAAATCAGAGTGTCAGCATCTTGAGCAGCAGTTCGCGCAGCAGTTCGCCGTCCGACGCACCGCCCGCATCGAGCCCCTTGCTCTTGCCGTCGTATTCGCGCAGCAGCCCCAGCACCCCGAAGACCTTGTTGTTGGGCCAGCGCGGCATCGCCTGCCGCAGCTCGTTGATCGCAAAGACGTTGCCTACCTTCAGCGCCCGCATCAACTCGGCGTCCGACGGCGCACCCGTCCCCTGCCGCCGCGCCAGCCAGTGGAGGTAATTGAGCACGAAGAGCTGCTTGAACTGCCCGAAGAGCGCCATGACGGTCACCAGCAGCGGGTTCTCCTTCGGGTTGCGGCCGAAATGGTCGGCGATGCGCAGCGCACGGGCCAAGTCTCGCCCCAGCACGGCCTTGCACAGCTCGAAATTGTTGTATTCGCGCGAAATACCGATATTGCGCTCGATGTCGCCGTCGGTGATGCGCTGCGTCCCCTCGGGCAGCGAGACGAGCAGTTTTTCGAGTTCGTTGACGATCTTCGACACGTCGCACCCCAGATGGTCGGTCAGCATCGACAGCGCCTTCTCGTCGATGCGGCACCCCTTCGAGGCGATGAACCCCGCCAGCCACGGCCCGATCTCGTAGTCGCGCGGCCGCACCGACTCGAAGACCGCACCGCACGCCGCCGCCTGCTTATAGAAGGCCGACCGCTTGTCGACGCTCTTCTCCTTGTGGCATACGACGAGGATGGTCGACGCCTGCGGCTTCTGCGTGTAGAGCGAGAGCTTCTCGATCTGCCGCATCTGCTGCGCCTCCTTGACAATCACCACCTCGTAGCTGCCCATCATCGGCATCTGACGGCAGCAGTTTATCACGCGGCCGGGATCCGTGTCGCGGCCGTAGAGCACGATCTGGTTGAACGACCGCTCGGCCTCGCCGAGGATCGTCGCCGCCAGCCGCTCGCAGAGCGCATCGATGAAGTAGGATTCGTCGCCCATAAGCAGGTAAACCGGCGCGAAACGGCGTGCGGCGATGTCGGCCGACAGCCGTTCGAACTGCGCCACCGAATCCCGAAAGCGGACTGCACTCTTGGCCATGGTCAGATGATCTCTTTGGTTATACGCAATACATTCTCCGTGCGGTCGGTGAGCCGGTAGCGGTCGTCGATGCGCCGCCCGACGAGCCACACGATCTCGTCGCCCGACACGAGCACGAACTGCCGCTGCTTCTCGGGCAGCGACACCTTGCGGTCGATCAGGAAGTCGCTCACCTTCTTGTGCCCCTCCATGCCGAAGGGGACGAACGTGTCGCCCTCGCGCCAGCGGCGCAGCCGCAGCGGATAGTGCAGACGGTCGGCATCGAGCAGCGCCACCTGCTCCGGCACGTCGCAGACGCGAATGTCGTCGATGTCGCACGACTCGAAGTAGAGCACCATGTTGCCGCAGTAGCTGCGCTGCGCGCCCCGCTCGACCGTCACCTCGCAGGCGTCGTCGGGCGCGATGCGCTCCACGAGAATCCGCCCGCGGTCGACCGTGGCCACATACTCCCTGGCATAGAAACGCCGCCCCGACACCCCCTCGCTCAGCGCGCGGCACAGGGCGTCGCAGACATCGCCCTTGAAGCCGTACTGCGAACCGAGCAGTTCGTAGACGGCGAAATTGCGCGGATAGGCCGCTTCGATCCGCCCGACGTGGATCGTGGCAATGCCGTCGGCCTCGGTCACGACCTCCTCGCGCAGGTGGGCGACCGCCGCCTCGATGAAGAGCTGCGCCTCGGTCAGCCGTTCGATGTTGTGACGCATCAGATCGGTGAACTTGGGATTGATCTCGCGGATGCGCGGAATCAGCCCCAGCCGGATCTTGTTGCGCAGGTATTTTGTCGAACGGTTCGACGAATCCTCGCGGAAGGGAATCCGCTGCGCCACGGCATACTCCAGAATCTCGCGGCGCGAGGCGAACATCAGCGGCCGCACCACACGTCCCATGCGGGTGCTGATCCCCGTCAGCCCGCGCAGCCCCGTGCCGCGCAGCAGGTTGATGAAGAAGGTTTCGATCGAGTCGTCGGCATGGTGCGCCACGGCGATCGCGGCATAGCCATGCTCGCAGCACAGCTCCTCGAACCACGCGTAGCGCAGGCGGCGGGCCGCCATCTCCATCGACTCGCCCGTGCGTTCCATCTCGCCCGTCGTGTCGAACCGCCGGTTGTAACACGGCACACCGTAACGGGCCGCCTCGCGCGCTACGATCACCTCGTCCTCGTCGCTCTCGGCGCCGCGCAACTGGAAATTGCAGTGCGCCACTCCGAACCGATACCCCAGCGCGGCCATGAGCGACAGCAACACCATCGAATCGACGCCGCCCGAAACGGTCAGCAGCACCCGCTCGTCGCGGGTGAAGAGCCCGTAACGCTCGACATAGGATTGAAAACGATCGGTCAACATCTCCGACAAATTAAAATGAACAATTAAGAATTAAAAATCAAAGCGATCAACGATGTTCGAACGCGGGTGCAGCCTGCGGAGGAACGCTTCAGCAGGCCTCCGCCGCCGGAGGCTGCGGCCCGCGGGGCTCGAGGAGCCGCACTGCTTCGATGAAAAGTCAGGAGGTAATTTTTAATTCTCAATTTTCGATTTCTCACAATACGTTCACTTCGGCGACGATCTCCACGCCGAACTTCGCGCGCACGGCCTCCTGCACCTTGCGTGCCAATGCCAGCACCTCGCCGCCCGCGGCACCGCCGTAGTTGACGAGCACCAGCGCCTGCCGTTCGTGGACACCCACGCACCCTTCGCGACAGCCCTTCATGCCCGCCCGCTCGATGAGCCACCCCGCGGCCAGCTTCGCATGCCCCTCCCCCGCGGGATAGAGCGGCATATCGGGATAAGCGGCCCGAAGGCGCTCGGCCGCGGCGGTCTCGACCACCGGATTCTTGAAGAAGCTGCCGGCATTGCCCAGCACGGCCGTGTCGGGCAGTTTCGACCGCCGGATGGCGCAGACCGCCTCGCGGATGTTGCGCAGCGTCACGCCGCCGCGCACCTCGGTCTCGCGCAGCAGATCGCCGTAGCCCAGCTCGGGCTGCGGGCGGCGGCTCAGGCGGAAGGTGACCGCCGTGATGACGACCCGCCCGCGCAGCGCGTGTTTGAAAACACTCTCACGGTACCCGAACGCACAATGCTCCTTCGAGAGGATCAGCGTATTGCCCGTGTCGACGCAGAACATCTCCACGCTCCGGATCGTGTCTTTGGCCTCGGCGCCGTAGGCCCCGATGTTCTGCACCGGCGCCGCCCCGACCTTGCCCGGGATGAGCGACAGGTTCTCGAGCCCCCACAGGTCGCGGCCGACGGCCCATGCCACCAGATCGTCCCACTCCACGCCCGCCGCGGCACGCACGATCACCTCGTCGGGCGTCTCGGCCACGACGTCGACCGACGTGCCGCGCGGCGTGAGCAGCACGCCGTCGTAGTCGCGCGTGAAGAGGATATTGTTGCCGCCGGCGAGCACCGTCCATCGGGCGGGCACGCCCTTTGCGAAAAACTCCTTCAGGTCGTCCGTCGTCTCGAACTCGACGAGCCGTGCGGCCCGCTGCCGCACACGGAAACTGTTGCGGTCGGCGAGGTCGATGTCAGAAAATTCACGAATCATAGTGCAAAGATAGGAAATTTTCAGTAACTTTACTTCGTTCGGCCGCAGCAGGAAACCCACGGCCGGACACCACGCCTAAAACCGCAATGACCATGTTTACCGACCAGGACAAAGCCTCCATCCGCGCACACGGGCTCACCCCCGAGGCCGTGGAGCAGCAAATCGACAATTTCCGCCGCGGCTTCCCCTATCTGAGGGTCGTCCGCGCCGCCTCGCCTGGCGACGGCATCCTCACTCCCGCGCCGCCCGAACTGGCGGCTGCCGTGCGACGCTACGACGAGGCGGCCGCACGACTCGGCATCGTCAAGTTCGTTCCGGCGTCGGGCGCCGCCACGCGTATGTTCAGGGAGCTCTTCGCCTTCGTCGAGGAGGGGCGCCGCAGCGAGGGGATCGACCGCCTGCTGCACGACATCGAGCGCTTCGCCTTCTGGCCCGAGCTGCGCGCCACGCTGCCCGCCGGCGCCGACGACCGCACCGTCGTGTCGCACATCATTCTCGAAGGGCTCGGCTACGGCCGCTGCCCGAAGGGGCTGGTGACCTTCCACGCCTACCCCGAAGGGGCGCGCAAGGCGGCCGAGGAGCATCTGGTCGAGGGAGCGCAGTACGCCGCTGCGGCAGGCCGCGTACGCATCCACTTCACCGTCTCGCCCGAACATCGCGCAGGATTCGAAGCGCTGACGGCCGAGAAGGCCCCCGCCTACGGACAACGGTTCGGCGTGCGCTACGACATCACCTTCTCCGAGCAGAAACCCTCGACCGACACCGTGGCGGTCAACCCCGACAACACGCTCTTCCGCACCGACGACGGCGGACTGCTCTTCCGTCCGGCGGGCCACGGCGCCCTGATCGAAAACCTCGACGAGATCGACGCCGACCTCATCTTCATCAAGAACATCGACAACGTGACGACCGACGCCCGACGCGGCGACACGATCACCTATAAAAAGGTGCTGGCGGGCGTGCTGCTCGAGTTGCAGGAGCGCTGTTTCGAGTACATCCGCGCGCTCGACACGGGCGGTGCCGAGCTGGCCGACATCGCCCGCTTCATCCGCGAACGGCTCTGCGTGCGGTTGCCCGACGACTACAACTCGGCCACGCTGCGTGCCGTGCTCGACCGCCCGATCCGCGTCTGCGGGATGGTACGCAACGAGGGCGAACCGGGCGGCGGCCCCTTCTGGGCGCTCAACGACGACGGCACGGAGTCGCTCCAGATCGCCGAATCGAGCCAGATCGCACCCGCCGACCGGCCGCTCATGCAGCGGGCCACCCACTTCAATCCGGTCGATCTGGTCTGCGGCGTGCGCAACGTGCGGGGCGAGAAGTTCGATCTGCGCCGCTACACCGACCCGCAGACGGGCTTCATCTCGCCGAAATCCTTCGCCGGCCGCGAGCTGCGCGCACAAGAGCTGCCCGGGCTGTGGAACGGCGCGATGGCACGCTGGAACACCGTCTTCGTCGACGTCCCCGTCACCACCTTCTCGCCCGTCAAAGAGGTGCTCGACCTGTTGCGGCCGCAGCATCAGTAGCCGCTCCCACCGATCGCCGGGAGCACCGGAAACGATTCGCCCCTGCCTCACACGGCAGGGGCGAACTCTTTCATACAGGGAAGCATCCCGAAAAACTACTCCTTCACGCAGCGAGCGGTAAAGGCGAACGAGGGATTGGCGACGGAGAACCCCTGGCCGATCACATCGGGAGCATACCTGTAGGAAGCTCGTTGCGCGCAATTAAGTATCAATCCCATCTCTATCAGTTCCTCGAGAGTGTAGGGAACATTCGGGTTGTTCACCAGGTCCATAGGATCATACAATGTATAACTGCTGTTCCAAACCGTAAATCCCGCAAAGCCGACGATATTCTCGCCGGTGTCGTACATACGGCCGTGGTTCATCGCAGGATACCATGTGGTTTTGCCCTTGTACGTATAGGTCGCACCGCTCTGATCCTCCAGGACATTTATATTCGTGAAGAACTCTCCCCAGTCCTTCTCGGAAGGCAGATGATAGCCCGCCGGACAGGGATCGTAGTTCGTCTTCGTCTCACCCCACAGCGTCCGATCCTCCACGGTCCAGTTTGAACCTTCACCCACGAAGAACGTCATGGGTTCCGCCAATGATCCGGCAACCGTCGTCAGCGTTTTCGAAACACCCCAGGAATAGAAATAATCGGGATTCACCACCGTCCACTTACGGGCTTCGTCGAACACGCACTCCTCGCCCCATTCGTCGACATAGCCGGCAAAAATGGGCACGTTGCGGCCCCATTGATACAGGATGCTACCCCATGTCGCATATCCGTCGGCCTGGCGGGCGGAAGTCGCACCCAGGAACCGGTCGAGGAAAACGCCGCCGTTTTCGTACTCCATCTCCTCGGGCTGTTCGGTGCACCAGATGAGCCATACCCAGATGCTTTTCTTCGTCTCGTCGAACGCTGCGATCACGGCGCTGCCCCGTTCGCCGGTCGCCGTGAACCGGATTTTGCCGTCGGCATACTCCACATTCTCGATCAAACGCTGCACCTCGTCGCCTTCGTTCGTCTTGGTCGCCCAGATCCAGCCGGCCGAAGCGATCCCGTCGATCGGCGTGCCGTCGACCTTTTCAGGGACGAAACAGTAGGAGCCGGCTTCGGAGACGATGTAGGTGTTCGCCCCCTTCCCCAAATCGGTCGCAGGGTCTTTCGCCGTGGTGACCTCCGTGGCAGCCGATCCGACGTTGCCCGCCTCGCCCTTCACGGCAGCGATAATCGCATATTTCGTATCGTAATCCAACCCGTCGATGACGACCGTCGAAGGACGCGTCGCATCGATCTTCGTTCCCTTTTCAAGCACCTCGGCCGCCGAGGGTCTGGCATCCGCTGCGGCGACGCAGACATAGGCCGCAGCCACGGCATTCTCCGGCGTGATCGTCACCGAAATCTCCTTTCCCGCAACCAGTTCGGAAAACGCCACGGAGGGCTCGATGATTTCCGCCCCCCCCTCGTCGCTGTCCGAGCAGGAAGTGCACACGCTCAGCAGCATGCCAAGCAACACAAAGTACAATTTTCTCATAAACCTCTAACTTTTAAAATGTTATACACAAAGCGAATCAAGAGCGATCCGTTCTTGACCATCTCGACGGCAAACCTATTAAAAAAATTTCAAAAATCCTATTCTCCGCATGAAATTTTTCAGAACAAAACCGTAATTACCCTCCTGACAGCTATGACATTCGGCTCCGACTGCAATTTTTTCGCTTTAAGAAACGGCGGATACCGATTAAAAAGCGGAACCGACATGACGCTGCGCCCCTGCGAAACGTTTCATCCGGAAACCGTCACCAGCAAAAAAGTCCGAAACCGCCGACGAAATGCCCGAAACCGGAAAAAACGCCCCTCCGGCCCCGGTCGGATTCGAAAAAAATTGTCTATCTTTGCGAAGCAGACACACAGCCGACAAACAATCGAAATTACGATAATCAGAACACTATGGAGAACAAACTTCAACAATTGACCCAGAAGCTCTACGACGAAGGGCTGGAGAAGGGTCGCGCCGAGGCCGAACGACTGGTTTCGGAAGCCAAAGGCGAAGCCGCCGGAATCATCGCCGCCGCCAAGGCCGAAGCCGAGGCCATCGTCCGAGCCGCCGAGGCCAGGGCCGAGGACACGGCCAAGAACTCGATGACCGAGATCGCGCTGGCAGGCAAGCAGGCCGTCGCCCGCATCAAGGAGGAGATATCCTCGCTGATCGCAGCCGAGAGCACGTTCTCCGCCGTGAAAGCCGCCAATCTCGACCCCGCATTCGTCAAGGAGATGCTGCTGAGCGTCGCCCGCAACTGGAACGGCGCCTCGTCGTCGAAGGTCGAACTGCAGGCGCTGCTGCCCGAGGCCCAGCGTGCGACGTTCGACGCGGCCTTCGCCGCCGCAGCCAAGGAGCTGCTCGACGCAGGCATCGAGGTGGGCTACTCGCAGGAGGTGCGCACCGGCTTCAGGGTGGGCGCCAAGGGCGGCAGCTACTACATCTCCTTCTCGGACGACGATTTCGAGGCGCTGCTCAAGGAGTACCTGCGCAGCAAGGTCGCCGAACTGCTGTTCAAAGCCTGACGCGGCCATGTTCCAGACCAACTATTACTGTCTGGTGGCCGGCCTGCGCGAATACGCGCTCGACGGCGGCACGAAGGGCTTCGACCCGCATGCCATCGTCGAAGAGATCCTGGCCGAACTGACGCCGCGCGACCGGCGTGCCGTCCGGTTGCTCTACGGCTACTACGACTGCAAGAATCTGATCTCCCTGCACGCAGGCCGTCCGGCGCACGACGCGCTGGGCAACTTCTCTCGCCAGACGCTCGCCGAAGAGACCGAGCGCCCGCACCTGCTGCCGCAGCCGATCGGGCGCGTGCTGACGGCCTACGCCCGCCCCGACTCGGAGGAGGCCGAGGAGGTCGACACGTCGCGGCCCTTCGAACGGTCGCTTTTCGAAGCCTACTACGCCCTCTGCGCCGCCTCGCCGAGCCGCTTCCTGCGCGCATGGAGCGATTTCGACCGCACGCTGCGCAACGTCGCGGCGGCCGTCACGGCCCGTGCGCTGGGACGCCCCGTCGAGGAGCAGATCGTGGGCGACGACGACATCGCCGAACAGTTGCGCCGCTCATCGGCCGCCGACTTCGGCCTGCGGGGCGAGCTGCCCTACATCGACGCGGTGATCGCCGCCGTGAGCGACGAGACCAACCTCGTCGAAAAGGAGCACCGCATCGACCGCATCCGCTGGCAGCAGGCCGTCGATCTGGCGGCCGCCGACTACTTCGACGTCAACGCCATCCTCTCCTACCTTGTGCGCATCAACCTGGTGGCGCGCTGGACGCAGCTCGACGAAGCGCGCGGCCGCGCCATGCTCGAACGGCTGCTGCACGAGCTGGACGGCAAGGAACTGATAAATAACAAATAGTCATATATGAAAACTACAGGACGTGTAAACGGTATCATCTCCAACATCGTCATTGTCAGAGCGGACGGGCCCGTGGCCCAGAACGAGATCTGCCACGTGTGGACGGGCGATACCAAAATGATGGCCGAGGTCATCAAAGTCGTCGGCGACGACGCCTACGTACAGGTTTACGACAGCACGCGCGGACTGCGCATCGGCGATCGGGTCGAGTTCGAGGGGCACATGCTCGAAGCCACGCTGGCCCCGGGTCTGCTCTCGCGCAACTACGACGGTCTGCAGAACGACCTCGAGAAGATGGAGAGCCTCTTCATCGAACGCGGATCGATCACCGATCCGATCGACTTCGAGCGGACGTGGGAGTTCACGCCGCTGGCCGCAGCGGGCGACAAGGTTTCGGCCGCCTCGTGGCTGGGCGAGGTCAAGGAGCAGTGGATCCCCCACAAGATCATGGTTCCCTTCACGATGACGGGCAGCTACACGGTCAAGAGCGTGGCTGCGGCCGGCTCCTACAAGGTCACCGACACGGTGGCCGTGCTGACCGACGCCGAGGGCCGCGACCACGACGTGACGATGGTGCAGCGCTGGCCCGTCAAGCAGGCGATCCGCAGCTACGTCGAGAAGCCGCGCCCCGACCGCATCATGGAGACGGGCGTGCGCGCCATCGACACCTTCAACCCGCTGGCCGAAGGCGGCACGGGCTTCATTCCGGGGCCGTTCGGCGCGGGCAAGACCGTGCTGCAGCACGCTATCTCGAAGCAGGCCGACGCCGACGTCATCATCATGATCGCCTGCGGCGAGCGCGCCAACGAGGTGGTCGAGATCTTCAAGGAGTTCCCCGAGCTGATCGACCCCCATACGGGCCGTCCGCTCATGGAGCGCACGATCATCATCTGCAACACCTCGAACATGCCCGTCGCCGCGCGCGAGGCGTCGGTCTACACAGGTATGACCATCGGCGAATACTACCGCGCCATGGGGCTCAAGGTGCTCGTCATGGCCGACTCGACGTCGCGCTGGGCGCAGGCGCTGCGCGAGATGTCGAACCGTCTGGAGGAGCTGCCCGGTCAGGACGCCTTCCCGATGGACCTCTCGGCGATCATTTCGAACTTCTACTCGCGCGCCGGTCTGGTGCGTCTGACCAACGGGCAGACGGGCTCGGTGACCTTCCTCGGCACGGTGTCGCCCGCGGGCGGCAACCTCAAGGAGCCCGTCACGGAGTCCACGAAGAAGGCGGCCCGCTGCTTCTACGCGCTGGCGCAGGCACGTGCCGACTCGAAGCGCTACCCCGCCATCGACCCGCTCGACTCCTACTCGAAGTATCTGGAGTATCCCGAGATCCGCGAATACCTCGACGCCCACATCGGCAAAGGGTGGGTCGACGACGTCTACGCGGGCAAGACGCTCGTGCAGCGCGGCAAGGAGGCCAACGACCAGATCAACATCCTGGGCGACGACGGCGTGCCGGTGGAGTACCACGAACGGTTCTGGAAGTCGGAGCTCATCGACTTCGTGATCCTGCAGCAGGACGCCTTCGACGACATCGACGCCAACTGTCCGCTCGAACGCCAGAGGACGATGTTCGCAATGGTGCTCGACATCTGCAACAAGACGTTCGACTTCGCCGATTTCGAGGAGTGCTCCTCGTTCTTCAAGACGCTCATCAACCTCTTCCGTCAGATGAACTACTCGGAGTGGCAGTCCGAGAAATTCGCCGGCTACCGCTCGCAGATCGAGAAACTCGTCGACGAGAAGCTCAACAAATAAGACCGCAGCTATGACAACACGTGCATTTCAGAAGGTATATACCAAGATAGACAACATTACGAAGGCCACCGTGACGCTGCGCGCCTCGGGCGTGGGCAACGACGAGCTGGCCACCGTGGGCGGCAAGCTGGCGCAGGTGGTGAAGATCATGGGCGACAACGTGACGCTGCAGGTCTTCGCCGGCACCGAAGGGCTGGCCACCGACTCCGAAGTGGTCTTCCACGGCGAGCCTCCCAAACTCAAGGTTTCGGACAATCTGGCCGGCCGCTTCTTCAACGCCTACGGCGAACCGCTCGAGGGCGGCGAGCAGATCGAGGGCGAAGCGCGCGAGATCGGCGGCCCGACGGTCAACCCCTTCCGGCGCAAGCAGCCCTCGGAGCTCATCGCCACGGGCATCGCCGGCATCGACCTCAACAACACGATCGTCACGGGGCAGAAGATCCCCTTCTTCGCCGACCCCGACCAGCCCTACAATGCCGTGATGGCCAACGTGGCGCTCCGCGCCAAGGCCGACAAGATCATTCTGGGCGGCATGGGCCTGACGAACGACGACTTCCTCTACTTCAAGCAGGTCTTCGAGAACGCCGGTGCGCTCGACCGCATCGTCTCGTTCGTCAACACGACCGAGAACCCGCCCGTCGAGCGCCTGCTCGTGCCCGACATGGCGCTGACCGCCGCCGAATACTTCGCCGTGGACAAGGGCCAGAAGGTGCTGGTGCTGCTCACCGACATGACGCTCTACGCCGACGCGCTGGCCATTGTCTCGAACCGCATGGACCAGATCCCCTCGAAGGACTCGATGCCCGGTTCGCTCTACTCGGATCTGGCCAAGATCTACGAGAAGGCCGTGCAGCTGCCCAACGGCGGTTCGATCACCATCATCGCCGTGACGACCCTCTCGGGCGGCGACATCACGCACGCCGTCCCCGACAACACGGGCTACATCACCGAGGGCCAGCTCTTCCTGCGCAACGACTCGGACACGGGCAAGGTCATCGTCGACCCGTTCCGTTCGCTGTCGCGCCTCAAGCAGCTCGTCATCGGCAAGAAGACCCGCGAGGATCATCCGCAGGTGATGAACGCCTGCGTGCGCCTCTATGCCGACGCGGCCAACGCCAAGACCAAGCTGGAGAACGGTTTCGACCTCTCGGACTACGACGAGCGCGCGCTGAAGTTCGCCCGCGACTACTCGGAGAAGCTGCTGGCCATCGACATCAACATCGACATCGAGGAGATGCTCGACACGGCATGGACGCTCTTCGCGGAGTATTTCACCAAGACCGAGGTGGCCATCAAGGAGGAGCTGATCCGCAAATACTGGAAGGAGTAGACACCCATGGCAATCAAATTTCAATATAACAAGACTTCGCTCGGCGACCTGGGCAAACAGCTCAAGATGCGGCAGAAGGCGCTCCCTACCATCAAGAGTAAGGAGTCGGCGCTGCGCTCCGAGGTCAAGCGGGCGAAGGAGGCCGCACAGGAGTTCCGCACGGAGCTCGCGCGCCTCGAGGCCGAGTACGACTACATGGTCTCGCTGTGGGGAGAGTTTGATTGTGACCTGCTGCGCATCGCCGACATCCGTCTGACCGAACAGAAGATCGCGGGCGTCCGCACGCCCGTGCTCGGGGAGATCGTCTACGAGGAGAAGCCCTACGACCTCTTCTCGTCGCCCGTGTGGTACGCCGCCGGCATCGGTCTGCTGAAGCGGCTGTCGAAACTGGGCATCGAATACGAGCTCTTCAACCGCAAGATGGAGCTGCTCGACTTCGCACGCCGCAAAACCACGCAGAAGGTCAATCTCTACGAGAAGGTGCAGATCCCCGGCTACGAGGATGCCATCCGTAAGATCAAACGCTTCCTCGAGGACGAGGAGAACCTCTCGAAATCGGCACAGAAAATCGTGAAAACCAAACAACAGCAGGCCGCGGAGGGGCCGATGCCATGATCGCCAGGATGTCGAAATACGACTTCATTCTCTACGCCGGCCGCAGCGACGACTTTCTCGAACGGCTCCGCGAACTGGGGCTGGTCGACGTGACCTGCACGGGCTGGGAGCCTTCGGAGGGCGACCGGCTGCTCATCGCGTCGATCGAAGGGCGCACCAAAGCGCTCGACGCGCTGCAGCGTTTCCGCGACTCGGAGCGTTTCGACGCCGCAGCGGCGCCTTTCGCTTCGGGCGGCGAGGCCTACGAACGCTACACGCAGGCGGCGCAGGAGCGCACGGCGCTGCGCACCGAGATCGGCCAGACCGAAAAGGCCGCCGAGGAGGCGCGCCCGTGGGGCGATTTCTCGGCCGAGACGCTGCAGCGGCTCGCCGGACGCGGAATCGTACTGCGTTTCTTCATCGCACAGCGGGGTGTCTTCGAGAAGTCGCGCGAGGCGTGGAACGCGCAGGCACCCGTGGAGGTGATCCGCCAGAGCGACTCGATGATCTGGTTCGTCGCCGTGTCGCACGAAGGCGCCGAGCTGTCGTTCGACGCGCAGGAGGTGAAAGCCCCCGCGATGACCGCCCGCGCCGCCGAGGCGAAGGTCGCAGCGCTCGCAGAGCGGCTGCGGGCCACCGACGCCGAGATGTCGCGCGCCGCTGTCTCCGCATCGCTCATCGAACGCGACCGCAACCGCCTGCGCGAACAGTTGCAGGGACTCAAGGCCACGGCTTCGGCCGAGACGGCCGCCGACGGCACGCTGCTGGTCATGGAGGGGTGGGCCGAACGCGAGACCTCGGACAAGGTCGACGCCCTGCTCGACGAATATCCCGACGTACTCTACCTCAAGAGCGATCCCACGCCCGAGGACGAGACGCCCGTCAAGTTGAAGAACAACCGCTTCGCGCGCATCTTCGAGATGGTGGGCGACATGTACGCCCGACCGAAGTACGGGACGATCGACCTTACCCCCTTCTTCGCGCCGTTCTACATGCTCTTCTTCGGCATCTGCCTCAACGACGCCGGCTACGGACTG
>USBO01000040.1 GCA_900552955.1 uncultured Alistipes sp.
GGTTCGATGCGGCGGAGGACGTCAAGCTCTTCGTGCGGCAGGATCGCCACGGCCAGATCGCCGACCGCTACGTGACGGCGGCGCAGTTGGGCGAGCAGGCCGAAGCGCTCGCCGCCGGCCGGATGTTCGGCCCCGAGCTGAAGAACAACGTGTGGACGATGGCCCGCGTGGTCGAGAGCCGCATGGCGCCCGATACGCTCGGTCTGAAGATGATCGTCCTGCCCTATACCGCCGAGAAGCTGGCCGACAGCCTCCGGACGGTCGCCACGAGCGCGAATTTCGCCGATCTGTCGCGTCGCTACTCGGCCAACGAGGAGCTGGCCGCTGCGGGCGGCGAGGTGGGTGTCTATCCCTTCTCGGCCTTCAACTCCACGATGGCCGAGGCGCTCGCCGACGCCAAGAAAGGCGACGTGGTGAAGGTGATGAGCGGCGATGCCATTCAGCTCATCAACGTTTACCGTGCCGACAAGCCTTCGAAACATTATAAAGTCGCCACGGTCAGCTATCCCGTCGAGGCTTCGGCCGCCACGGTGCGCGACATCCACAATCAGGCCAGCTCCTTTGCCGTGAACGCCAAAGGTTCGGACGCTGCGTTCAACGAGGCGGCGTCGAAGGCGGCCGTTACGCCGCGTGTGGCGACGCTCAACATGGGCGACCGCGCGATCCGTGGCCTGGAAGGCTCGCGCGAGGTGGCCCGCTGGGCCTACGGCGCGGACGAGGGCGACCTGTCGGAGATCTTCAGAATCGGCAAGGACTACGTCGTGGCGCTGCTCACGGAGATCGACGACGACGATTACGCTTCGGTGAAAAAGGCGGCTCCCCGCATTAAGAACCGGCTGATGCGTGACAAGAAGTACGAATATATCGTGAAGAACCTGTCGGATGCATCGCTCGAGGGCGCTGCCGGAAGTTTCGGCAGCGAGGTGGCCGATTTCAAGGACGTGACCTTCGGATCGTTCTACATCGACGGTGTGGGCGTCGAGCCGGCACTCGTGGGTGCGATTGCCGAGACGACCGCGCAGGGCGAGGTTTCGGCTCCCGTCAAGGGTCTCTCGGGCGTCTACCTCTTCGAGGTGACTTCGGTCGATCCGGCCGAGCGCCAGCAGACGGTCGAGGACGAGAAGGTTCGTGCCGAGGCGATGGCCGAGGGGATGATGCAGCAGCGCGTGCTGCCGGCCTTGCAGGAGATGGCCGATATGAAAGATCTGAGCGGCCGTTATTTCTGACGGCCGGTCGAATCCGATCGCCGAATCCGGTGTCGTTTGAGTGCGGCACCGGATTCGGCCTTTTTTGTGCCGGCACTTCGGGCGGTGCGGCATCGCCCTTTCCCGATCGGAACATCGGGAGCATTCAGGGAGCCTCCGGAGGTGTGAAAAATATATTTTCTTCAGAGAATCGTCCGTTTCGCCGAAAAATCGTATCTTTGCGCCGAGTTAGCGTTTGTATTGCATCCGAATGCGTCATAAAACGATCTCATATCCGATTCTCTCTTCTACCGAAGACCTTACGGGTTCTCCGAGGGCGTGTGCGCCGGGACCGACATCTCTCAACTTAAATATTTATCGTATGAAGAAACTCTGCTTTTTGTTCATGATGCTCTTCGTCGCCGCCACCGTTTCGGCACAGGTGACGACCTCGAGCATGAGCGGTCGGGTCATCGACGCCGACGGTCAGCCGATCATCGGCGCGACGATCATGGCGGTGCATACGCCGACCGGCACGCAGTACGCTACGGCTTCGACGCGCAACGGCCAGTTCAACATCGGCGGTATGCGTGTGGGCGGTCCCTACACCGTCGAGGCCAGTTTCATCGGCTGCAACACCGAGAAGGTCGAAGGCGTCTATCTGACCATCGGCGAGGAGGCGACGCTCGACTTCAAGCTGCGCGAGGACACGCAGGCGATCGGCGAGGTGGTCGTCGTCGGCAAGGCCAATCCGGTCTTCAATGCCAACCGCACGGGAGCGCAGGAGATCGTGACGCTCGAAATGATGGAGAAGCTCCCCACGACGAGCCGTTCGCTCGACGAGTTCATCAAGCTCACTCCGATGTCGAGCGGCAAGAACTTCGCCGGAACCTCGTACCGCTTCAACAACGTGACCGTCGACGGTGCGTCGTTCAACAACTCTTTCGGTCTGTCGTCGGCGCTGGGTGCGAAGGGTACGGAGCCGATCTCGCTCGAGTCGATCGAGCAGGTGCAGGTGATGATCGCTCCCTACGACGTGCGTAACGGCGGCTTCACGGGCGGCGGAATCAACTCGGTGACCAAGTCGGGTACCAACGAGTGGCACGCTTCGGCCTACATGTACACCAAGAGCCCCGAGCTGCAGGGACGCCGCGTGCGCGACTACATCGGCCAGGTGTCGGAGTTCACCAACCGCCAGTACGGTGTGAGCCTGAGCGGTCCGATCCTCAGGAACAAGCTCTTCTTCTTCGTCAACGGCGAGTTGGATCGTCAGGACAATCCGATCACGAACCGTCTGGCCGATTCGCGCGTCACGGCGGCCGATCTGAATGATCTCTCCTCCTTCCTCAGAGATCAGTTTGATTATACTCCGGGCACTTATGATCTTTCGAAGACGGAGACGCGTGCCGACCGTATCACGGCCCGTGTCGACTGGAACATCAACTCGAAGAACACCTTCTCGTTGAAGTATTACTACCTGAAATCGTACAATACGAACGCTCCTTCGACATCGGGCGCTCCTAAGAACGGTCGTGGCCCCAATGCGTTTTCCATGCCTTTCTCGTCGTCGTACTATCGCACGAACAACAACTTCAACATCCTTATGGCCGATCTGAACACGACGGTCAACGACCACATGTCGAACTCGTTGAAGGTGGGCTATTCGCGTCTGCGCGACTTCCGCGACATGGACGGCGGTTTCTTCCCGCAGGTCGACATCCTCAAGGACGGGTCGAGCTACACGGTCTTCGGCACTGAGGCCAACTCCTATAACAACCAGTTGGATACGGACATCTTCCAGATTCAGGACAACTTCACGATGAACTTCGGCAAGCACCAGATCACCGTGGGTACGCAGTCCGACTACCGTACGTTCAAGAACGGTTTCGCGCAGAACTACCCGGGTTCGTGGGTCTTCTCGTCGATCGACGACTTCAAGTTCAACGTGCTGGCTGCAAAGGATTATATGGCCGCCAACGGCAATATGAATGGATTCGATATCCGCAAGTACGATCCTGCGAAGTGGGGTCTCAAACCCGTTAACGGCGGTTTGGCCAACAGTGCAGGCACGGGCCAGACGAAGTTCCAGCAGCGCAATCCGCTCACGCCCGACGGCAGTTTCCCCTTTGCTGAGGTCGATGTGCTGCAACTGGGCTTCTACGTGCAGGATAAGTGGACGCCGAGCAACCGCTTCTCGCTGACCTACGGCCTGCGTGTCGACATGCCGATCTTCCTGACCGATCTGCAGGAGAACCCCGATCTGGCGCGTCAGACTTTCCGCGACGGCATCCAGGTCGACGTGTCGAAGTACCCGGGCGTACACCCGCAGTTCTCGCCGCGCGTGGGCTTCAACTGGAAGCCGCTCGAGGACGGTTCGCTGCAGCTCCGGGGCGGTTCGGGCCTCTTCTCGGGTACGCCTCCCTACGTGTGGATCTCGAATCAGGCGGGCAACAACGGCCGTCTGTTCGGCAGCGTCCCCGAATATGTCGGTAAGATCAACGGCGTCGCTTACGACAACCGTCATCAGTTGGGTTTCACCGGGAATATACAGCAGTACTGGCCTGCGTCGGGCGATGCCGTAAGGGGAGATATCGCCGTGACCGATCCCGACTTCAAGTATCCGATGCTGTGGAAGAGCAACCTCGCGCTCGATTACAAGTGGCGCGGCTGGATTCTGACCGTCGAGATGCTCTACAACAAAGACATCAATGCCATCTACCACGATAACATCGGCATCGAAGTGGCCGAGGGCAAGTTTGTCAACGACGGCGGCAGCGGTCAGCGCACCGCCTTCACGGGTGGCTACTATCCCTACATGGTTCAGAAGACGGACGAGAATGGGAAACCCGTGGTGGATGCAGACGGCAAAGCCGTGATGACTGACGGTTCGAATGCCAACAATGTCGTGATGCTGCGCAACACGAGCAAAGGCTACTCGTTCTATACGACGTTCCAGTTGCAGAAGGAGTTCGTGCAGGGTCCGCTGCGCGGCTTGTATCTGAACGGATCGTATACGCTGGGTACGGCGCGCAGCGTGACCGACGGTACGTCGTCGGTGGCTACGTCGGCCTGGAAGTACACGCAGAAGGTGGCCGTCAACAGCGAGGAGCTGGGCTACTCGGCCGGTGCGTTCGACGGACGTCTGCTCTTGAGCGCCTTCTACACGGCGCGCTGGGGCAAGCACGGTGCGACCAACTTCGGTCTGGTCTACCAGCGCTACCGTCCCTTCCGCTTTTCGTATTGCTATTCGGGCGACGCCAACGGCGACGGACAGACGGCCAACGACCTGATCTACGTGCCGGCTAACCGCGAGGAGGCGAAAGGCCATCTGGTTTCCGACGGATTTGCCGACAACAGCGGCATTATGTCCGGCGAGGATGGTTGCATCGAGGAGCAGGCCTGGGAGAACGCTTGGCAGGCGATGGATAAGTTTATCGGGCAGGACGACTATCTGAGCAAGCACCGCGGCGAGTACACCAAGCGCAACGGCGCCGTGGCTCCGTTCGCCAACCAGTTGGATCTGAGCATCTCGCACGACATCATCATCCCGCAGCGCAACGGCCGCGAGCACAAGCTGCGTTTCAGCTTCAATATCGACAACTTCCTCAATCTGCTCAACCGCGACTGGGGCGTAAGCTATTCGCAGTATCTGGGTACGAACGGCAACCAGTATCAGTTCCTGACGGTGACGCAGAAGCCGAACGCCAAGAACGACTACACGCTCAAGTACAAGATGACCAACGGACTGAAGGACATCTACGGCAACAATATTACGCTGGATCGCACCTACAAGCCCAACATCGGCTCTTTCTGGACGATGCAGTTCGGTATCAAGTACATGTTCTAAGCGGCAGGTTCCGCTGTATATGCCACGGGGCGGCACTCGCATCGAGTGCCGCCCCGTTCGTTCGGCAGGCAGGTCAGCTCTCCGCTGCGGGGAGCTTGAGCAGCAGCTCGCCGATGGCTTCGCGCAGCGTCTGCTTCGGAAGCGCGCCGGTCGCCATCTGCGGCGCACCTTCGGCGGGAATGAAGAGCAGCGTGGGGACGGAGCGCACGCCGAAGGCGGCGGCCAGCTCCTCTTCGCGGTCGATGTCGACCTTGTAGAAGTCCACTTCGCCGGCATACTCCTCGGCGAGCTCCTCCAGAATCGGGGCGAGTGCGCGGCAGGGGCCGCACCACGTTGCATAGAAGTCGACGATGGCCGGACGCGAGCCCAGATAGCGCCATTCGGAGATGGCGGCGTCGAGATTGGCGATTTTTGCCGAAAACTCGGCTTTGGTCAGATGTGCGATTGCCATGACGGTTGTGTTTTATGGTTGCGGTACGGCGATCTCTTCGGGCTCCTCCTGCGGCAGCGGGCGCGTGCAGAAGAACCAGTCGTAGCATTGCACACCCTCGTCGGGGCTGGTCATGCGCTCCTCGGCGGCTGCGGCCGACGAGGCGGTGGGCACGATGGCGTCGTCGCCCGGGTGCCAGTCGGCGGGCAGCGCGACGTTGTAGCGGTCGATGGTTTGCAGCCCGACGAGCACGCGTTTGATCTCGTCGAAGTTGCGGCCCAGCGCCAGCGGATAGTAGATCACGGCGCGGATCGTCGCTTCGGGGTCGATGAAGAAGACGGCGCGCACGGCCGACGTCGAGCTTTCGCCCGGCTGGATCATGCCGTAGAGGTTGGCGACTTTCATCTGGTGGTCGGCAATCAGCGGGAAGCGTACGTCGACGTGCTGCATGCCGCGGTAGGCGATCCGGTCGCGGATCGTGCGCAGCCATGCGATGTGGCTGTAGAGCCCGTCGACCGAGAGCCCGACGAGCTGGCAGCCGAGCGCCTCGAATTCGGCGCTGCGTGCGGCGAAGGTCATGAACTCGGAGGTGCAGACCGGCGTGAAGTCCGACGGATGGCTGAAGAGAATGACCCAGCGTCCGGCGTAATCTTCGGGGAAGCGGATCGGGCCCTGTGTGGTGACGGCCTCGAACGACGGGGCCTTGTCGCCGATGCGTGGCAGGTGCGTGGTGTGAGGAGTTTCCATATCGTCTCTTTTTTTAACGGTGTTGCGTTGCGGGAGCCTTGTCGGAGGTCTCGGGTGCAGGTTCGAAATCAAGCGAGAGGGAATTGACGCAATGGCGCGTGTTCTTTGCGGTGAGGCGCTCGCCTGTGAAGACGTGGCCCAGATGCCCGCCGCAGCGGGCGCAGGTGATCTCGGTGCGGCGGCCGTCGGCGTCGGGCGTGCGGCGTACCGCGCCCGCGATCTCGTCGTCGAAGGCGGGCCAGCCGCATCCCGAATCGAACTTGTCCTCCGAACGGTAGAGCGGCGCTCCGCACTGGCGGCAGCGGTAGAGACCGCGCGCGCTATGCTTGTAATATTTCCCAGTGAAGGGTGCTTCGGTTCCCTTGTCGACGATGACCCGGCGCTCGTCGGGAGTGAGCGGTTTCATGGTTTGTGCATTTGCTGCCAGAAGGCACCCCGTGAGGAGCGCTCCTGCGACGATTCGTTTCATAACGGGCGCAGGATGCAACAATCGGGCCGTGGGGGGCTACAACAGCGCTGCCGCGCCCTTCACGGCGTAGAGAATGGCGGCGTAGCGCAGCACCTTGCCGGCGAACATGGCCAGCGTGGTGATCCACACGTTGCTGCGCATCAGCCCCAGCAGAATGGCGATCGCCTCGCCGATGTAGGGCAGGAAGGCGAAAAAGGCGCTCCACGCCCCCTTCCCCGCGAGGAAGCGTTCGGCGCGGTCGAGCTGCTTCTCGCCGATGCCGAGGTATTTGCCGAACCACTCGCGCTTGCCCAGGTGGCCGATCCAGTAGCAGGTCATGCCGCCGCCGGTGTTGCCCGTGGCGGCCGCCAGCAGGCAGAGCGCAGGGTCGAGCCCCATGCGGATCAGGATCACCATCACCGCTTCCGAGCTGAAGGGGACGATGCTGCCCGCCACGAAGGCCGAGAGAAAGAGGCCCCAATAGCCCCAGTCGATGCAGAGTTGCGTGATCGTGTCCAGGAATCCTTCCATGTTATCGGGCGGTTCGGCGCAGCAGGTCGTCGAGCAGCGCTTCGAGCGAGTCGTAAAGCGGCACGTCGTAGCGACGACAGGTGATGCGCACGTTGTCGTAACGGTAATAGTCGGGGCTGCATGCCACCAGCAGCCTGCCCGAGCGGGCGTGGAGCCCCATTTCGAGCAGCGAGATCGGCGAGCGGCTGTCGCCCAAGAGGTTCATCACGATGAGGTCGGCCGCTTCGAGGTGCGCCAGCTCCCACGCGATCTGATGCTCCATCTCGGCGGGCGTGGCGCGGAACTCCCGCCGCCGCGGGTTGAAGAAGAGCCAGCGGCCGCCCACGCTGTCGCGGAAGCGGGTCACGAGGGCCGCTTGCCAGTCGGCGCTGCGGCCCATGTCGATCGTGCCGGCGAGGAATACCTTGCGGTATTGCGTCGAGTCGACCGTGTGCGACCGCCAGCGGGGCTGGTATTCGGCCACGTCGTCCGCCGGCGCCGGAGCTGCGGGCCCGCAGGCGACGCACAGCGCTGCGGCGACGAGAAGGGAGCCGAGGAGCGATGCCGGATGTTTCATGCGGGAGAGTGCTGAGGCGGCCACGGCCGCGGTTCGTAGAGTTGGTTGCGCAGGCGCGGCGTGAAGCCCGCTTCACGGATCGCCTGCCGGATGCCCTCGGCGTCGAAGCGGTTGTTGGCACCGGCCGACGAGACGACATGCTCCTCGATCATGATCGACCCCATGTCGTTGGCACCGCTGTGGAGCGACGTCTGCGCTGTGGAGCGGCCGACGGTGAGCCACGAAGCCTGAATGTTGGGGATATTGTTCAGTATCAGCCGGCTGACGGCGATGATGCGGATGTACTCGAGCGGCGAGAAGTCGGTGGCCGTCCCTTCGGCCTCGAGCTGCGTGCCCGTCGAGCGGAAAATCCACGGGATGAAGGCCAGAAACCCGGGCTTGCCTGCGGGGCAGCGCGCCTGAAGGTCGCGGATCGCCAGCAGGTGGTCGATGCGCTGGCGCGGCGTCTCGATATGGCCGTACATCATCGTGGCCGAGGTGGCCAGCCCCAGCGTGTGGGCCTCGTGCATCACCGCGAGCCACGACTCCGCCGAGGGTTTGGCTGGCGAGATTCTGCGCCGTACGGCGGGGTCGAGTATCTCGGCTCCGGCTCCCGGCAGCGAGTCCAGTCCGGCAGCCATGAGGCGGCGGAGCGTCTCGATTGTCGTGAGGCCGCTCACCCGGGCGATGTGCGCCACCTCGGGCGCGCCGAGCGCATGGAGCCGGACGTCGGGGAACATCCGCTTCAGGTCGCGGAACAGCTCCTCGTAGAAGGCGATGCCGAGCCGCGGATGGAGTCCGCCCTGCAACAGCAGTTGGTCGCCGCCCAGCGCAAGCGTTTGCGCAATCTTCCGGCGGTACTCCTCGCGCGTGGTGATGAAGGCACGCTGCGTGTCGTGGGGCTTGCAGTGGAAGTTGCAGAACTTGCAGCCCGAGATGCAGACGTTGGTGATGTTGACGTTGCGGTCGATCTGCCACGTCACGACCGTCGGATCGGCCACCGTCGCACGCCGCACGGCGTCGGCCGCCGCGGCCAGCTCCTGCACGGGCGTGCGCTCGTAGAGCGCGTAGGCTTCGTCGCGCGTGAGCGGCTCGCGCCGCACGGCCTTGTCGAGAATACGGGCGGTCATCAGCGGCGGCGTTTTACCTGGGGGCGTCGGCGGCGTTTTCGCGGTGCGTCGTCCTGCGGCGCATCGGGCAGCACCATGTCGAAATCGAGCAGGCGTTTCTGCAGGTCGGCGCGCTTGACGCGGATGCGCACGGCGTCGCCCAGCGTGAAGCGGCGGCCCGTCGAACGGCCCGTGGCGGTGTATTCGGCCGGATCGAAGTCGTAGAAGTCGTCGCGCAGGTCGCGCATCGCCACCAGTCCTTCGATGTGGTTCTCGTCGATCTCGACGAAGATGCCCCAATCCGTGATGCCCGAGATGTGGCCGTCGTACTCCTGTCCCAGACGCTCGGTCATGAACTCGACCGTCTTGTACTTGATCGAGGCGCGTTCGGCTTCAGCGGCGACCACTTCGCGTTCGGAGGCGTGTTCGCACAGCGCCTCGAACTTGGCCTTGTCGGCCGTTTTGCCGCCTTCGAGGTAGCGGGCCAGCAGCCGGTGCACCATCATGTCGGGGTAGCGGCGGATCGGCGAGGTGAAGTGTGTGTAGTAGGGGAAGGCCAAGCCGTAGTGGCCGATGTTGTCGGTGGTGTAGTAGGCTTTGGCCATCGAGCGCACGGCCAGCGTCGAGACGACGTTCTCCTCGGGGCAGTTCTTGACCTTCTGGAAGAGCTTGTTCATCTCCTTGGCCACGGCGCGGCCCTCGGCGGCCTTGAAGATGTGGCCGAAGCGGAGGATGAACTGCCGGAAACTCTGCAACTTGTCGGGATTCGGTTCGTCGTGGACGCGGTAGACCATCGTGCGGCGCGACTTGCGTCCGCGCACCTTGCCGCAGAACTCCGCCACGCGGCGGTTGGCCAGCAGCATGAACTCCTCGATCATCTGGTTGGCCTCCTTCTGCTCTTTGAAACAGACGCCCAGCGGGCGGCCCTTTTCGTCGAGACGGAATTTGACCTCGGCGCGGTCGAAGCCGATCGCACCGCTGCGGAACCGCTCGCGGCGCAACGCCTGCGCCAGCCGGTTGAGTGTGAGGATCTCCTCGGCGTAATCGCCCTTGCCGGTCTCGATCACCTGCTGCGCCTCCTCGTAGGCGAAGCGGCGGTCGGAGTAGATCACCGTGCGGCCGAACCACTCGTCGAGGATTTCGAGGTCGTCGTTGAGGGTGAATACCGCCGAGAAACAGAGGCTCTCCTCGTGCGGCCGCAGCGAGCAGAGCTCGTTGCAGAGCCGTTCGGGCAGCATCGGCACGGTGCGGTCGACCAGATAGACCGACGTGCCGCGCGCCTCGGCCTCGGTGTCGACCACCGATCCGGGCCGCACGTAGTGGGTCACGTCGGCGATGTGGACGCCCACCTCCCAGACGCCGTCGCGGAGCTTGCGCACCGACAGCGCGTCGTCGAAGTCCTTGGCGTCGGCCGGATCGACGGTGAAGGTCGTCGTCTGCCGGAAGTCGCGCCGCTCGGCGTAGTCCTTCGCCGTGATGCGGCTCGGGATGGCGCGGGCAGCCGCCTCGACCTCCTCCTCGAAGCGGTAGGGCAGGTCGTATTCGGCCAGGATGGCGTGCATCTCGGTGTCGTTGTCGCCCGCGCGGCCCAGTACGTCGACCAGCTCGCCCACGGGGCTTTTCGTGCCGGGAGCCCACTCGACGATGCGCACCACGACCTTGTCACCGTCGTTCACGCCGTCGCACGCGCCTTTGGGGAGGTAGACGTCGACGGGCATCTTGCGCGAGTCGATGCGCACGAAGACGTTGTGTTCGCTGACCTCGGCCGTGCCCACATAGGGTTTGCGGTTGCGTTCGACGATGGCGACGATCTCGCCTTCGGCGGAGTTGCGTCCCCGCGCCTTGCGGGTCGGCACCAGTTGCACGCGGTCGCCGTCGAGTGCGCCCAGCGAGTTGCGCGCGTGGACGAAGACCGGTTCCTCCGCCCCTTCGATTCGCACGAACATGGCACCGGTGGCCAGCATGTCGACCGTTCCCTCCATTCGGGGGCGCCGGGCGGAGCTCAGGCGGTACTTTTCGTGGGAGCAGCTCTCGATGACGCCTTCGGCGAGCAGTTGCTCGACGATCTGCATCGTCTCGCGGCGTCCCTCCTTCGTGGCGCCGCCCGACGCCGAGGCGAGGTGGCGCAGCGAGAATTTGTTGTCGGGCAGTTGCCGGAAGAGCTCCAGAATCAGGGCGGCGCGTTCGCCGTCGTTATGAGTTTGTTTTTTCGTTCGTGTCATTTTTCATTCAACAGTTTGAGGGCCAGCGCTTCCATGTAAGCGATGCCCGCGGTGATGGCCCTCTCGTCGGGCGAGAAGGTCGATGTGTGGGGTTTGCCCGATGCTGAGCCGACGCCCAGCCGGTAGAAGAGCGAGGGGTAGCGGTGGGTGTAGAACCCGAAATCCTCGGCCGTCGTGCGCAGCGGCAGGTCGACGGCTTCCCACCGCTCGGCGGCGAGGCTGCGGGCGACGGCCGTGAGCGCAGGGTCGTTGACCACGCAGGGGTAGCCGCGGCCGATGTCGACGGCCGTGCGGGTGCCGTGCCGGCGGTCGGTGGCGGCCGCCGCGGCGCGGATGGCGTCGTAGGAGGCGCTGCGCAGCGTCTCGTCGAAGGTGCGTAGCGTCCCTTCGAGGCGCACGTCGTCGGGGACGACGTTCGTCGCGCCGTCGGCCTCGATGCGGCCGATCGAGAGGACGCGCTCCGGCAGATTGAGGTCGAGCAGTCCGCTCACGAGCTCGGCGGCCGCCGCCACGGGGTCGTGCAGTTGATTGCGCAGCGCGGCGTGACCGCCCGTGCCGTGCACCGTGAAGCGCAGTTCGTCGCTCGAGGCCATGTACTTGCCCGCGCGGAAGCCGAACGTCCCCACCTCGAGCGACGGCTCGACGTGTTCGCCCACGACGGCCCGCACGTCGTAGTCGGCGAAAGGCTCTTCGGCCAGCACCAGCGACGCACCGCCCGGGTTGCACTCCTCGCCCGGCTGGAAGAGCCCGAACAGCGTCCCTTCGAAGTCGCGCAAACGGTTGAGCCGCCGCAGAACGCCCATCACCACGGCCGTGTGGAGGTCGTGGCCGCAGGCGTGCATCACCCCGTCGTTGAGCGACCGCCACGCCACGTCGGCCTGTTCGCGGATCGGCAGCGCGTCGATGTCGGCGCGCAGCACGACGGCACGCCGCAGGTCGCCGCGGCCCTCGATGCGGGCCAACACGCCTGTGCGGGCGACGGTGCGGTGGGCGATGCCCAGCGCGTCGAGCGTGCGGGCGATGCGGTCGTGGGTCTCGGTTTCGCGAAACGAGAGTTCGGGCCGGCGGTGCAGCGCGCGGCGGAAAGCGATGCTGTCGAATTCGTCGGTCATGGTCAGAATGCCTCTTTGATGATCTGCCGCACGTTCTCGGCGCGGCCCATCGTGTAGAAATGGATCACGGGTACGCCGGCGGCCTTCAGCTGGCGGCACTGGTCGACGGCCCACTCCACGCCGATGCGGCGGATCGCCTCGGGGCGGTCGGCATGCGCCTCGACCTCGCGGCGCAGCGCCTCGGGCAGCGCGATGGCGAAGGTCTCGGGCAGCAGCGCGAGCTGCCGCAGCGTTGAGAGCGGTTTGAGTCCCGGAATGATCGGCACGTCGATCCCCGCGGCGCGGCAGCGGCCGATGAAGGCGAGGATGCAGTCGGCGTCGTAGCAGATCTGGGTCATGACGTAGTCGGCGCCCGCGTCGACCTTGGCCTTGAGGTGGCGCAGGTCGCTCTCGGCGTCGAGGGCGTCGATGTGTTTCTCGGGGTAGCCCGCCACGCCGATCGAGAACTTCGAGTGGTGGCACTCCTCCGCCTCGCCGTCGACGAACTCGCCGCGGTTCATCGCCGCGATCTGCCGCACGAGGTCGATGGCGTGCGAGTGGCCCTGGGGGTGGGGCATGAAGTGCCGTTCGTTGGGGCCGCAGTCGCCGCGCAGCGCCAGCACGTTGTGCAGCCCCAGGAAATCCATGTCGATGAGCGCGTCCTCGATGTCGTAGCGCGACAGTCCGCCGCAGATCAGGTGCGGCACCGCCTCGATGCCGAAGCGGTCGCGGATGGCGGCCGAGATGCCCACCGTGCCCGGGCGGCGCCGCACGCGGTGCCACTCCATGTGACCGTCGGGGCTGATCGTCTCCTTGATGCTCTCGCGGTGGAAGGTGATGTTGACGAAGGCGGGGCCGAACGCGCTCAGCGCTTCGACCGTGGCGAAGACGCTGCGCGTGCCGTCGCCCTTGAGCGGCGGCAGCAGCTCGAACGAGAAGCGGGTCGTGCCTGCGGCGGAGGCGTCGCGGATGATGTCCAGTACGTTCATGGTCAGACGTTGTTGGGAATGATTTTTTCGACGGTTTCGACCTCCAGCCCGCGCCGCTCGGCGTAGTCGTGCAGTTGTTCGTTGTCGATCTGTCCGACCGAGAAGTAGCGGGCGTCGGAGAGGAAGAGGCCGCAGAGCGCTTCGCCGGGCGCGATCATCCAGTTGTCGGTCAGCCGCATGCGGGTCGTCTGCTCGACGGCCAGCAGGTCGAAGATGTCGCGTTTGAGCGAGTGGTCGGGCGAGGCGGGGTAGCCGAAGGCCATGCGCCGGCCGCGGTAGTCGCCCGCGAGGATCTGCTGCGGCGTGGGTGCGGGGCCGCTCTCGTAGCCCCACATCTGCCGGCGCACGAAGCTGTGCACCGTCTCGGCGAAAGCCTCGGTGAGGCGGTCGGCCAGCAGCTTGGCCATGATGGCCGCGTAGTCGTCGCCCTCGGCGCGGAACTTGTCGCACAGCTCTTGCAGACCGATGCCGGCCGTGAGGGCGAAGGCGCCGATGCAGTCGGTCGCGCCGTCGCGTTCGTCGGCGATGAAGTCGGCGAGGCAGAGGTGCTCGTCGCCGCGTGTCTGGTTGCGCAGCATGGGCAGCGTGCGGCTGCGGCCCTTCGCATCGGTGACGAGGATGTCGTCCCCGCGGCTCACGGCGGAGAAGATGCCCACGACGCCTTGCAGGGTCAGCAGCCGCTCGTCGGCGATGCGCCGCAGCAGCGCCTGCGCGTCGTCGAAGAGTTTGCGCGCCTCGGCACCCCGCTGCGGGTGGTCGAACAGATCGGGGTAGCGCCCCTTGAGCCCCCACGCGGGGAAGAAGAAGTTCCAGTCGATGAGCGGTTCGACGTCGGCGATGTCGAAGTCGGGGAAGACGAGCCGTCCCGTGTGGGCCGCCGGCGCGATCTGCGCGGCAGGGCGCGGACGGCGGTCGCGGCGCGCCTCGGCCAGAGGCAGGAGGTTGCGCATGCGCTCGCTGCGCAGGTAGTCGTCGCGCAACTGCCGCTGGCGGGCCTGCACCTCGGCGACGTAGGCGTCGCGGGCGGGGCCGAGCAGCGCGGCGAGGATGCGGTTGTTGTCGCTCGCGTCGCGCGAGCGGATGACCGGCGCCGTCGTGCAGGGGGCGATCTTCACGGCCGTGTGGAGATCGGAGGTGGTGGCGCCGCCGATGAGGAAGGGAATCTGCA
>USBO01000041.1 GCA_900552955.1 uncultured Alistipes sp.
CAGGTGCTGCGCAAGAAAGACGCCCTGCGCGAGTGGGGTTCGATCGTGGCGCTGAGCTACATCGCGGCGCAGCGCACGCTCTACGGCTACAACGACATGGCCGACGCCAAGGCGCTGCTCGAGTCGATCGCCCGCAGTTTCGGCTACATCTACGGCCGCGAGAAGCACGTGCGTATCAACACCGTGTCGCAGTCGCCCACGCCCACCACGGCGGGCAACGGCGTGCTGGGGCTCAAGGACCTGATGGAGTTCGCGGAGAACATGTCGCCGCTGGGCAACGCCTCGGCGAACGACTGCGCCGACTACGTGCTGACGCTCTTCTCGGATTTCACGCGCAAGGTGACGATGCAGAATCTCTTCCACGACGGCGGTTTCTCGTCGATGGGCATGAGCCGTCGTGCGATGCGCACCTACGAGAAGGGATTGCGTTTCGACGACGTGCACGAGCATCAGTTCCCCTTCGGCAAGGGCGACGAGTGACGTTCAGGGACGAATTCAGCGGGGCGGCTTCCTTTCGGAGCCGCCCCGCTGAATTTCGCCGCCGGTCTACTTCAGCCGCACGACGATCTCGATAGGGTAGTGATCCGAGATGTAGGGCACGCCGTAGTCGCCGTCGAGCGTGCGGTACGACAGACACCGCATGTTGCGCACGAAGAGGTGGTCGATGACCATCGAGTTGGGGGCCTGTCCCCAGCCGTTGTACGTCCCCTTGCGGTCGGTGACGGGGGCCTTCTCGCGCGCCGGCGTCATGAACTTCCTGAGCGGATCGAAGATGCGGTCGTCGATCGTCGAGTTGAGGTCGCCGCCCACCACGACGCCCGCCTTGCGGCCCGCGATTTCGAGCACCTTCCGCACGACGAGCTTCACCCCTTCGCGGCGTGCCGCCTCGCCCTTGTGGTCGAGATGGGTGTTGAAGTAGTAGAACTCCTTGCCCGTGGCCTTTTCGCGCAGGTGCACCCATGTCATCGTGCGGTTGCAGGCGCCGTCCCAGCCGCGCGACACGCGGTCGGGCGTCTCGCTCAGCCACAGATCGCCGTGATCGAGCAGGTCGTAGCGGTCGCGCAGGTAGAAGACGGCCATGATCTCGCCGCCCTCCTTGCCGTCGTCGCGGCCTACGCCCACACGGGCGTACTGCGGCAGGTTCTGCTCGATGTAGTTCACCTGAAAGAGGTAGCCCTCCTGAATGCCGAAGACCGTCGGCACCTCGCGTTCGAGCATCCGCAGCGTCGCTTCGCGGCGGTGCTCCCAACTGTTGGCGCCGTCGTCGGCTACGCCGAGGCGGATGTTGTAGGAGATGATCTTCGCTTCGCCCTCGGGCGTCGTGTCCGCGACGGTGCGGGGTGCGGCGGCGGTCGTCGCTACGCCTGCGGCGGCCATCAGCGTGAGAAGTAAGGTTTTCATGTTTTCACGGTTGGTTTAGAATCAGTATTTATATCGAATCCATTTGAGCATCTCGCGCAGCGTGGGTTTCTTGCCGTAGAGGAAGATTCCCACGCGGTAGATCTTGGCCGCGAGCCACACCATTCCCACGAAAGCGGCGTAGAGCAGCCCCAGCGAGAGGACGATCTCCCACGTCGGGATGCCGTAGGGGATGCGCGCCATCATCACCACGGGCGAGGTGAAGGGGATGAGCGAGAACCAGAAGGCGAGCGACGAGTTGGGGTCGTTGAGCACCGACACCTCGACCAGCACGGCCAGAATGATGGGGATCAGGATCGGCGTCTGCAACTGCGCGGCGTCCTGCACGCTGTCGACCGCCGACCCCACGGCCGCGAACATCGCCGAGTAGAGCAGATAGCCGCCCACGACGAAGAGCAGCAGGTAGCCGAAGAGCATGGCCAGGTAGCCGATGTCGGTGGCCACGGCGATGGCGTTCAGCGTCTCCGCATCGAATCCGCTCGCGGCGGCCGCCGCATCGCCGCCCTGCTGCACGGCCGCAGCCGCCTCCATCGCCCCCTCGGGCAGCACGTGCGGCATGACCGTGGCGGCCATGCCGCAGACAAGCACGGCCCAGATGAGCACCTGCACCACCGCCACGGAGGCGACGCCGAGGATTTTGCCCATCATCAGATCGAAGGGACGCACCGACGAGACGACGACCTCCAGCACGCGCGACGACTTCTCCTCGATGACGCTCTGCATCACCATCGCGCCGTAGATCATCAGGAACATGTAGAGCACCATGCCGAGCCCCAGCCCGAGCATCGCGGCGACGGCCGACGAGCCCGACGACGGCCCGCTCTCGTCGTTGCGCACGACCTGCATCCTGACGTCGGTCTTCACGTCGGCCAGTATGCCGTCGAGGTTCTCGATGCTGTATGCGCGCAGCTTCTCGCGTTCGAGCGCCCCTGCGATCTGTCTGCGCAGGTTCTCCTCGAGCGTCACCGACGAGGCGGAGTTGGCGTAGAGCCGCACGTCGGAGGGATCGGCGAGCACGTCGGCCCCGATCTCGAGCACGCCGAACTTGTCGATCATCACGCGCCGCGCGGTGTCGACGGGCAGCTCCGACGTTTCGAAACGCACCGCGTCGCTGTTTGCGAGGTGCTGCGCCACCAGCCCGCTGCGGTCGATCACCACGACGGTTTTGGTGTCGCCCGAGGCGTAGCGCATCATCAGCGCGGGTGCCATCATCAGTCCGAGCATCAGCACGGGCATGAGCAGCGTGGTGACGATGAAGGATTTTTTGCGGACGCGTTCGTTGAACTCGCGCGTCACGATCAGCCATACATTTGACATAAGACCTCCGTAATTGGGTTACAGCGAGCCGTTGACGGCCCGTATGAAAATATCGTTCATCGAGGGAATCTCCTCGGCGAAGGAGCGCAGCGCCACCGCCTCGTTCGCGGCGGCGATCGCACCGCGCACCGCCGCATCGTCGGTGACGCGGATCGTCAGCGACCGCAGCGCGGCGGTCTCCCCGGCCGTCGGCGTGTCGTCGTCCGCCGCCACCACCTCGCAGCGGCCCGCGAGCGCCTCCTTCAGCGCCGCCGCATCGCCGCGGTACTCGAGCCGGAAGAGATTGCGGCCGTGGCGGCGGCGAATCGCGTCGACGTCGCCCGAGAGGATGTTGTGCGAGCGGTCGATGAGCGTGATGTGGTCGCACACCTCCTCCACCGAGGACATGTTGTGCGTCGAGAAGATGACGGTCGCCCCACGGTCGCGCAGCCCCAGAATCTCGCGTTTGAGCAGGTCGGCGTTGATGGGGTCGAAACCCGAGAAGGGTTCGTCGAAGATCAGCAGCTCGGGTTCGTGCAGTACCGTGACGATGAACTGCACCTTCTGCGCCATGCCCTTCGAGAGCTCCTCGACGCGGCGGTTCCACCACGACGCGATGTCGAAGCGTTCGAACCACACCCGCAGGCGGCGCGTCGCCTCGGCGCGCGACAGCCCCTTGAGGCGAGCGAAAAAGATCGCCTGCTCGCCGACCTTCATCTTTTTGTACAGCCCCCGCTCCTCGGGCAGGTAGCCGATCCGCCGCACGTCGGCGGGGGCCAGGGGTTGTCCGTCGAACCAGACGCGCCCCTCGTCGGGCGCGGTGATGCGGTTGATGATGCGGATGAGCGTCGTCTTGCCCGCTCCGTTGGGGCCCAGCAGGCCGTAGACCGATCCGCGCGGGATGTCGACCGACACGTCGTCGAGCGCCGTGTGACCGGCATAGTGTTTCGAGACGTGCTCGGCACGCAGTAAGAGATCCTCCATGGGATGATAAGTTTTCACAAATATACGCATAATTACCGGATTTCGCAGCGAAATCGCACGTCCTGTCCGTCGGAAACGCAAACGAACAATCGCTCGCCGCAGGCCGGTCCGCAGCGCCGATCCGTAACCCGATCGCTCTGTTTCCGAACGATTTACACGTGTGGAGGCCGATCCGCTTACACCCTGTGGGGGCCTGCGGGCGCCGGTGCGAAGAAAAATACACCCGAAACTTGCACAATCCGAAAGCGGTTGCTATTTTTGAAACAGCCAATCATGTTCCGTAATGCTTAAAAATCAACCGAAATGATGAAAAAACGACTATTCGCGGCGGCCTTTGTCGTCGCTGCGCTGCTGACGGGCGCCGCCTGCGGCGATTCGCATGAAGAGCCCGAACCTCCCGTCGGGGAAGGGGGAACCGAACAGGAGAGGCCGGACGGGGAGAAACCCGTGGAGCCGGCCGACGCCTTCGTCCTGACGCTCTCCGACGCGGGCCCGACGACGTTCAGACTCACGGTCGAGCCACGCGATCCGCAGACCAACTACTACGTGGGCATCACCACGCGTGCCGATTTCGACCGCCTGCAGACGGCGCAGGCCGTCGCCGAAGCCTTCGTCGAGATCGAGCGGAAACACGGCCAGATCGACTGGACGACGCCCGACGACAAACTCGTCTTCCGCGGCGATAAGACCTTCGACGCGGGCGCCTCGTGGGAGCTCCGGCCCAAGAGCGCCTACGCCGTGGTGGTCTTCGGCGTCGGGGCCGAAGGGGCGATCACGACCGGGGTGTTCCACGACTTCATCTCCACGACCGAGGTGCCGCCTTCGGACAACCGGCTGACGGTCAGCGTGGCGCCCGAATCGGCCCTGGTCACGGTGACCGCCGCCAACGACGATCCCTACTTTCTGGACTGCGTCGAGGCCAAACGCATCGAAGGGTACCCCACCGACCGGCTGGCCGAGTTCCTGATCGGCAGCTACGGGAACGCCATCTCCTCCTGCATCGAAACGGGCGACGTGACGCGCGATTTCACCCGTCTGCTGGAGGAGGATACGGACTATTGCGCCGTGGCGTTCGGGTATCTGGGCGGGTATCCGACCACCGACATCGTCGTGATTCCGTTCCACACCCCGGGCGGCGAGCTCCGGCCGCAGGACTGCACCTTCACCGCGACGGTCAGCGACATCACGCTCCAGGGTGCGAACGTCGCCGTCGAACCGTCGAATCCCGCCACGCCCTACTTCTGGCAGGTCTACAACACGACGCTCATCGAGAGCTACCGCAAAGGAGCCGGCCTCGCGCAACTGATGACCGACGGACTGGCCATCATCGCCGAGGCGCTCTCCGAGCAGGCGGGCGTCGAGATCACGCTCGAAAAGGCGGCCGGCATGGTCACCACGACCGGCCGCGACGCCTTCATCTACACCACGCTCGATCCCGCCACCGAATATTGCGTCGTGGCCGTCGGGCTCGACAGCAAGGCCCGCCAGACCACCGGGGTCTACGTCTCGGAACCCTTCCGGACGCTCACCCCGGGCGGCAGCGCCACCGATCCGATGGAGTGCACGATCACCGTCAACGGCATGACCGACGAGGGCCTGAGCGTGACGGTGACACCCGCCGATAAGCAGATGACCTACGTGGGCATGGCCGGCGAAGCCGATTACTATGCCGAATTCGCCTCCGACGCGGAGTACCTGACCGACGACCTGCTGCTGTGGACCGAGATGGCCGCCGGCGAGCAGATGTCGCTGGTGGAGATGCTCTCGGAGTTCGGGCTGTTCCTGCGGGGCGACCAAACCTATATCTTCCCCGAGGAGTTCACCCCCGGCAAGCGCTATTTAGCCTACACTTATGGATTGAATGAGCAGGGTGAGCTGACCACCGGCATGCAGAAGAGCTTCTTCACGATCGACGAGACGGGTGCCGCGCATCCCGCCGAGGCGCCGACTGCCCCGAGCGTCCGCAAGCCGCACGCGCGGCTCGATCCGCGCTTCGCGGCCTGCCGTCCCGCGCCCGACGCTGTCCGATCGGCCGTCAGCCTGCACAGCGGTGCCGCGAAACGCGCCGTCGTCCGTTTCGAATAGCGCATTCGGCTTCCGGCTTCCGCAACCCGACCATGCGGTCGGGCTGCGGAAGTCTTTTTTTGTGAGAGTCTCGGAAAACGGTCGGTGCCGCAAAAGGAGCGGCCCCTCAGATACGGTAAACCACGATCAGCCCCTCGCGCAGTTCGAGCCGCATGGCAACGGGTGCGCCGCCGCGGATGCGGCCCACGACCTCGCCCGCCGCGAAGTCGATCCGTTCGACGGCAAGATCGCTCCGCAGGTCGAGCCCTCCGGAGCGGGAGAGTTTGTAGAGCGTCTCCTTGGCGCACCACACGACGCCCGCCGTGCGGGGATCGTCGGCGAGCGCCGCCTCGGCAGGCGTCAGAAAACGCGCTGCGGCGCGGGTGAAATCGCGGGTCTCGGGACGGTCGGAGAGCACGACGGCGTCCCATCCGCCGCCGTGCGAAACGCCGAAGCGGCGCGGATCGCCGAGCAGCTGCGGCGCGCCCGCTGCGTCGTAGCCGATGCGCACGTCGCCCAGTTCGCGGTAGACGACCGCCCGCCACGTGAGGTACTCGGCCCGTCGGCGGGGTGCGAACGCTGCCGCTGCGGCCCGATCGGCCTCGGTCGCCGCGTCGCGCAAGGCATCGGGCGAGGCCAGCGGGGTGAGGATGCAGCGTGGGGTCATCTTTTTCGGGAGAGATTCGGCACTGTGCGGGGCCGGTTTTACTCGGGCAGCGTCACCTGCACCTTCTCGATGCGGCGGCCTTCGATGGCGTGGGCCGTGAAACGAAGGTCGTGCGCCGTGACGGCGTCGCCCTTCTTCAGGAAGTCGCGCCGGATCTCGAGCATCAGCCCCGCCAGCGTCTCGGCCTCGCCCTTGACGTCGGCGAAGGTGTCTTCGGGCAGTTGCAGGATGCGTTCGAAATCGCCGATGTGGGTCTTGCCGTCGAAGAGGTAGTTGCGGTCGTCGAGCTTGGTGTAGGCGCTCTCGACGGCGTCGCTCTCGTCCGAGATCTCGCCGACGATCTCCTCGAGGATGTCCTCGAGCGAGACGATGCCCAGCGTCGAGCCGTACTCGTCGACCACGACGGCCATATGCACCTTGTTGGTCTGGAACTCCTCGAGCAGGTCGTTGATCTTCTTATGCTCGGGCACGAAATAGACCTTGCGCAGCAGTTGTTGCCAGCCGAACTCGTCGCCGTTGTTGATGTAGGGCAGCAGATCCTTGACATAGAGCAGCCCCTTGATGTCGTCCAGATCCTCGTCGCAGACCGGTATGCGCGAGAAGCCCGATGCGATGATGCGCTCCTTGACGCTCAGGTAGTTGTCGCCAATCCCGACGGCCACCACATCCACGCGCGGGCGCATGATCTCCTGCACTTCGGTGTTGGCGAACTTGACGATGCCCGAGAGCATGTGGTGCTCCTCGGCCGAGGCAGCGGCCGTCATGTCGACGGCGTCGGCCAGTTCGTCGAGCGAGATTTCGTTGCGCCGTGCGGCGTGCTCGCTGATCGTGCTGCTCGTGCGGATCAGAACGTAGGAGAAGGGCTGCACCAGCCGGCGCAGCAGCAGCACGGGGCGCGCCACCGTGCGGGCGAAGCGCAGCGGGCGGTTTTGGGCCAGCACCTTGGGGATGATCTCGCCGAAGAGCAGCAGCAGGAAGGTGGCGATGACCGACTCGAAGAGGAACTGCATGCCGGCCGACCCGAACGTGAAGAGCATGTCGATGATGCGTGCCGCCAGAATGACGATGCAGATATTCACCAGGTTGTTGACCACCAGAATCGTCGCCAGCAGTTGGTCGACGTTGCCCAGCAGTTGCAGGATCGCGTCGTTCGACGACCGCTCGGGGTGGGCCTTGATCTCGCGCAGGTCGTGCGGCGTGAGCGAAAAGAATGAGGTCTCGGCGCCCGAGACCAGGGCCGAGACCGCCAGCAGACACGCCGCGACAGCTCCCGGCAGGAGCAGCCCTATGTCTGCGGGGTTGAGTGTGACCAGACTACCTTCCAAATCCTATGTTGTTCGTTTGCACTGCTTGCGGCGATCAGTCGAAGAGCGATCCGCCCTTCTCCGGTGCGGGTTTCGCTGCGGCTTCGCCCTCCTCCTTGAGCACCTCCTTGCGGCTGCCCGCGGTTTCGACCACCAGCTCGGCCTTGCGCGTGCGGTAGGCCGGCACGGCGAGCTGCGCGTCGATGTTCTTGTAGCGCGTGGGCCGTTCGCCCAGCATCACCTGCGTCATGGGGCGCAGCGTGGGTACGGGCCGCGGTTTGATCGGTTCGAGCACCGGACTCTCCTCGCGGGGCTGGGCGGCGATCGTCTCGGCGGGTGCGATGACCGGTTTGACGGGACGTTCGCACGCCGAACCCTCGAATCCCGTCGCCACGACGACCAGCTCGATGCGCCGCCCCAGTTGCGGCTTGATGCTCGTGCCCCAGATGATGTTGGCGTCGTGCACCGTGCCGTCGGGCGCCTGCACGCTGGCGTGCGACTGGATGTATTTCAGAATCTCCATCACCTCGTCGAGCGCCAGCGAGTCGGCGTCGGAGGTCGAGATGTTGAGCAGGATGTTCTTCGCGCCCGAGATGAGCGTATGATCCAGCAGCGGCGACTCGAGCGATGCGCGGGCCACCTCCTCGGCACGGTGTTCGCCCTCGGCCGTGGCCACCGACATGTGGGCGCGGCCGCTTTCGCGCATCACCTTCGAGACATCGGCGAAGTCGACGTTGACCATGTCGCTCTCGACGGTGATGATCTCGGCGATGCCTTTGGCCGCCGCGGCGAGGATGTCATCGGCCTTGCCGAACGCCTGCTTGAGCGAGAGCCGGCCGTACATCTCGACGATGTTCTCGTTGTTGATGACCAGCAGCGAATCGACGTTGCGGCTCAGCTCGTCGATGCCGCGGAAAGCCTGTTCGTAGCGGATTTTGCCCTCGACGGCCAGCGGCGAGGTGACGATGCCCACGGTGAGGATGCCCATCTCGTGCGCCAGCTTGGCGATCACGGGCGATGCGCCCGTGCCCGTGCCGCCGCCCATGCCGGCCGTCACGAAGAGCATGCGCGTGCCGGCCGCTTCGAGCCGGCTGCGGATGTCGTCGAGCGACTCGATGGCTGCCTTGCGGCCGTTCTCGGGGTCGTTGCCCGCACCGAGCCCTTCGCTGCCCAACTGCACCTTCTCCTCGACGGGGCTGTTGTCCAGCGCCTGCGCGTCGGTGTTGCAGACCATGAACCCCACATCCTTGATGCCGAGATTCCACATGTGGTTCACGGCGTTGCCGCCCGCGCCGCCGACGCCCACCACCATGATTATCGAAGATTTATCCTTTGCCGCAGCAATTTCGTTCATCAGATCGTCACTCATAATTCCTTAACTCTTTTTCCTCGGGCGTTCGTCTCGGTCGCAATTCCGAAAGGGCGGTTGTCCGTCCCGCACCTCTTCCGCACTTCGCCGGCGACGGGCGGGGTCTCAAATCTCCTCGTCCTCCGACCCCGTGAAGAAATCGTCCAGACGGTTGCCCAGCGACTGCTTGAGCTTGTCGAGCAGTCCCCGCTTCTGGCGATGCGCAGGTTCCGCGGCGGCCGCTCGGGGAGCGGTCGTCTCCGCCGCCGGCGCAGGCGCTTCGGTGACGGGCGGGACAGGCGCCGGTGCGACGGCAGGGCGCGGACCGGCGGGTTGCGGCGCGGCGGGGGATGCCGGCTTCGCCGGGGCCGCATAAGGCGTCGCACGCTGAACGGCCGGCCCTGCAGGCTGCGCGGCTGCACTGCTCTGCCGCGGAAGATCGGTCACGGCGCAATCGCCGTGGGCTGCGCCGCTGAGCAGCAGACCGATGGCCGTGGCACAGGCCGGCGAGGCGGCCTGCTCCTTCGATGCGGCGTCGACGGCCTCCTCGGCCGTGCCGATGCGCACCTCCATGCCCGTCGTGCGGCGGAACAGTTCGTCGATATGCTGCAACTGCGCCGAGCCGCCCGTCAGCACGATGCCGTAAGCCAGCTTGTCGCCGAATCCCGAATCCTTGATCTCCTGCGCCACATACTCCGCGATGTCGCGCACGCGCGACTCGATCACTACGGCCAGATTGCGCAGCAGAATCTCTTTGGTCTCCTTTGCCGTGCGTCCCTTGACGCTCACCATCTTGTTCTCGGGCGCCAGCTCGGCCACCGCCGAACCGAATTTGCGCTTGAGGCTGTCGACGTGGCGCTCGAGAATGCCCAGCGTGCGGATGTCGTTGTTGATCGCTCCCGCCCCGATCGGAATCGAGGCGATGTAGCGCGGCACGTTGCGGTAGTAGACCGCCACGTCGGTCACGCCGCCGCCGATGTCGACCACGGCGGCGCCCTCCTCCTTCTCGTCGGCCGAGAGGACGGCGGCGCCCGTCGCCAGCGCATTGGCATACATCCCCAGCGAGCGGATGCCCAGCCGGCGCAGCGCCAGATTGAGCCGTTCGATCGGCGTCTTGGCGCAGAGGATGAAGTTGAAGGTCGAGGCCAGCCGCTTGCCGAACGACCCCACGGGGTCGGCCACCTCCTGGTTCTCGTCCACGAGGTAGTTCTGCGGGATGCGCTCCATGATGGTCTCGTCGTCGGGCGCCTGCACGTTGCGCATGCGGTCGAAGAGTGCCTCCACGTCGGTGCGGTTGACACCGTTCTGGGGGTCGGAGGTGAAGACGTGGTCGGTGTGGCGGGCGCAGCGCACGAATTCGCCCGAAATGCCGGTGTAGGCTTCGGTGATGCGGATGCCCAGCTCCTCGCCGACGGCCTCGACGGCCTCCTTGATGGAATTGCTCACCTGCTCGATATTCGTAATCATGCCGGCCTTGACCCCTTGCGAGGGCCTGGTGACGATGCTGCGGAGGACCGGACGTCCCTCGCCGTTGCGCTCGGCGACGGCCACCACGACGTTCGACGATCCCAGATCGATTGCGACGATGTAATTCTTTTTCTCCACGTTTGTCAACTTTGTTTTCAGCGGGCGTCCGCCGGACGTTCGGTTTTCCGATTGCCGTCCGGACGCAGACGCTCTATTTCGTGCACACCACTTGTTCCTTGTATCTGACGTCGATCGTACGGTAAGTCTCCCAGCCGATGTTGCGCAGCCCGCGGCGGTAGAACTTCAGCAGTTTGGCGAATTTCCCCTCCGCGTCGTCGGGGCTGCCGAAGATCACCGTGTGGCTGCCTGTGCGGGGTACCAGTTCGATCTGGGGCGCACCGCCCGGGCCTTTTGCAACGACGATCTGGACGATCTCCGACCGCCAGAAATCATCCTCTTCGACGAGCACCACAAAGTTAAGCAGTTTCAAGAAATCTTCGTAGCTTTTGCGCAATTTTTTTTGTTTTTCCCGTTCGGCCGCCTGACGGGCGGAGATTTTGTCGATGCGCTCCTGCAAGACCCGCGCCGTATAGCGGTACTGACGGCGCAATTGCGCCTTTTTTTCGCGCAGCTCCTTCACGCGGCGTTCGAAATTCTCGCGGCGCTCGAGCAGCCGTTTCTTGATCCTCATGCGTCGCAATGCCTTGATGTTCTCGTCGTTCTCGCGTTCGGCACGATAGAGCGGGTATTTCTCGCGTTCGATCTCGGCGATGCGGCGTTCCGATTCGGCGATCCGTGCGGCGATGTAGTCGGCCGCCGAGCCCGTGTGGGCGGGCGGTGCGGGGGGTGCATAGGAACCCGTCATCACGGGGACGTAAAGCGCCGACGAGGGCGGTGCGGCGAAGAGGTAGCCGTCGTCGGTGGCGTAGGCGTTGTAGCCGTCGAAGAGCAGCCGCACCACGGGCCGCCGCTGCCGCAGGGCGATGCGCAGCGTGCCGCCGTAGTCGATCGACACGGTGGCGTCGGCCACGAACCCGTTGCCGAGGATCAGCGCCTCGATGGCCTGCACGTCGACCTCGCGCGCCGCCGTGCCCACGGTTTTCACGCCGCTGCGGGCCAGCCACTGCCGCACCTCGGCAGCCGTGACGAGCTGCCCGCGCGACGAGCTGTCGGCGATCTCGATCTCGAGCCGCTGCACGACCAGTTCGCGCCGGTGGGTGCGCACCCGTGCGGCCGAGTAGACGACATACCCGACGACGAGGGCCCACAGCAGCCCGAGAAGCAGATTGCGCAGCGATCGGGGCATGGGTCAGGACTTTTTGCGCAGGACGTCGGCCACCGCCTCGCAGCAGGCGTCGATGTTGCCAGCTCCGAAGGTGACCACCACGTCGGTTTCCGCCTCTGCGAGCGTCTGCGCCAGCGCCTCGCGCGGCACGATGCGGCACGGTGCGGCGATCCGCTCGGCGATCATCTCCGAGGCGACCCCCGCGATCGGCTCCTCGCGCGCCGGATAGATCGGCAGCAGCAGCACCTCGTCGGCCTGCGACAGCGCCTCGGCGAATTCGCGGTGGAAGTCGCGCGTGCGGGTGTAGAGATGCGGCTGGAAGACCGCCGTCACGCGCCGGTGCGGAAACATGCGGCGCACCGAGGCGAGCGTGGCGGCCAGCTCGCGCGGATGGTGGGCGTAGTCGTCCATGTAGACCTGCCGCGGGGTGTTGACGTAGAACTCGAAACGCCGCTTGACCCCCGCGAAGGAGGCCAGCGCGCGGCGCAGCCGCTCCGCGTCGAGCTCCCGCCCCTCGGCCCGCGCGGCGCACCACATTGCCGCCGCGGCCGCCACGGCGTTCTCGACGTTGATCCACCCCGGGATGCCGAGCGTGCAGTCGGCGATCGTGCCCGACGGCGTGGCCAGGTCGAAGCGGTAGTGCCCGCCCTCGAGCAGCCGCACGTTGCGGGCGTAGAAGTCGCAGGGCGTGTCGTAGGCGTAGCGGTAGACCGCGATGGCGTCGTTGCGCAGCGCCACGTCGACCCCCGCCTTGAGCACCAGCGCGCCGCCCGGGCGGATGCGCTCGATGAACTGCGCGAAAGCCTCCTTCACGGCCTCGTGCGTGCCGTAGATGTCGAGGTGATCGGCGTCGACGGCCGTCACGACCGCCACGTCGGGCCGCAGGCGCAGGAACGAGCGGTCGAACTCGTCGGCCTCGACCGCCAGACGCGGCCCGCCGCCCAGCACCAGATTGCTGCCGAAGTTCTTCGAGATGCCGCCCAGAAAGGCGCTTCCGGCCCCTTCGGCTTCGCGGTTGAGCCACGCGAGGAGCGTCGAGGTGGTCGTCTTGCCGTGCGTGCCGGCCACGGCCATCACGTACTTGCCGGCCGAGAGGTGTCCCAGCATCTGCGACCGCTTCTCGACGGTGAACCCGCGGCTGCGGAACCACGCCAGCTCGGCGTGGTCGTCGGGCACGGCGGGGGTGTAGACCACCACGGTGCCTTCCCGCTCGCGGAACGGGGCGGGGATGGCCTCCGCGTCGTCCGTGTAATGGATGCTGGCGCCCTCCGCTTCGAGCGCCTCGGTCAGCGCCGACCGCGTGCGGTCGTAGCCCGCCACCGCGCGGCCTTCGTGGAGGAAGTAACGCGCCAGCGCGCTCATGCCGATGCCGCCGATGCCGATGAAATAGATGCGTCGTATCTCCATGTTTACCAGATTTTTTCGATTTCGTCGACGATGCGCTCCGCCGCGTCGGGCACGGCCAGCGCCGCGATGTTGCGGCTGAGTGCGGCGCACAGCGCGGGGTCGGCCAGCAGCTCGCCCGCCCGCTCCATCGCCCGTGCGGGCGCCTCGGCGTCGGCCACCATCACGGCCGCCTGCTTGGCGACGAGCGCCTGGGCGTTCTTGGTCTGATGATCTTCGGCCACGTTGGGCGAGGGGACGAACAGCGTCGGCTTGCCCACCAGACACAGCTCCGAGACGGAGCAGGCGCCGCTGCGCGAGACGACGACGTCGGCCGCGGCGTAGGCCAGATCCATGCGGTCGATGAAGGCCCCCTGCCAGACGCCCTCGGCGGGGTGTTCCGCCAGAAAGCGCCGCATCTCGGCCTCGTAATACTTGCCCGTCTGCCAGATCACCTGGAAGGGCGGCCGGAACTCCTGCCGCACCAGCCACGCCTTCATCGTCTCGTTGAGCGTGCGGCAGCCCAGCGAACCGCCCACCACGAGCACCGTGGGCCGTGCGGCGTCCAGTCCGAAAGCCGCCAGCCCCTCCAGCCGGTCGGCGTCGGTCGGCGCGGCGAAGCGTCCGCGCAGGGGGTTGCCCGTGCGCACGATCCGCTCGGCGGGGAAGAAGCGCTCCATCCCGTCGTAGGCCACGCAGATGCGTCGTGCGCCGCGCGCCAGAATCTTGTTCGTCAGACCGGCGTAGGAGTTCTGCTCCTGAATGAGCGTCGGCACGCCGGCACGCTGCGCCGCCCACAGCACGGGCCCCGAAGCGTAGCCGCCGCATCCCACGACCGCGTCGGCGTCGAATTC
>USBO01000042.1 GCA_900552955.1 uncultured Alistipes sp.
CGGTGGACCCTTATTATCTGATCCAGAAAGCGCAGGTATACGGCGTGCTGCCGCGGATCATGCACTCGTCCAGAAGGCTGAACGACGGCATGGGAGACTATGTGGCGCAACAGACGATCAAGTGCATGAACAAGAAGGGGGTGATGGTCAAAGATGCGCGCATCCTGATTCTGGGCATCACGTTCAAGGAGAACTGCCCCGACATCCGCAATACGAAGGTCGTCGATATTTGCCATACGCTGCAGGAATACACCCCGAATATCACCGTCTACGATCCTTGGGCGGATGCGGATGCCGTCCGGCGAGAGTACGGAATCGGGGTGACGAACTCGCAGCCGGAAGAGCGGAGTTTCGATGCGGTCGTACTGGCTGTTTCGCACAGGGAATTCGAGAATCTGGATGTCAGATCGTTGCTTGCATCCGACAACGGCGTGGTTTACGATGTCAAGGGGGTATTGCCTCGCGCTGTGGTCGACGGAAGATTGTGAGAGGTATGCTATCGGTCGTCTGTCCCATCTATAACGAGGAGCGGTATATCCGTTCCTGCATCGAGTCGATTCTCTCGCAGGATTATCCGCGGGAGGGGTTGGAGGTGCTCTTCGTCGACGGCATGAGCACCGACCGCACACGGGAGATCGTGGCGGAGTATGCCTGTCGCTATCCGTTCATCCGGCTGATCGACAATCCCCGCAAGATCGTACCCTGTGCCATGAACATCGGCATTCGCGCTTCACGGGGAGAGGTCATCGTTCGGCTGGATGCCCATGCGATTTTTCCGACGAACTATTTTTCGGAGTTGGTTCGTAGCCTGGACGAGTTGAAGGCCGATAATGTCGGAGGCGTTTGCCTGACCTTACCCATGAACGACACTCCGGTCTGTCGGGGGATTGCAAATGTCCTGAGCAGCGGTTTCGGAGTGGGAAATTCCGGTACGGCCATCATCAAGATGCTGATGACCGCCGGAGCCAGAGACATCATCGCGGTCGATACGGTTCCGTTCGGATGTTTCCGGCGCGATATTTTCGACCGCATCGGCTATTTCGACGAGGAGCTTACGCGAAATCAGGATGATGAATTCAACGGAAGAATCGTCAAGAACGGAGGCAAAATCTATCTGCTGCCGCATCTGGCAATAAAGTATTATGCGCGCGACAGCATCCGGAAGGTCTGGAAAATGTATTACCAGTACGGTCTCTTCAAGCCGCTGGTCAATAAGAAACTTGGCCGGCCGGCCACGATCCGGCAGTTCTTCCCTCCTTGTTTTGTCCTGGGTGTCGTCCTGGGCCCTGTTTTAGGCTTCCTCTCGCCCTGGTTCTGGATTGCGTACCTTGCCGTGATTCTATGCTATTTTGCTTTGGCAACCGGCTTTTCGCTGCGTTATTCGAAGAAATGGAAAGACGTTCTTTTGCAGGATTGCATCTATTTTGTGGTGCATTTTAGTTACGGGGCAGGTTATTTGGCGGGCCTGATGAAGTTGCTTTTCAGACGCCCGTTCCACGTACAAGTAAATCGTTGAATCGTTCATTTCTCCCTATGAAGAAAAACATTCCTTTTTCGCCTCCCGATATCACGGAGGCCGAGATCGCTGAAGTCGCCGAGGCGCTTCGTTCGGGGTGGATCACGACGGGACCCCGCACCAAGGAGTTCGAACGCCGTATCGCCCGCCATTGCGGCACCGGCAAAGCCGTCTGCCTGAATTCGGCGACGGCCTGCATGGAGTTGGCGCTGCGTCAACTGGGCATCGGCCCGGGTGATGAGGTCATCACCACGGCCTACACCTATACGGCCTCGGCGAGTGTCGTCTGCCACGTCGGCGCCAGGGTCGTGCTGGTCGATACCGCTCCCGATTCGTTCGAGATGGACTACGACCGCTTGGCCGATGCCATCACCGAACGGACGAAGGCCGTCATTCCGGTCGATCTGGGCGGTGTCGTCTGCAATTACGACAGGATTTACGCTGCCGTCGAGTCGAAACGATCGCTCTTTCGTCCGGCGAACGAGCTTCAGGAGGCGTTCGGCCGCGTGATCGTGCTGGCCGATGCCGCGCATGCGTTCGGTGCTCAGCGACACGGCTTGCGGTGCGGCGCGATCGCCGATTTCACGTCGTTTTCGTTCCATGCCGTCAAGAATCTGACGACGGCCGAGGGCGGCGCTCTGACGTGGCGCCCGATCGCCGGCGTCGACGACGAATGGCTGTACAAACAGTTTCAACTGCTGTCGCTGCACGGTCAGAGCAAGGATGCGCTTGCCAAGACGCAGCTCGGCGCTTGGGAGTACGACATCGTTTCACCGGCCTACAAGTGCAACATGACCGACATCATGGCGGCAATCGGACTGGCGCAGCTGGAACGTTATCCCGCGATGCTGGAGCGCCGCCGGCAGCTCATCGGGCGTTACGACGAGGCGCTGGCCGGCCGCGGGGTGCAGGTGCTCGACCACTACGGTGCGGATCACGCGTCGAGCGGCCACCTCTATCTGGTGCGGCTGCTCGGGCGCGATGTCGCCGAGCGCAACGACGCGATCGTCCGCATGGCCGAGCGGGGCATCGCCTGCAACGTCCACTACAAGCCGCTGCCGATGATGACGGCCTACAAGGCGCTCGGATTCGACATTGCCGATTATCCCAACGCCTACGGCCAGTATCGCAACGAGGTGACGCTTCCGCTGCACACGTGCCTTTCGGACGAGGACGCAGCGTATGTGATCTCGAATTTCGTGGATGTGATCTCTTAACACGCGCTTTCCGTTGAAACGTCTTTTCGATCTGCTGGCCAGCGCCGCCGGCCTGCTCGTGCTGAGCCCGCTGTTCCTGCTGCTCGCCCTCTGGGTCAAATCGGACTCTCCGGGGCCGGTCTTCTATCGGCAGACGCGCGTCGGGCGCGGCAATCGGGATTTCCGGTTGTTCAAGTTCCGCTCGATGCGGGTCGGAGCCGACAAAAAGGGGCTCATCACCGTCGGCGGCCGCGATCCGCGCGTCACGCGGTCGGGGTACTGCATCCGCAAATACAAGCTCGACGAACTGCCTCAGCTCATCAACGTCTTTCTCGGCGATATGAGCCTCGTCGGGCCGCGCCCCGAGGTGCGCAAATATGTGGAACTGTACACGCCCGAGCAGATGCGCGTTCTGGACGTCCGTCCCGGGATCACCGACCCCGCCTCGATTCGTTACCGCAACGAGAACGAGTTGCTGGCGGCGAGCGACGACCCCGAGCGCTTCTACCGCGAAACGATCATGCAGGACAAGCTGCGGATCAACCTCGAGTATGTGGCCGAGCGTTCGTTTTTCTATGATTTAAAACTGATATTCAAAACGTTTTGGACGATCATCGCCGAATAAGGTCCGCATCGGAGGTGTTGTTTCCGCTGCTCTGCATCGGTCTGGGGACGCGCAATGCCGCCTCGGCTGCGTCTGTGCGGCTGCCCGATGCGCAGTGGAGCGAGGTGTACCGCCTTGCCGCCGGGCAGGGCCTCCTCGCGGTGGTGTGGGACGGGGTGCGGCAGTTGCCGCCCGAGGCGCAGCCGCCGCGCGAGCTGCGGCTCCGCTGGGCCTATAACGTCGAGCGCATCGAGCGGCGCTATGCGCAGCAGCGTTGCCGGGCGGCGGAGCTGGCCGGTCTCTTCGCCGATGAGGGAATCCGCACCGTCGTGCTGAAGGGGCTCGCCGTCAGTCGGTTGTATCCTGTTCCCGAGCATCGTCCCTGCGGCGATCTGGACTGCTTCCTTTGCGGCGACTACGAGCGAGGCAACCGCGTGGCCGAAGCGTCCGGCGCCGAGGTGAAGCGTGATTTCTACAAACACTCCCACATCGTGTTCCGCGGGCTCACGGTCGAGAACCATCGCTTCTGCACGGCCGTGCGCGGAAGCCGTCGGGCCAGGGAGCTCGAACGACTGTTGCAGCGGCTGCTGGCGGAGCTGCCGCTGGAGACGATCGACGATACGGCGTTGTTCGCTCCGCCGGCCGAGTTCAACGCGCTGTTTCTGATCCGGCACGCGCTGTCGCATTTCCTGACCGAGGGTGTCTCCCTGCGTCACCTGTGCGACTGGGCGGTTTTCATCGAACGGGAGGGGTCGCAGGTCGACTGGACGGCCTTCCGTGAGGTGACGGCCGCGCACGGGCTGCTGCGATTCGCCGAGATTCTCTCCGATCTGTCGGTTCGCTATCTGGGCGTCGCGCGGAATCCGCTGCCGGCCGATGTGACGGCTGTGTCCGACCGGGTGCTGAGGAGCGTCCTGTTTGAGCGGCGGCACCTGAATGATTCGGCGGGCGGCGTCTGGTCGAAGCGGCTGCGGCTCCTCGGGAACGTCTGCCGCGACCGATGGAAATACCGCGACGTCCACGAGCGGAGTTTCCTGCTCGAACTGGCCCGCTTCCCGTTGGGCTATCTCTTCGACCGCAATCCGCGACTGTAACGTCGCCGGCAAACCTCGGAACGCAGAGCTCCTATAGAAGGAGCTCTGCGTTTTTTTGCGGCGTCGGCGCGGCACACTCCTTGCGCAGGGGCGGGGATAAACGCGATCGGAGGATGAGAAGTATCAAGGAACAATACTGGCGTTATTCGCTTTTCGTCATCATTCTGGTGCTGGGCGTGCTGATCCTCATCGAGCTGATGCCCTACATCGGCGGGTTGCTCGGGGCCATGACGATCTATGTGCTGCTCCGGCAGCAGATGCGCTATCTGACGGTTCACCGCAAGTGGCGGCGCAGCCTGGCTGCGTCGCTGCTGCTGGTCGAGGCTGTCGTCTTTTTCCTGATTCCGCTCAGCGGCGTCGTGTGGATGTTCGTCAGCAAGGTGCAGGACTTCACGCTCGACCCGCAGATGCTCCTTACGCCCGTGCGGCGCATCGCCGAGCAGATCCATCAGAAGACGGGCTACAACCTGTGGCAGGAGGAGAACATTTCGTCGGCCGTCGCCCTGCTCACGCGGGTGGGGCAGGCCTTCCTGCAGGGAATCTTCAGCTTCGGCGTGAATATCGTCATGCTGCTGTTCATTCTCTATTTCATGCTCATCGGCGGCACCCGCATGGAGAATTACTGCCGCACGCTCCTGCCGTTCAACGCCACCGTCGCGCGCAACGTGATGAGCGAGATCTATATGATCGTGCGCTCCAATGCGATCGGCATCCCGCTGATCGCCCTCGTTCAGGGGTCGATCGCCTATCTGGGCTATGTCATCTGCGGTGTCCCGAGCGCCCTGTTCTGGGGCGTCGTCACCTGCTTCGCCACGATCCTGCCCGTCATCGGCACGGGACTGGTGTGGGTGCCGCTGGCCGGCTATCTGGCGGTGGACGGAAGATGGGGCGCGGGCCTCGGGCTGCTGATCTACGGCGTTCTGGTCATCACGCAGTCCGACAACGTGATCCGCTTCGTGCTGCAGAAGAAGATGGCCGACACGCACCCCGTCGTGACGATCCTCGGCGTGCTCGTGGGGTTGCCGCTGTTCGGATTCATGGGCGTGATCTTCGGGCCGCTGATGCTGGCGATGTTCATCTTCTTCGTCCATATCTTCAAACGCAAGTACCTCGAGGATGCCGAAACGTCGCATCTGTTCGTGCCCGACGAGTGACCGTCATCCGTTCCGAAAAAGCATCGGGAGCCTTTTCGAGGCTCCCGATGCTTTTTTCCGACGTGCGCGCGGTCACTCGCGGATGCAACGCACCGAGTAGGCATCGGCGCGTGCGCCTCCGCCGGCCGGCGAGGCGGTTATCATTTCGCTGCCCGCCTGGTTCTTGATCTGGAACGAGAGTACCGAGTAGGCACCTCCCCGGAACATGTCGCCCGGGTAGGGTGCATTGCCCCAGTACGATCCCCACAGACCGCTCATGCTGCCCATCAGCATGGCGTACGAGCCGTCGTAGCGGGCCGCAGCGGCGAAGTAAGAGGGCGCGCTGTCGCCCAGGTTGAACGTCCAGCCGTGGTTGTAATCCTCCAGCGATTTCACGCCGTCGCCGTTGGTGTCGGCGATGTCGAATTCTTCGACCACCCACGCGTAACCGCCCGATGCGGTGAACGTGCGGAATACATCGGCGGGCGGTACGCGCCACCCCACGGGGCAGGGGTCGTAGAAGGACTTGACGCCCTTGTTTACGAATTCGTTGGTCTCGCTGCGCTCGGCGCCTTTGGGGTTGCCCCACAGCGCGTCGTTGCTCTGCGCGGCCAGCAGCCAGTCGCGCGAGGTGCTGAACTGCGCGTAGTTGGAGAGACAGATCGTCGGGTTGGCGATGGCGAATTCGAGGTTGTTGTCCGACGTGCTCGCCCACGACGAGTTGGTGATCCTGATCTCATGGTTTTCGGCGTCGTAGATCGGCGCTCCGACGGTCTCGGTCGTACCCGTCAGCGTCGGGGCCGCGGGGAACGGATCCTTGCGGCCCCATTGGTAGAGCAGTCCGTAGCTGCCGACGTCGGCCGTCTTGTTGCCCATCGCACCGAGGTTCATGTTCATCACCTCGTAGCCGGTCTTCGATGCGATGCCCGCCACCTCGTTCTCGGGATACCAGATGTGCCAGCTCCACTGGATCGCACCGTCCCTGAGGGCGATTACGGCGTTGCCCGGGCCGGCGATGCGGAAGCTGATGCGGCCGTCGGCCAGCGCGACCTCCGTGATGAGATTCGGAGCGCTCTGCCATACGACGCCGGCGCTCGTGCCTGCGAGAGCGGTGGGGGCTGCGAGCCCTTCGGTCGTGGCGCCGTTGCCGCGCACCGTGGCGTCGAACCCGTATTTGCCCGCTGCTGCGACCAGATAGCAATTGGCGGTTCCCTCCCCGCTCAGGTCGGCGATCTTCTCCGCGCCGGCCTCCTGCTCCACCTGCAATTTCCGGCTGATGGAGCGGTCGCCCGTCGAGGCGGTCACGGTCACGACGGCGATGGGCATCGGCTCCGTCGTCTCATTGGGTGCGGCCATGATCGTGAATTTGCCTTTCTGCATCGTCACCTTGCACCACGTCCGGTCCGATTCGGCCTTCCATGCCTCCATGTTGGTCGTGACGGCGATCTCCGTGTCGCCGCCTCCGGCTGCGAAGACGATCGGGGCGTCGGGCGTCAGCGTCAGTTCGGGATCGGGAACTCGTTCGGGAGTGTCGTCGTCGGAACATCCCGTCAGGCACACGCTGAGTGCACACACCCACAGCAGCAACAGTTTTTTCATACGCTTTTCATTTTTAGAGTTGAGATACTATCTTCCCGTTCCGCCTCCGTCGCTCGGACAGCGTGCGAACCGTTCGTTTCATCGTATGTTTCACGGGCTGGCGCCCCGACTAACCTTTCGGGGAGCAAGATAGGATATTTTGCGCGAAAATCCAAACGCACAGCCCTGCAACGACCCGCCCGCAGGAACGGGTGTGGGTCGTTGCAGGGCACACGCCTCCGTGCCGTTGTCAAATGGCCGTCGGGCGGGAGACGGACGGGAGGGTCGGCTACTTGGCTCTGAAGTACAACTGCATCGGCACGCCCGAGAAATCCCACTGTTCGCGGATCTTGTTCTCCAGGAAGCGGCGGTAGGGCTCTTTGATGTACTGCGGCAGATTGACGAAGAAGGCGAACTGCGGCGTGGGCGTGGGCAGTTGCATGGCGTATTTGATACGGATGTACTTGCCTTTGGTCGAGGGCGGCGGCGTCTGCTCGATCACGGGCAGGATGTAGTCGTTGAACTCCGAGGTGGGGATGCGGCGTTTGCGCGACTGGAAGACGCGCACAGCCGTCTGCAACACCTCCAGAATGCGCTGCTTGTTGAGCACCGAGGTGAAGATGATCGGGATGTCGTTGAACGGCGCCAGTTTCTTCATCAGGAATTCGCGCCACTCCTTCATCGTGTTGTTGCCCTTCTCGATCAGGTCCCACTTGTTGACCACGATCACGCACCCCTTGCGGTTGCGCACGATGAGGTTGTGGATGTTCAGATCCTGCGATTCGAGCCCCTGCTCGGCGTCGAGCATCAGGATGCAGACGTCGGAGTTCTCGATGGCGCGGATCGAGCGCATGACGGAGTAGAATTCGAGGTCTTCGGTCACCTTGCCCTTCTTGCGCATACCGGCCGTGTCGACCAGATAGAAGTCCATGCCGAATTTATTGTAGCGCGTGTGGATCGAGTCGCGCGTGGTGCCGGCCACGGGGGTCACGATGTTGCGCTCGACGCCCAGCAGGGCGTTGGTCAGCGACGACTTGCCCACGTTGGGGCGGCCGACGATGGCCATGCGCCGCAGATCGGCCTCATACTGGGCCGCAGTCTCGGCGGGCAGCGCCTCGAGGATGGCGTCCATCAGGTCGCCCGTGCCGCTTCCCGACATCGACGAGATGCAGTAGGGATCGCCCAGTCCGAGTTTGTAGAACTCGTGCGAGGAGTAGATCTGATCGTAGTTGTCGACCTTGTTGCAGACCAGAATCACCTTCTTCGTCGTGCGGCGCAGGATGTCGGCCATCAGCGTGTCGAGGTCGGTGATGCCGGTGGTCACCTCCACCAGAAAGAGGATCACATCCGCCTCGTCGATGGCCAGCATCACCTGCCGGCGGATGTCATCCTCGAAGATATCGTCCGAGTTGACCGTGTAACCGCCCGTGTCGATGACCGAGAACTCCTTGCCGTTCCAGTCGGTTTTGCCGTAATGGCGGTCGCGCGTGGTGCCGGCCGTGGCGTCCACGATGGCCTGACGTTGTCCCACCAGACGGTTGAAAAGTGTGCTTTTGCCCACGTTGGGGCGGCCGACGATCGCTACCAAACTCATAATCTCTCTTCAAAAAAGGTTGCGCGGCGGGCGGGCTCTGCGCCCGACGGTCGCCGCGTGCGGTTTTCCGGACGGCAAAGGTACGATAATTCGATGAGCTATGAAAGTTTCGGCCGATTTTTCGAGCGGTTTTGCGGAAAATCCCTCCGATTACGGAGGATGCCGCCGGGTCTCTGCACGCGCTTCGGCGGGTTGCGTTCCGCCGCATGGGGCTGCCGGCATCGCTCGGCGGCGTCGGACGGCCGGGGAGACGTCGCCGCGAAAATGAGCATTTAATCGGGCCGAAGTTTGCAACTGCGCCCGACTTTTCGTACCTTTGACTTCGTCTTAGATGCTCCGTCTCGACAAAACGCAAATGAAATTTGCTCTCGTGTCCGGCCGGATCGTATCTTCGGCATCATTTTTATCCTGACGACGATGATGAACAAACGATTTCTGACGACGATCGTCCTGCTGCTGACCACGCTCTCGGCCGCTGCCATCGGGCCGCGGCTGGGCTTGCAGGCGCGGGCCGGTCTCACGGTGGCCGACTTCTCCGCTTCGGCCGAGGGGCTGAGCCTCTCGACCCGCCTCGGATTCCACGCGGCCGTCGCGGTGCCGTTGTCGTTCGGCGCCGTCGGCGTGCAGCCCGAGCTGATGTACATGCACAATTCGATGAAGGTCAACGGCGAGAAGATCCGCATGACCAACGTCCAACTGCCCGTGCTCTTCACGCTGCGCCTCTTCAAGCCGCTGACGCTCTTCGTGGGGCCGGCCTTCGCGCTCTCGGACAACAGCTATTACCGCGTGGCGGGCGAGCGGCGTGAATTCGGCAATTCCACTCCGACGCTCACCTACATGGCCGGTGCCGCCGTGCGGTTGAACCATCTGGTGCTCGACTGCCGTCTGAACGGCGCCTTCAACAAGACCGACAACCATTTCGAGGGGATCTATCCCCGTATCAAGTCCTACCGGCTGCTGCTCAGCGTAGGCTATGCTTTCTGACGATGGGGGAGGAGATCAGCAAGGAGATTGTCGTCGACGGCGTCGACCCGCGCGAGCTGTACGGCGCACAGGACGTCTACCTCGAACAGATTCGGGCGCTGCATCCGGCGCTGCGGATCGTGGCGCGCGGATCGTCGCTCAAGGTGCTGGGCGCCCGAAGCGCGGCCGAACGTTTCGAACGCCGCATGCAGGGATTGATCGACTATTACCTTAAATACGGACACATCTCGCGCGAGGTGGTGGCGCAGGCGTTCGCCGCCTCGGGCCTTGCGGCCGACGAGGCGCCGGCCGACCGTGACGTGATCGTCTACGGCAACAACGGCACGACGGTGCGTGCGCGCACGCCCAACCAGCAGCGTTTGGTGCAGCTCTTCGCCGGGTGCGATCTGCTCTTCGCCGTGGGGCCGGCCGGTTCGGGCAAGACCTACACGGCCATTGCGCTGGCCGTGCGGGCGCTGCGCGAGAAGACGGTGCGGCGGGTGATCCTCACGCGGCCGGCCGTCGAGGCGGGCGAGAAGCTGGGATTCCTGCCCGGCGACATGAAGGAGAAGCTCGACCCCTACCTGCAACCGCTCTACGACGCGCTCAACGACATGATTCCGCCGGCCAAGTTGCAGAAATACATGGAGGAGGGGACGATTCAGATCGCGCCGCTGGCTTACATGCGCGGCCGGACGCTCGACAACGCCTTCGTCATTCTGGACGAGGCGCAGAACACCACGCTGCCTCAGATCAAGATGTTCCTCACGCGCATGGGGCGCAACGCCAAGTTCATCGTCACGGGCGACGTGACGCAGATCGACCTGCCGCGCAAGGGAGACAGCGGCCTCACGCGGGCGATGGAGATTCTGCGCGATGTGACGGGGATCGGCATGGTCGCGTTCGACCGCCGCGACATCGTGCGGCACGAACTCGTCCGGCAGATCGTCGACGCCTTCGACCGCAGTGGCGAGGGGGAGCGCCCGTCCGACCGGACAGAACGTAAATCCTAACATATCCGATGATGAATACCGATTTGACCGCTTTGAAACCCGCGCTGGTGTGGAAACACTTCGCGGCCATGACGCAGATTCCGCGTCCGTCGTTCCACGAGGAGGAGATCCGCCGTTACGTGCTGGATGTGGCCCGTTCGCTGGGGCTGGAGTGCCGCGAGGACGAGGCGCACAACGTCTACGTGCGCAAACCCGCCTCGAAGGGGATGGAGGATCGCATGGGCGTGATCCTTCAGGCGCACCTCGACATGGTGCCGCAGAAGAACAACGACACGACGTTCGATTTCCTGACCGACCCGATCCGCGCCTACGTCGACGGCGAGTGGGTGACGGCCGACGGCACGACGCTCGGAGCCGACAACGGCATCGGCGCGGCGGCGATTCTTGCCGTGCTCGAGGATGACACGCTGGAGCACGGCCCGCTGGAAGCGCTCTTCACCGCCACCGAGGAGACCGGCATGGTCGGAGCGTTCGGACTGAAGAGGGGGCTGCTCGAGGGCGACATCCTGCTCAATCTCGACTCGGAGACCGAGGGCGAGCTCTACGTGGGCTGCGCCGGCGGTCTGGATGCGAATATGACATTCCCTTATGCACCCGTGCCGACGCCCGCGCAGGGCTTTGCGGCCGCGACGGTCACGGTCAAAGGGCTCAAGGGCGGGCACTCGGGCATCCAGATCATCGCCCAGCGCGCCAATGCCAACAAACTCCTGTTCCGCCTGCTGCGCCGCTGGACGGCGGCGCACGAGCTGCTGCTCTGCGCGGTCGACGGCGGCGGGCTGCGCAACGCCATCCCGCGCGAGGCGACGGCCGCGGTGCTGGTGCGTGCCGGAGAGTTCGGGGCATTCTGCGAGGAGGTGCGTGCCTTCGAGGCGCTCGCGCAGGCCGAGTTCGCCGGCGTCGAGGAGGAGATCGCCATCGCGGCGCAGGCGTGCGACCGCCCCTCGGAGATGATTCCGCAGGAGGTGCAGGAGCGGCTGATCCGCGCCGTGGCAGCCTGTCCCGACGGGTTGCAGCGCATGTCGCTGGCGATGCCCGGGCTGGTGCAGACCTCGACCAATCTGGCGCGCGTCGTCTCGGACGGCCGCAGCGTGCAGTTGCAATGCCTGCTGCGCAGCTCGGTCAATTCGGAGAAGGATGCGCTGGGCGATGCGATCGCCGCGCTGTTCGAACTGGCGGGTGCCGAGGTGGAGCTCACGGGCAGCTACGACGGCTGGAATCCCGACATGAACTCGCCGATTCTCAAGGCGATGACCGCCTCCTACGAGGCGCTCTACGGCCGCAAACCCGCCGTCACGGCGATTCACGCCGGTCTGGAGTGCGGTGTGATCGGCGGCACCTATCCGCAGCTCGACATGATTTCGTTCGGCCCCACGATCTGCTATCCCCACTCGCCCGACGAGCGGGTCGGGATCGCATCGGTGGCCAAGTTCTACGAATTCCTGCTTCACACGCTGAAGCACGTCCCCGTCCGGTAGCCGTGGTCGCTTCGTCGCCGCACGTCGAGGAACACCAGTGGTTCGCCATCGTCAACCCCGTGGCCGGCAACGGCCGCGGGCTGGACGACTTTCCCCGTATCTCGAAACTGCTGCGCGAGCAGCGGATCCATTGCGAAGCGGTCTTCTGCGAGCATAAGTTCCATGCCGTCGAGCTGACGGTCGACGCCGTGCGGCGCGGTTACCGCCGCATCATCGCCATCGGCGGCGACGGCACGCTGCACGAGGTGGTCAACGGGCTCTTCATCCAGCAGGTGGTGCCTCCGTCGGAGGTGCTGCTGGCGGTGATCGCCGTGGGTTCGGGCAACGACTGGATCCGTATGTTCGGCATCCCGCAGAACTATGCCGAGGCGATCCGCGCCATCCGCGAGGAGCATTCGTTCCTGCAGGACGTGGGCGTGGTGTCGTACGAGGAGTCGAAATACCGCCAGAGCCGCTACATGGTCAACGTGGCGGGCGCGGGCTTCGAGGCGCAAGTCGTGCGGTGTTTCACCCACCTCAAGAAGAAGGGCCGCCGTGGCCGCTGGCTCTACACGTGGTCGGTCATCCGCTCCTTCTTCCGCTACAAACCCACCGGCACGAAGGTGTGGGTCGACGGCAAACGGGTCTACAACGACCTGCTGCTCAGCATCGCGCTCGGCGTGGGGCAGTACAACGGCGGCGGCATCCGGCAACTGCCCGACGCCGTGGCCGACGACGGCATGTTCGACATCTCACTGGTGCGCCCCATCCACTTCTGGCATATCATCTTCCGCTTCCACAAGCTCTTCAACGGCCGGATCTACGAGATCCGCCACATCCTGCGCGAGCGGGGCGGCACGATCCGCATCGAATCCTCGCCCGAGATCGAGGTGGAGATCGACGGCGAGCTGCTGGGCCACACGCCGCTCGAATTCACGATGCAGCGGCGCGCCGTCCGCGTCGTGGTGGAGCGCGAGTTCCTCGAAGCCGGAGCGTAATAGCAGCGCCGGGCCGCCCGTCTGGAGGCGCCCCCGGGGTACGGGGTGTATCGGCCATCACGGCATTGACGAACTGATCCAGCGTGGCGAAGGTGTTGTTGACCTTGCCGGACAGACAGTTGTAGTAGGCGCGCTGCTGGTCGTGGCTCAATCCTGCCGGCAGCATCTTCTGGGCGACGAGCTGATCGTAGGGGAAGATGTGACGCATGTTGCGGGCGTCGGTGCGCAGCTCCTCCACGACCGTCTCGACGATCACCAGTTGTACGGTATCTTCCACGCCGGGCATCGTCACGAAGGTGGTGTAGACGGGGTAGTCGCCTTCGAGCGTGTTGGCCACGTCGTCCGTGAAGAGAACGAACTCCGCATCGGTCAGATCGTTGAGATAGGCCATCCGACGGTAGTCGCGCAGCGTTTCGCGCATCTCCTTGCGCTGCTCGTTGTTCCACTGCCGCTGCTTGGAGCAGCCGAATCCGGCTGCAAGGATCAGCAATGCCGGCAGATAGAGTAGGACTTTTTTCATATCGATTGAAATTTTTACGTTACGGTGTTCGAAATCGCAACAGTTGTGCCAAAAAAAGGGTATCTTCGCCGATATGTAAAAACTTGCGACGATGGATATTCTCGAATACCGCGATTATTGCC
>USBO01000043.1 GCA_900552955.1 uncultured Alistipes sp.
CAGCTCCTCGCCGATGAGCGGCGACGTGGGCTCCAGCTTGAAGACCGACAGCGAGAGCCGCCCGCCCGAGAAATCGACGTATTCGGTCGTCGAGGTGTGGCCCAGCAGGTTGACCACCTCCGCCGCCGCGACCTTCTCGGGGTAGAAGAGGTAGTCGATCCCCATCTCGATGAAAATCTCCTTGTTGTTGGGTTCGAGATACTCGTTGTTGTCGATACGGGCGATGGTCTTGCGCGCACCGAGCTGTTTGGCGAGCACCGCCGCCACGATGTTGTCGTTCTCGGTGTGGTTCACCGCGATGAAGAGGTCGCACTTGCGCGTCGACGCCTTGCGCAGCGCCTCGAACGTCGTCGAGTCGCCCTCGACGGTGATGATGTCGGCCAGCGTCCCTACCTCCTCGAGCGCCTTGGCATCGCGGTCGATGACCGTGATGTCGTGGCCGTTGCCGCTCAGCATCGTTGCCAGGTGGCTGCCCATCTCTCCGGCTCCTGCTATGACGATTTTCATATCTGCTCTGCTCTTTGCGCATTCCGGCACAGGTCTTCGCCGGCATCCGGCTCTTGTCCGCAGGGATCGTGCCGCAAGCGGCCGTCACCGGCAATCGGGGCGCGGGTTTTGCATTTTGCAGACAAATGTATAAATTTGTTGCGGAAAGCACAAATTTTCCGCTCCTTTTTCCGTTATGAAGCACCGCTTCAGATCGGAATCGGGAATCTTTTAAGATTTAAATCGTTATGCCGAACTGGATCATCGTCATTCTGTGCGCCGTCGGCGCCGTCGCACTCTTCGTCGCGGGCATGTCGCTCACGCTTATGATCAAAGGCCATCCGATCGATTCGGAGATCTCGACCAACAAAGAGATGCGCCGCCGCGGCATCAAGTGCGCCGTGCAGGAGTCGCGCGAGGAGATGCAGAGGGTCGACTGCACCGACACGTCGGACCTCTGCTCGGGCAATTGTGCCGGCTGCGACGTGGAGCACGGCAACGACTGACCTGCCCGCGTCGTGCGACGGATTCCCGACTCCGCCGCCACGACCTCCGCAGCGACAGCTCCCCCTCCCGACAGCACGCAACGAAAAATCCGGCCGCCCTTTCGGGAGACCGGATTCCGTATCGTCTGCTTCCGGCTTATTCGGCCAGAGGCGTCACGCTCACATAGGATTTGCCTTCGCGCTTCTTGCAGAACGAAACCGTTCCGTCGACGAGCGCAAAGAGGGTGTGGTCCTTGCCGATACCCACGTTTTCACCCGGGTTGTGCACCGTACCCCGCTGGCGAACGATGATGTTGCCTGCCTTAGCGAACTGACCACCGAAAAGCTTCACTCCGAGTCGTTTGCTCTCCGACTCACGGCCGTTCTTCGAACTACCTACACCTTTTTTGTGTGCCATGTTTCTCTAATTTTTAAGGTTATGCGACAATTTCTTCAACCAGAACCTGGGTCAAACACTGACGGTGACCGTTCTGCTTCTGATAACCCGTTCTGCGCTTCTTCTTGAAGACGAGGACTTTGTCGTCCTTCAGATGCTTCAGAATCTTGCACTTCACCGAGGCGCCTTCTACTACAGGTGCGCCCACTTTGACCTGACCGTCGTTGTCTGCAAGCAGGATTTTGTCGAAGCTCACCGACGAGTCTACCTCGCCCGAAAGACGGTGAACATAGAGCTTCCGACCTTTTTCAGCCTTAAACTGCTGACCTGCAATCTCTACTATTACGTACATTTGCGTCAATTATGTTTTCAAACATAAATTTCAGTCCGCAAATATACGCAATATTTCGGAATATCCAATTCCCATCTCCCTATTTTTACGGACGCATATCGGAAATTTATCGCCGTCAGCGGTCTGTTTTGGCATATTTTTAGGAGGCTAACCGCACCATACGCCCCCCACGGCGGCCGGTTCGGGGCCTCCCCGATCTGCGGAGAGGCAATAACCGGCATGTTTTGACGTTTTATGTATACGCAATATCGAAAATATTGTTATCTTTAGCAGACCAATGAGCATCAACACGACCGAAACCATGCTAAGCGAAGAGATCAAACGCTTTCTACTGCCCAATACCTTCAACGCCGCGGTGCGCGCCGGAGCCGCCGTCATGCAGATCTACGACCACCGCGACGACTACGACCTTTCGAACTACGACGGCGACTTCCGTTCCGTGACGGCCGCCGACCGCGCGGCCCACGAAGCCATCAAACGCACGCTGGGACAGACGCGCATCCCGATTCTGAGCGAGGACGGACGCGAAATGCACTACGAGGAGCGCTGCAACTGGGAGCTCTTCTGGCTGGTCGACCCGCTCGACGGCACGCGCGAATTCATCAACGGCAACAACGAGTTCACCGTCAACATCGCCCTCATGGAGAACAACGTCTGTGCGGCGGCCGTGATCTACGTGCCCTACCTGCAGCGCATCTACTTCGCCGACCGCGGCGCAGGCTCCTTCGTGCGCGAGGGCATCGCCCCCCGCTCCGACGCAGCCTACACCTTCGAACAAATCCGCGAAGGCGCCCGCCGCCTGCCGCTGGTCGCCGGAATGCGCACGCACCCCGTCATCGCCATCTCCCGCTCGCACAACACCCCCGAGACCTACGCCCATATCGACCGTCTGCGCAGCAGCTTCCCCGACGCCGAGGTGATCGAACAGGGCAGCTCCTACAAATTCTGCCTGCTGGCCGAGGGACGCGTCGACTACTACGTCCGCACGACCCACACCTACGAATGGGACACGGCCGCCGGCGAACTCATCCTCTCCGAAGCGGGCGGGCGGCTCGAAGCGCTCCCCGACGGCGCCCCGTTCCGCTACAACAAGCGCGACCTGCAGAATCCGTGGTTCGTCTGCCGCGCCTGCAACTGCGCCATCCGCTGAGTGGCGATGCACGCCTTACCGAAGGGATCGGAAGCTTCCGATCCCTTTCGTTTTGACCGGCGCAAAGGGAGAGGCGGCAACAAAAAATCACGAAAGTTTTGATTTTCGCCGCTCTTTTCCTACTTTTGTTGAGACAATGGACTACTAACCACAAACTCTTTGATTTCATGAAAAAAAGTCTGCTTCTCGTCGGCGCCGCCCTCGTGCTGCTCTCGAACAACGCCTTCGGCTGGGGCCGCATGGGCCACGACGCCATCGCCTACATCGCCGAGTGCCATCTCACGCCCAAAGCGAAGAAAACCGTCGAAAAGTACCTCGGCCACTCGATCGTCTACTACTCCACATGGATGGACGAATGGCGCGCCGAACCCGGTTACGCACACACCAGCGTCTGGCACACGGCCCCGGTGGACGACAAACTCCAATACACCCCGGGCCCCAAAGGCGACGTGGTCTTCGCACTCGAAGACGCCATCGCCAAGTTGCAGGACTACAAGCAGCAGGACGACTCGACGGTGGTCATGAGCCTGCGCTGCATCATCCACTTCGTGGGCGACCTGCACTGCCCGGGCCATGTGAAATATGCCGGTCATAAGGGCTACAACGTCACGCTCAACGGCGAGAAGTGCAGCTACCACAGCGTGTGGGACGAAGGAATCCTCGCCCGCTCGCACCGCTGGGGCTACCTCGAATTCGCCCATCAGTTGGATCGCTGCACCCGCAAGGAGATCGCAGCCATGACCGCCGGCACGCCGCGCGACTGGTTCCACGAGAACGCCCGCAACAGCCGTCACATCTACGAACTGATCGGCCCGGGCCAGCAGCTCGACAAGAACGAAACGAAAGCCTTCGTCAACCGCACGCACGAGATGACCGAGCGCCAGATTCAGCGCGCAGGCTATCGTCTGGCCAAGGTGCTCAACGAACTCTTCGGATAGGAGGTTCGGTCGACGCGAAAAAGGCGATCCTGCATGCAGGATCGCCTTTTTCACACCGTGTCGTCCGGTTATTCCGCCGCCGGAGCCGCTGCGGGCCCGGTCGCAGGGGAGCTCTCGTCGGCAGCAGGCTGCAACTGAGCCTTCGCACCCTTGAACACGAGCACTTTGCGCCCGTCGTCGAAGAGTGTCAGCACGTCGCCGTCGATGCGGAATTTGTCGGCCTCCTCGAGCAGCTTGGCAAAGCGGCTCTCGAGATCCATGTTCGGACATGCCATCATCGTGCTGGCCAACTGGTCGATATCGAGTTCATCCTTGCCTTCGCGTTCGTAAGAGCCGAACAGACGATTGCAGGCACCCACGCCGTAGACCATCATACGCGTGGGATCGAGCGTGAAGTTGAACGTATCCTCTTCGGCATCGAACGCCGGATCGGCCTTGCCGTCCATCTCCGTGAGTTTCCACTGCGTACCTTCGAGCGGCAGATTCATCTTCGAATCCCCGCAGGCCGCCAGCACCGACAATGCGGCAGCCGCAACTAAAATTCGTTTCATCTTTCCAACTGTTATAGAATTCGATCGGTTCCCGATCGTCGTTTCAATAAAAATGCCGGAAGAAGGCAAATCCTGCATCCTTCCGGCAAATTCGTCACACGGGACTAATATTCCATCTTCGAGAGCCGCTGATATCCAGCGTAACGCCACTTGGCATTCTCCTCGGCAGCGCCGAACAACTCCTCGGCCTCCGCGGGGAAGGTCTTCAGCAGCGAGGTGTAGCGCACCTCCTTCATCAGGAACTCGCGGAACTTCGACCAGTCGGGCTCCTTCGAATCGAGCACGAAGGGGTTCTTGCCCTGCTCGGCCAGCTCGGGATTGTAGTGCCACAGGTGCCAGTAGCCGCAGGCCACAGCCTCCTTGCCGACGGTCTGCGTGCGCGTCATGCCGCCCTTGATGCCGTGATTGATACACGGTGCATAGGCGATCACGAGCGACGGGCCGGGATAGGCCTCGGCCTCCTTGAGCACGTTGAAGAGCTGCATCTGCGAGGCGCCGATCGACACCTGCGCCACATAGACGTAGCCGTAGGTCATGGCCATCGCACCGATGTCCTTCTTGCGGATGCGCTTGCCGCTCGACGCGAACTTCGCCACGGCGCCCACCGGCGTCGACTTCGACGACTGACCGCCCGTATTGGAGTAGACCTCCGTGTCGACGATCAGGATGTTGACGTCCATGCCCGACGCCAGCACGTGATCCACGCCGCCGTAACCGATATCGTAGCCCCAGCCGTCGCCGCCGATGATCCACTGCGACTTCTTGACCAGCAGGTCTTTCATCGCAAGAATCTCCTTGCAAGTGTCGCAGCCGCAAGCCTCCATCATCGGCACCAGACGGGCCGACACCTCGGCCGAACGCGACGACGAGCCGCGCGCGGCGATCCACTCCTGCATCGTGCCCTTCAACGCGTCGGAGCACTGCGGGCATTCGGCGATCGCACGCTCCATGAGGTGCTGGATCTTGTCGCGCTGCTTCTCCACGCCCACGTGCATGCCCAGACCGAACTCGGCATTGTCCTCGAAGAGCGAGTTGGCCCAGGCCGGACCCTGTCCCTGCGCATTGGTGCAGTAAGGGGTCGAGGGGGCCGAACCCGAGTAGATCGACGTACAGCCCGTGGCGTTGGCCACCATCATCTTGTCGCCGAAGAGCTGCGTGATGGCCTTGATGTAGGGCGTCTCGCCGCAACCGGCGCAGGCACCCGAGAACTCGAAGAGCGGCTGCGTGAACTGGAGGTTCTTGACCGACTTGGTCTTGTCGACCGCATCGCCCTTGTAACCCACCTTCTCGTTGCAGTACTCCCAGTTCCGCTGCTCGCCGAGCTGCGTTTCGAGAGGTTTCATCACCAGCGCCTTCTGCTTGGCGGGGCAGACGTCGACGCAGTTGTTGCAACCCGTGCAGTCGAGCGGCGAAACCTGAATGCGGAACTTGTACTCCTTCGTCTCGCCCAAGCCCTGCTTCCATGCCGTGCCCGATGCGGCAGCCTCCTCCTCGGTGGCGAGGAACGGCCGGATCACGGCGTGCGGGCAGACATAGGCGCACTGGTTGCACTGGATGCAGTTCTCGATCTGCCACTCGGGGACGTTCACGGCGATGCCGCGCTTCTCCCACGCCGCCGTGCCGTTGTCCCACGTGCCGTCCTCACGGCCGTTGAAGGCCGAGACGGGCAGCAGATCGCCCTTGAGGGCGTTGATCGGATCGACGATGTCGCGCACGAAAGCGGGACGTCTCTCGTCCACGTCGTGCGACGTCTCCTTCACCTCGATCTCAGCCCACTCGGCGGGCACCTCCACCTTCTCGACCAGCTTGCCGCCGGCATCGACGGCCGCATAGTTCATGTTGACGATATCCTCGCCCTTCTTGCCGTAGGTCTTTGCGATGGCCTTCTTCATCTCCTCGACGGCCTTGTCGAAGGGAATCACGTCGGCGATGCGGAAGAATGCCGACTGCATGATGGTGTTCGTACGCGAACCCAGCCCCAGTTCGGCGGCGATCTTCGTGGCGTTGATGATATAGAAATTGATCCGGTTCTTGGCCAGATAGACTTTCATGTGGTCGGGCAGCGTGCGGCAGGTCGTCGCAGCGTCGTGCACCGAGTTGAGCAGGAACGAACCGCCCTGCTTGAGTCCCTTGAGCACGTCGTACTTGTCGACGTACGAGGGCACGTGGCACGCCACGAAGTCGGGCGTCGTGACCAGATAGGGCGACGTGATGGGCAGATCGCCGAACCGGAGGTGTGACGAGGTGTAACCGCCCGACTTTTTCGAGTCGTAGGAGAAGTAGGCCTGACAATATTTGTCGGTCGTGCCGCCGATGATTTTGATCGAGTTCTTGTTGGCGCCCACCGTGCCGTCGGCGCCCAGACCGAAGAACAACGCCTCGAACGTACCGGCCTTGGCCATCGAAATCTCCTCGCCCACGGGCAGCGAACGCATCGTCACGTCGTCGACGATGCCCACCGTGAACTGATTCCGCGGCTGGGCGGCCTTCAGATTCTCGAATACGGCCAGCATTTGCGCCGGCGTGGTGTCCTTCGACGAGAGGCCGTAGCGGCCGCCGATGATGAGCGGCTTGCGCTCGGCGGGAATCTCGTTGCACGCGGCGAAAGCCTCCACCACGTCCAGATAGAGCGGATCGCCGTTGGCACCCGGCTCCTTCGTGCGATCCAGCACGCAGATGCGCTTCACGGTCTCGGGCAGCACGGCACCGAGGTACTTCACCGAGAAGGGACGGTAGAGGTGTACGGTCACCACGCCCACCTTCTCGCCGCGGGCGTTCAGGTAGTCGACCGTCTCCTTGAGCGTCTCGGTCACCGAACCCATCGCCACGACGATGTTCTCGGCATCCTCCGCACCGTAGTAGACGAAAGGTTTGTATTCGCGGCCCGTGATCTCCGAAATCTCGCGCATCGCCTCGGCCACCATGTCGGGCACGGCGTCGTAGAACTTGTTCGAAGCCTCGCGCGTCTGGAAATAGATGTCGGGATTCTGCGCCGTACCGCGCGTGACGGGGTGCTCGGGATTGAGCGCACGGGCGCGGAACTCCTTGAGCGCATCGCGGTCGAGCATCGCCGTGAGGCGCGCCTCGTCGATGAGCTCGATCTTCTGAATCTCGTGCGAGGTGCGGAATCCGTCGAAGAAATGCAGGAACGGCACGCGCGACTTGAGCGACACGATGTGCGCCACGCCCGCCAGATCCATCACCTCCTGCACCGACGAGGTGGCCAGCATCGCGAAACCGGTCTGGCGCGCGGCCATCACGTCCTGATGGTCACCGAAGATCGACAGCGACTGCGCGGCCAGCGCACGCGCCGAAACGTGGAACACGCCCGGCAGCAGCTCGCCCGCGATCTTGTACATATTGGGAATCATCAGCAGCAGACCCTGCGACGCGGTGAACGTCGAGGTCAGCGCGCCGCTCTGCAACGAACCGTGCACGGCGCCCGCAGCGCCCGCCTCCGACTGCATCTCGACGACCTTGACCGTCTCGCCGAAGATGTTTTTGCGGCCCTGAGCCGCCCACTCGTCGACCAGTTCGGCCATGGTCGACGACGGTGTGATGGGATAGATGGCCGCAACCTCCGAGAAGAGGTAGGCGATGTGCGCCGCAGCGTAATTGCCATCACACGTGATGAATTTTTTCTCTGCCATATTGATAGACTTGAAAATTATTAGTTTTCAGATTTTTACACGCACACAACGATGCGAGACCGATGCAAAGGTATAAAATTCCGCCAAGAGTACCCAGCATTTTCAGCGTTAGTTTTTTAACAGCCGGAGTGTTATTCGTTTCACAGTTTTCGAAGTCGTTTTCGCCCCGAATCGCCGTTGCGCATCCCGCCGTCGAGGGCCGGACAGAGCCGCACAAACCTTTGCGCTATAAGAAAATACGATTATCGCGACTTTAATAGGTTATTATGTTTGCAATTTCGGGAAATTCAACGTATATTGCTTTTCGGAACTTCCATACTCTAATCGATTTCTCATTATGAAGCCTCTCGCACTCTTCAAACCGGAATTCCTTGTGAGAATTCTGTTCTATTTCGCAGCCGCACTCGTCTGCACAAATTGCTACCATATGGACGACCCGATCGAATGCGAAAGCGACACCGCAAGTTATCCGTTACTTACCCGCGCTGTACCCACACTTTAATTTCGACTGGGAGAACGTCGACTGGATGCCTACACCGCAGGGACAAAGCCGCATACCGACGCCATGGGTCGGGCAAGGCAGTTTAGTCGGAACCTATGACTGGGAAATCGTCAACGACCACAAAGCATTCGACGGTTGGGAGCTTCTGTACAGCACATTCGATCCGAACGCACCCAGTGCCCTCGTCAACCCCTATTTCGTACTTTATAACAAATATCGGGGAATCATGCGCGTATACATCTATCTGACGACTCAATTCGTCACGACTTCGTCTCAATTGCAGGACGGCATATCGATCGCATCCTCCCGCAAGAATATCTCCCTGTTACGATTCTGCGGCAGGGAGTTCATCCATCCCGACTCCTACCCGACCGAATTCAACCAGCTGCAGCCCAAGCCAAAAAACGGTTCGGCACCAATGGCCGCCAACAAATGGTACATGATGCAATACGAACTGGCCTACGATCCCGCCCTGCTCAGCATGGATCATCGGGATGTTCAATTATGCTGGTGGCTGAATTATGTCAATGTTGCGGGAATCGAGATGGAAACCCGCTCCGTCGGAGATATCGTCGGTACGATCGGCACATCCTCAGCCACCGGCCGAAATCCCTTCCCGACAACCGATCTAAGCAAGATCGGATCGCGATTGATTTTGACGAATGTCGATAAAACCGTGGCCGAGGGTCTTCGGGATGATTCTGCATCGAATAAAAACAGCTTGGATCTCCCTCGAAAGTTCTACGAAGGAATCGTATCGAGCATTACCGAAGCCGCCAAATCGAGTATCGGAGATATTCTGAAAAAACCGTTCTCTTTCCTCAGTGCGATCATCGGCGGCATCTCGACGACAGCACCCACCCCGATCTCTTTGAAACTCGAAGTGCGCTCTACGGCAAAGGGAGCTCTGACCGAGTTCGGATCGTTCCCGTCGTCTCCAGCTTCCATGTGGATCCCCGGAACTTCGATTTCGGCGAGCGCGGTCGGAATCATTCCCCTATACAACAAACCGTTGGGCGTATGCAACATATCCCACCAGCCGACGATCGCGTTAGTCGACCGATCGAGAATCTATAACGAACCCGATGAACCGTTCGACCCGGATCAGATGCTGACAATTATCGACGGAGAACTCGATTATGATATTCAAGACTATTCGCAATATTTAATCATCAATCCCGAATTGCAAAAGATAGCCGACGTAACCATCGAAAGACAGGATATCGTCGCAACCGGATACGACCATACATTCGGAGAACGGAATTTCATCCACATCCCAGCCCATATATACACCTATATTGAAGGGACGACTTTCAATAATCACCAGCTTCCCGATAATCTCACTTACTATGTCCGATTTACAATCAAAGTCACACCGCACAACGGGGCTCCTGAATCGATTATCTACAAAACATTCCAACTGGCTCAAACGATCCGTTACGAGGTATCGGATGAGACGACCTACCCCTGAAACATAATATTGCAAATCATTTTTACCTGTTACCCGCACGCTTATGAAACCTCTCAAATTTTTCACTCTGCTCGCCGGCATCGCGCTGCTGCTCGCCGCCTGCTCGAAAGACGACGAATTCCCCGACAACGTCCTCTTCCGCAACGGGATGTCCCGACCGATCACCGTCACGATCTCCGTCAACGAAAACGGGATCGAAGAGGAACTCCAGACGGTGCACGTCGAGGCCTACGGCAACCGCTCGATCCGCCTCAACCCCGGCAACTACTACTGCGGCTCGCGATTCTTCCAAGCCAAGGAGGGCTATCGCGCCGTATTCTCCTACTACACCCACGAAGAGACGTTCGAGTACGAACGCCTCTGAACGCAGACCGTCTCTGCGGCGCAGCTGCGCGGGGATTCGGCCGGCCGAATCCCCGCGTCGTTCGTGCCGGCCGATCCGCCGCATGCCGTTCGCGCCCGAACGGCTTCGCCCGCAAACCGGCCGAAGCGTTGCGCGGTGCGGGATTTTGCATTATCTTTGTCCGAAATCCCGCACGATGATTCCCTACGAACGACATACCCTTGCCAACGGACTGACGGTGGCCGTCAACCGCGACCGCCAGTCGAAACTCGCGGCCGTCAACCTCCTCTACAAGGTCGGCGCGCGCAACGAAGACCCCGCACGCACGGGCTTCGCCCACCTGTTCGAGCACCTCATGTTCCGCGGCACGCGCGACGTGCCCGACTTCGACCTGCCGGTGCAGATGGCCTGCGGCGACAACAACGCCTTCACCAACAACGACTACACCGACTTCTACATCACCCTGCCCAAGGACAACGTCGAGACGGCCCTCTGGCTCGAGGCCGACCGCATGACGGGGCTCGACATCTCGCCCGAGGCGCTCGAAACCGAGAAGCGGGTCGTCATCGAGGAGTTCAAGCAGCGCTACCTCAACCAGCCCTACGGCGATCAGGGGATGCTGCTGCGCGGGCTTGCCTACACGCGCCACCCCTACCGCTGGGCGACGATCGGACTCACGCCCGACCACGTGGCCGGCGCGACGCTCGACGAGGTGCGCGCCTTCTACCGCCGCTGGTACCACCCCTCGAACGCCATCCTGTCGATCTCGGCCGACATCGACGAGCAGCGGCTCGTCGAACTGGCCGAACGCTATTTCGCCGCGATCGCCGACACGCCTTCGGCCCCCGACCCGCTGCCTGCCGAACCCGCGCAGACCGAGGAGCGGCGGCTCGAAGTCGAACGCGACGTGCCGGCCACAACGGTGACCGTCGCCTACCCGATGGGCGACCGCCGCTCGCGCGACTTCTACCTGGGCGACATGGCCTCCGACATCCTCGCGGGCGGCGACTCGGCACGGCTCTACGAGCGGCTCGTCAAGCGCGACCGCCTCTTTTCGAGCGTCAACGCCTACATCACGGGCGACGTCGACCCGGGGCTCTTCGTCTTCACGGGCCACCTGCTGCCCGACCGCACGGTCGAGGAGGCCGAAGCGGCCTTCGCCCGCGAAATCGAGGAGCTGCAAACCCGCCCCGCGAGCGACTACGAAATCGGGAAGGTGAAGAACAAGTTCGAGGCCAACACCCTCTTCGGCGAACTCAACGTGATGAACAAGGCGATGAATCTGGGCTACTACGAGATGCTCGGCGACCTCGGACTCGTCAACCGCGAGGTGGAGCTTTACCGCTCCGTCGCCGCCGACGAGCTGATCGGATTCGCACGCCGCACGTTCCTCCCCGCACGCCGTTCCACTCTGATCTACCGCGCAAAACGATGAAACAACCGCAACTCACCACCCCCTCCGACGTCGCGCTGGCCGAACCCCTGCGCCGCACGCTTCCCAACGGCGTCACCATCCACACGCTTCGGGCCGCGGAGTTCGAGGTCGTGCGTGTCTCGTTCGTCTTCCGCGCCGGCTCGGCGCAGCAGCGCAAGGCGTTCGTCGCCACGTCGACGGCCAACCTGCTGAGCGAAGGGACGCGCGACCTGACGGCGCAGCAGATCGCCGAACGGCTCGATTTCCACGGCTCCTACTTCGATGTCAACGTCGACCGCGACTACGTCTACATCAGCTTCTGCTCGCTGTCGAAATACTTCCGACAGACGCTCGCCGTGGCCGAGCAGATTCTTCTTCATCCGCTTTTTCCCGAACAGGAGGTGGCGACCTACCGCGAAAAGCGCAAGCAGCGGCTGCGCATCGAGCGCATGAAGGTCGAAACCGAAGCCCGCGAAGCCTTCGCCCGCGCGCTTTTCGGCGCAGAACACCCTTACGGAGTCTCCTCGGACGAGGAGGCGTACGACGCCCTCACGCGCGACGACCTGCTCGGGTTCTATGCGCGGCACTACACCGCCCGCAACTGCTTCGTCGTGTGCAGCGGCGCGGCCGACGAGGCCGTCGTCGACGCCGTGGCCGCCGTGGCCGGACAACTCCCCGCCGGCACCGACCGCACCTTCGACGCCTTCCCGCCGGCCGTCACGACGCCCCGCGTCACCGTGCGGCACCCGGGAGCCGTGCAGTCGTCGATCCGCGTCGGGCGGCTGCTCTTCGGCCGCAACCACCCCGATTACGTCGGGATGCAGGTCGTGGCGATGTTGCTGGGCGGTTATTTCGGTTCGCGGCTGATGCAGAACCTGCGCGAGGAGCACGGTTTCACCTACGGCGTGGTCGCCGCGATGGTCAACCTCGAACACGGCGGCTATCTGGCCGTCGCCACGCAGGTGGCGCGCGATGCGACGCAGCAGGCCCTCGCGGAGATTTACCGCGAAATCGAACGGCTGCGCACCGAGCCGGTCCCGGAGGAGGAGCTATCGCTGGTGCGCAACATGATGACAGGCGAGATGATGCGCGTCCTCGACGGGCCGTTCGGCATCGCCGACGTCACCATCGAGAACATCCTCTGCCGTCAGCCCAACGCCGCCGTGGGCGACAACCTGCACCGCATCCGCGCCGTCACCCCCGCCGACGTGCAGCGGCTCGCGGTGAAATACCTGTCGCACGACGCGCTGGTGACCGCCGTGGCGGGCGAAACGGAGAATTGACGGGGTTGCGCACCCGTACAGCACGACGCCCCTCCGGCTTGGCCGGAGGGGCGTCATTCGGGATCGACCCGACCGGGCATCGGCGCCCGTGCCACGTGCGGAGTCGCTGACCGATGCCTATTCATCCTTTGCGATCCGTGCCTCCACCCACTGCGTAAGCGCCACGAAATCGGCCACCGACAACTGCTCGGCGCGCTGCGAGAAGAACGGATGCTCCGCACCGCCGAAATCGCCGAACGCGGCGCGCAGGGCGTTGCGCAGCATCTTGCGGCGCTGGCCGAACGACGCCTTGACCACGCGCACGAACAGCCGCTCGTCGCACTCCAGCCGCGCCACGCCGTTGCGCCGCAGCCGGATGACGGCGCTCTTGACTTTCGGAG
>USBO01000044.1 GCA_900552955.1 uncultured Alistipes sp.
GATCGCTGCCGCCTCGGCTTCGGGCAGCGTGCGGTAGAACTGCGGGTAATCGAGTTCGTTCTTGCGGAACGCTTCGTAGAATTTGTAGAGGCCGTTGGCCTGCAATTCATTGAAGTATACGTTGTCGCTCGTCTGAAAACGGGTGTTGAAGGGGAGCAGCCACAGGGCGATGCCCGTCATGCCCAGACAAAGTGCCGAGGCGACGGGTTTCCACCCTCCCTCCTTGAACGCTTCGGTGTCGCGGACCGTGCGGCGGAAGAGCAGCCAGGTGACGGCGACGGTCACCGCGACGATCAGCGTCGCCAGCGGAAGGATGGGGTAGGACTCCATGATGTTGCCCACCACTTCGTTGGTGTAGACCAGATAGTCGACCGCGATGAAGTTGTAGCGCACGCCGAACTCGCTCCAGAAGAAGTATTCGCTGACGGCGTTGAAGAGGATCGCGCCGACATAGACCGTGAGCAGCACGCTCAGCCACGCCTGCGACCACACGGGGCGGAGCCGCGGCAGGAAGAGCCGCAGGGCGAAGCTGCCGGCCCAGTAGCCCAGCACGATCGAAGCTACGAGCGGTGCGGCGCTGCCGTACTCGTCGAAGATGGTGTTGCAGAAGGCGACATAGCAGAAGGCTGCCGTCAGCGCTCCGAGCAGAAGATAACCGGCCGGCCGGCCGTATTTCCATTTCGAGAGCGACAGCAGAAAAATCCACAGAAAGAGGCAGCCGAGCGTCAGAGCGCACAGGTCGTTCACGGCGCCCAGTCCGAAGACGGCGATCCAGCGCAGGAGGCCGAAACCGGTCTCGGTGGTCTGTTCGTTGAACAGCAGGACGATGCGCAGCGACGTGCAGACGATGAGCGTCAGCAGTGCCAGCCGCAGGTAGATTCCGAAGAAACGTTTGAGATTTTGCTTCATGAGATGTCCGGAGATGAACACGGCAACGCCCCGAAGGAGGTGCGGTGCGTTTCAGGCATTGGCGGGTGAACGTGGCGAGGGTTATCGTAGATTGTCTTTTGGGTTCGGGTTGGGCCGGTGCTATCTGGTGTGCGAATCGAGCAGGTCGGCCAGTTGCAGCAGCGTGACGGCCGAACCGTAGGAGCAGTTGATCCAGAACGTTCGGTTGCGGTCGCTCTTTGTGCCGCGGAAATCCCATGTGGTGGGAATCTGTCCGTTGACGACGTTCTGCACGACGGTGATGTTGTCGACGAGCGCCTTCCCTTTGGCCAGATAGACCGCATCGCCGGTGGCTTCGTAGAGGCTCAGCAGCGCTCCCGTGACGTTGCAGGCGCTGGCATCGACGGGCTTCTGATACTTGTACTGCTCGTATACGCAGGGTGTGGCCTTCTCCTTGATGCCGTCGGCGGTGACCGGCGTGTCCCAGAAGGTGAACTGATCTTCGCTGAAACGGGCCAGATCGATCGCGTCGGCCAGCTCCTCGTCCGTGTGCGAGCCCTTCGAGAGCAGGTAGGCGGCATAAGGCGCCGCCGTGCAGTTGGTCAGGTTCTCGTAGGGTTGCAGCCCCATGACCGTCACGTCCTCGAACTGTCCGGTCATGTCGAAGCTGCGCAGCGCGACGTCGCGCATCCATCTCTCGCCCCGCGCCTGCGCGTCGGCATAGGTTCCGACACCGTAGTCGGCTTTCAGCCGCTGAAAGTAACGCAGCACGGGATGCAGCATGGCGCAGGCGGCGTTGACCGGCTCTGCGGTGGCGAAATCGACCTTGATGGGGTACGAGCCGTCGGCGCGTTGTAGCCGTACGTACGTGTCGGCGATGCCGATGGCGCGGTCGTAGTAGGTCTTGTCGCCCGTCAGGTCGTAGAGGTCGAGGAAGGCATGACCCGCCGAGGCGGCCTCCATCGTCATCGTCTTGTTCTGATTCTCGGCGTTTTTGGAGGCGATCAGGTCTTTATAATAGGTGGGCGGGAAGAAGGCGAGCGGTTCGTCGGCCTTCCGGCTCCGGTCGATGAGGAATTGTGCGGCGTTGCGGGCGATGCGGGTCGCCTGCTCCTTATGTGCGGGCAGCAGTTGCGCCAGTAGCACCTCCGCGCGGATCGTCGCACCGATGATCTTGCAGGGGTAGGTATTGTGGCGGTAGCTCATGTCGGGTTCGGTGTGTTCGGCCCAATGCTGGATTTCCGGCATCCGATGGATGTAGAGCAGGGCCATGCGGGCAGCCTGACGGTAGTCGCGCACGGCCGGCGTGTAGGGGCCCGCAAAGGGGTAGTCGCGGCGGAACTCGCGTTCGCCGGCCTTGCCGACTGTGGCTCCGGCGCTATCGAGCGCTTCGACGACGAGGCGAACCTGTCCGACCGGAATTTCGTTCCATATGGGGGAGAGCGCAACTTTCGGCGTCTCGGCGGTGAAGCTCCACGTGCCCTGCACGCCCGCTTCGAGCGGCGTCACGGTGAAACGATAGGTCGCCGCTCCCTCGACCGGCTCGAAGTCGAACGCCGGCGCGTAGATGAATTTTCTGGCGAAGCGATTCCAGTAGGGGTTGCGCCCTTCATAGCCGGGGCGGATCGGATCGAGATACCGTCGGGCCGCTTCGGCGTTGATTTCGGCGTAGTCGAGTTCGGTGTCCGCGGATTTGCACGCGGTGTCGCAGCATGCGCAGAGCAGGACGCATGAGGAAAGGAGGGTCAGTAGCAGTTTCATAGAGCGGTGTCCTTTTGACCGGAGTTTGAAAATTAACAGACGAGGGTCGTGTTATGATGGTTACATTGCAGACAAATGTATCGTTATTTTTTGTTTCATGCAAATATCGTCACCGATAATTCGTATCTTCGAGGCGTAAAACGATCGAATCATGGCAACCAAGACGGCATATCCCTTTCGGGTCGAACCTCAGGAGGTCGACTTCTCGCTGCGCATCACGCTGGCGGCGCTGGGCGGCAACATTCTCAACATTGCGGGCATCGACGCACACTCCAAGGGCTTCGGCGTGGATGCGCTGAACAAAGACAACTTCTCGTGGGTGCTCTCGCGCATCGCGTTCGAATTCGACTACCGGCCTGCGGAGTATGCCGATTATGAGATTTCGACCTGGATCAGCGATTATGGCCGGATGCTCTCCACGCGCAACTTCGAACTGACCGACCGGTCGGGCGTGCGCTTCGGCCGTGTGGTGTCGCAGTGGTGCATGCTCGATCTCACGAAACGCACGGCCGTCGATCTGAGGGCGGTGGCGGAAAGCCACAACGAAGCGATCGTGGACGTCCCTTCGCCGGCCGAAAAGCCGTGCAAGGTGCCTGCACCTGCGACCGAACCGGTGCTGACGCATCGGGTGGCCTATACCGACATCGATTTCAACCGTCACGTCAATACGATGCGATACATCGAACTGATGCTCGACGTGCTGCCGATCGAACGCTTCGCCGAGGAGCGGCCGCTGCGGCTCGACATCAATTTTCTCAAGGAGGCGCGCTACGGCGATACGCTCTCGGTGGCGATCGAGGAGCGTGCGGCGCAGACGCTCGTCGAAATCCGCAACGACGGCGGTGCGGCCGTCTGCCGCGGTGCCTTCGAGTGGCGGTAGGCGGGTCGGACCAGTGAGGCCGGGGCCGTGTCCTGCGGGACGCGGCCCCGCGTCTTTCGCACGGAGGCTCCGGCTTTTCGGCTCCGAGCGGCGAATGGTACATCGTTTGCGGGGTCGGTGTGCATTGACCGACTAATTCATCTACGAGTATGACTACCGAAAACAAGTATCAGCGAAGCATCGACCGTCTGAACGAGGCGATCGGCAAGGAGATCGCCACCACGTTGCAGTACCTCTATTTCCACGTCCATTTCGAGGATGACGGGTACGAATTCTTCTCGAAGCTGATGAAGCAGACCTCCATCACCGAGATGTTCCACACCGACAAGATCGCCGACCGCATCCTCTTCCTGCAGGGCGAGGTGGAGATGAAGCCGGCGTTCGAGCCGCGCAAGATCCGCGACGTCAGGGAGGCGATGGAGTTCTCCATGACGCTCGAACAGCGCACGATCGACTCCTACAACGAGTGGGGGCGTCTGTGCGCCGCCGAGGACGACCAGATCACCCATAAGCTGTTTCAGGATTTGGCCAAAGAGGAGGAAGAGCATCTCGACATGTTCCGCACCGAGATGGACAACATGCTCAACTACGGCGAGCAGTATCTCGCCTTGCAGTCGATCGCCCACAGCAAGGCGATGCTCAAGAAGTGACGGACGCCGGCGGGCGGCAGGCTGCGCGGCGGTGCGGGGGAGAGGGATCGGCGACGGTGCTTTCCCGCGCATGGAAATTTTAGATGATCGGGAGCGGCGGAGAATTTGGCGGCTCCCGATTATTTTCGTAGTTTTATCGCGCAAAACAGAGAATGGTTATGAAATTGAAACGTTTCGCGGCAATTGCCGCCGCTCTTTTCGTCGTGTTCGGCGCGGGGGCGCAGCCGACCGTGCGATGGAGCGACTCGACGACCGCAACCGGCGACGGAGTGTACGAGATCACGTTCACGGGCCGGATTCTCGACGGGTGGCATACGTATGATCTGCACTCGGGATTCTCGTCGACGGCGGTCGCGTTCGAACCCTCCGAAGGGGTCGAGCTGGTGGGCGAACCCTTCGAGAAGTCGGCCGCCGTGCGTCATTACGACGAGGTCTTCGGCGAGGAGATCGGCCAGTACGAGGGCGAGATCGTCCTCGGGCAGCGCGTGCGCCTCACGGCGGCCGCGGGGGTGCTCCGAGGGAATATCAACTGGCGGTCGTGCCAGGGGACGAACTGCAACATGCCCGAGGACTGGCCCTTCGAAATCCGGCTGGGAGCAGCGTCCGTTGCGCCGGAGGCGTCGGGCGACGCCCTCCACGCGTCGCCGCTCGGCCGCGAGGCCGGCAGCGACGGCGATCTGTGGAGTTTGATTCTCACGGCACTCGGCTGGGGCTTGCTGGCGCTGCTCACCCCCTGCGTCTTCCCGATGATCCCGATGACCGTGTCGTTCTTCCTCAAGGGGAGCGAGACGGCCGCTGCCGGACGGTTCAAGGCTGCGATGTACGGCCTGTTCATCGTGCTGCTCTACACGGTTCCCATCGCGGCGATCATCCTGCTGACGCGCCTGCTGGGCGGCGATGCCGTGACGGCCGACATCTTCAACTGGCTGGCGACGCACTGGCTGCCCAACCTGATCTTCTTCATCGTCTTCATGCTCTTCGCCGCATCGTTCTTCGGGGCGTTCGAGATCACGCTGCCCGGCTGGATGGTCAACCGCAGCGACCGCAACGCCGACCGCGGCGGTCTGCCGGGCGTCTTTTTCATGGCGCTGACGCTGGTGCTGGTGTCGTTCTCGTGCACGGGCCCGATCGTCGGCTCGGCGATCATCGGTGCGACGTCGGGGGCCTTTTGGGCGCCGATCCTCACGATGCTGGTCTTCTCGGTCACCTTCGCGCTGCCTTTCACGCTCTTCGCCATGTTCCCCTCGCTGCTGAAGAACCTGCCTAAGAGCGGCGGGTGGCTCAACTCGGTGAAGGTCGTGCTGGGCTTCATCGAGGTGGCGCTGGGCTTCAAGTTCCTCAGCGTGGCCGACCAGACCTACCATTGGGGGCTGCTCGACCGCGAGGTCTACCTGGCGATCTGGATCGTCACCTTCACGCTGCTGGGCCTCTATCTGCTGGGCAAGCTGCGCTTCGCCCACGACAGCGAGACGAAGACGCTCTCGGTGACGCGTCTCGCGCTGGCCATCGCCGACCTCACCTTCGTCGTCTATATGATCCCGGGCATGTGGGGGGCGCCGCTCAAGGCGCTGTCGGGCTATCTGCCGCCGTTGCAGACGCAGGATTTCGTGCTCGGGCAGAGTGTGGCTGACAGTAGCGCGGCTGGGCCCCGTGAGGGTGCCGCACGGGTCAAGTACGGCGATTTCCTCGCGATGCCGCACGGCATCACGGGCTATTTCGAGTGGAACGAGGCACAGGCGGCCGCCCGCGCTGCCGCTAAGCCGCTCTTCGTCGACGTGACGGGGCACGGCTGCGTCAACTGCCGCGAGATGGAGCAGAAAGTGCTCTCCGACGCCCGCGTGCAGCGGATTTTGCGCGACCGTTACATCGTCGTAGCGCTCTACACCGACGACAAGGCGCGTGCCGCGAAGGAGGACTGGGTGACGGCCGGGGGCGGCGCTCCGCTCCGCGACATAGGCCGCATCAACTCCTACATCGCCCGCACGCGGTTCGGGGTCAACGCCCAGCCCAACTATATCGTGGCCATGCCCGACGGCGAAGCGCTGCTGCCGCCCCGCGGCTACGACCTCAGCGTCGAGGGGTTCATCGACTTTCTGGAGCGGGGCGTCGCGGCCTTCGAAGCGCGCAAGAGGTCATGAAGGTCTGTATCGTAGGCCCCGCGCATCCCTATCGGGGCGGGCTGGCGTCGATCATGGAGATCATGGCGCGCACGTTCGCGGCGCGCGGCCATGACGTGGAGATCAAGACCTTCACGGTGCAGTATCCGTCGCTGCTCTTCCCGGGCAAGAGTCAGACGGTCTGCACGCCGCCGCCGGCCGACCTGCGTATCGAGCGCTGCGTCAACACGGTCGATCCCTTCAACTGGTGGCGCGTGGGGCGCGCCATCCGCCGCCAGCGGCCCGATTTCGTGCTGATGAAGTACTGGACGCCCTTCATGGCGCCCTGCTTCGGGACGATCGCCCGTCTGGCGCGCGACAACGGCCACACGCGCACGATCTGCCAGATCGACAACGTCGAACCCCACGAACACCACCTCGTCGACCGCCCGTTCAACCGCTATTTCCTCTCGTCGATCGACGGCTTCATCTACATGTCGGAGCAGGTGCACGAGGAGCTGAAGACCTACACGCCGGCGCCGGCGCTCTTCTCGCCGCACCCGCTGTTCGAGAATTTCGGCACGGCGGTTCCGCGCGGCGAGGCGTGCCGCCGGCTTGGGTTGGACCCTGCGCAGCGCTATGCGCTCTTTTTCGGGTTGATCCGCGACTACAAGGGGCTGGACATCCTGCTCGATGCGTGGGCGCGGTTCCGCCGTCCGGGTCACCGGCTCCTCGTGGCGGGGGAGTTCTACGCTCCGCGCGAGAGGTACATGCGCCAGATCGAGTCGCTGCATCTGGGCGACGAGGTGATCCTGCACGACTTCTTCGTGCCCGACGCCGATGTGAAGCACTACTTTTCGGCGGCCGATGTGCTGGTGCAGCCCTACAAGACCGCCACGCAGAGCGGTGTGACGCAGATTGCCTATCAGTTCGAGCTGCCGATGATCGTCACCGACGTAGGCGGCCTGCCCGAGATCGTGCCCGACGGCCGTGTGGGGTATGTCTGCCGGCCCGATGCGGAGGGTGTCGCCGATGCGCTCGGCCGGATTTACGCGGGCGACACGCTCGCGCGGTTCCGCGCGGCCATGCACGACGAGAAGCGGCGTTTTTCGTGGGAGGAGATGTGCGACCGCATCACCGAGCTTTACGAATCGATCCGCTGACGCCGTTTCGTCGCAATGCGAAGGCCGCACCCCACAGGGATGCGGCCTTCGCATTCGAGGTGGAGGCTATTTTCGGATATTGGCCTCTTCGAGTCCGTAGCCCTTGCGGCGGTCTTCGGCCTTGAGCAGCAGCGCCAGCACGACGGCCACCACACCGAACAGCGCGAAGATCGACATCGTGGGGGTGTAGTCGTAACCGATCGTCCCGTCGGCGAGCGTGTATTTCGCAAAGCGCTCGTTGACCCAGCCGATGAGCATCGGCACGCACATCATCCCGATGTTCTGCACATAGAAGATCAGCGCATAGGCCGAACCGAGCTGTTTCTGCGGGATGATCTTCGGCACCGAGGGCCACATGGCCGACGGCACGAGCGAGAAGGCAACGCCCAGCACGAGCATTACGGCCAGAGCGAACCACCACACGTTGAGGATCGGCAGTGCGAAGAGCACGTGCACCGCCACGAGCATCACCGAGCCGATGACCATCAGCGTGGCGCCCTTGCCGATGCGGTCGTAGATCGAACCGAAGAGCGGCGTGAGCAGAATCGTGCCGAAGGGCAGGATCGCCGGAATGTTGCCTGCGATCGCGGGCGGGACGTTGTATTTGTAGATCATGATCTTGGTGGCGAACTTCAGGAAGGGGAAGACGCCCGAGTAGAACATCAGACACAGCAGGGCGATCAGCCAGAAGCCCTTGCTGGTAACGATCTGACGCAGATCGGCGAGTTTGAAACCCTCCTCGGGCTCGTCCTGTGCGGCGGCGATCGAGGCGTCGAGCCGCCGGTCCATCACGCAGTACGCCACGTAGGCCAGCAGCCCGATGCAGAGCGCCAGCGCGCCGAAGAGCACGGGGTAGCAGATGCCGCCCATCGCGCGGGCGATCGGCAGACTCGCGCTGAGCGCGGCGGCCGTGCCGATGCGCGCCATGGCCACTTGCAGACCGAGCGCCAGCGGCCCCCATGCCGAAGGTGGCGAAGCCCAGACCGGCCACCCAGACCTGCGTCTTGAATCCCCACAGTTCGCCGCCTGCGGGGAACAGCGGCGAGATGGCGTAGGCCTTCAGCAGCGCACCGCCGACCATCAGCCCGCAGGCCATCAGCCCCGTGAAGCGCACGCCCATCTTGTCGAGGATGATGCCGCCCAGCAGCAGCATGAACAGGAAGACGTTGAACCAGCCGTAGGCGCCCGTGAACCATCCGTACTCGATGTCCGTCCACCCCGGGGCGCCCTTGATGAGCAGGTCTTCGAGCGGGGCCATGATGTCGGTGATGAAGTAGCCGCACATCATCGTGAACGAGACGATCAGCATCGCCGTCCAGCGGGCGGCCGGCGACTCGCTCAGTTTGCGTTTGATTGTTTCTGTCATTGATTATTGGATTTGGATGATAGTTTGCGTGCCGGATTCACCGTTGCGGCGGAAACGCGGCCGACGGCCGCTGCGGGGCCGTCGGAACGGGGCGGGATGCGTCGCGCGGATCATCGGTCGAGCGAGGTGTATTGTTTCAGAATCTCGTAGGCCTCCTGGATGCCCAGCTCGCCGGCCTTCGACATGTCGAGGCAGCCCTTGCGCGTGTCCTTCATGAAAATCTGCACCAGACCGCGGTTGTAGTACGCTTCGGCGAAGGCGGGATCGAGTTCGATCGCCTTCGAATAGTCGTTGTAGGCTTCGGGAAGTTTTCCCGACAGAGCCTTCAGATTCGCGCGGTTATAGTAGGTGTGGGGGAAGTCGGGGTAGAGCTTCGCCGCCTTGTTCAGATCGGCGATCGCCTCGTCGTAGTTGTAGGTGCGCGACTGCGAGTTCTGCAACCGCTTGGCCGGATCGGATTCGATGGTGATGCGCTGGTAGGAGTTGTCGATCGACGAGATGAAGTCGATCATCTCCGCCCGTGTGGTCGAACGGTTCAGGTAGAGGAACGGATTGGCCGGATAGAGCTCGATGGCCGACGTGAACGACCCCACGGCGTTGGTGTACTGCTTGATGAGCGTCTGCGTGATGCCGCGCTGGAACAACAGCTCCCACGAGTCGGGAGCGATCGTCAGCGCGCGGGCGTATTCCTTGTCCAACACCACGAGCGAATCGGCGGGCAGGTTGCTTTCGCGGGCCGTGAGCGTCAGGTAGCCGTTGGCGATGCGGCGGCGGAAATCGGTCTCGCGCTGCGAGCGGTAGCGGCCTGCCGTGACGGCGGAGAGGCTGTCGGGCGAGCGGAGCGTGAAGCGGAAGAGCGGCAGCAGCGCCAGCCGGTTGTCGGCGTTCTTGGAGGCCACGCGCCCGAAGACGCTGCCAGCGACGTTGGCGTCGAACGACAGCAGGCGGTCGAAGCGGTGCGTCGTGTCGGCGTAGATCGAGTAGGTGCTGTCGCTCAGACGGGTTTTGTACTCCGCGATTTTGCGCTGGGCGATGTCGCGGTCGCTGCGCGAACCCCGCTCGTCCTTGAGCAGGTAACGCAGCCGGCTGCGGTTGAGATAGGCGTTGGCGAAGTCGGGGTAGAGCTCGATGGCTTTCGTGTAGTCGTCGACGGCGCGCTCGACATTGCCCAACTGGGCATGTATGCCCGCGCGGTTGTAGTAGACGAGTACGTTCTCGGGCGAGTAGAGGGCCACCTTGTCGTAATCCTCCAGCGCGCGGTTGTAGTCGCCGATCTGCGAGCGGACGATGGCGCGGTTGAAGTAGGTGAGCGAGTTGGTCGAGTCGAGCTGCAGCACGCGGTCGAAGTCGGCCAGCGACTGCACGGGGCGGTTGGTGTTCGAATAGACGATCGCGCGGTTGAAGTAGGAGAGCAGGTAGCTCGAGTCGCAGCGGATCGCGCGGTCGAAATCGGCTTCGGCCTCCTCGTAGCGCTGCTGTTTCATCTCCAGCTCGCCGCGGCGGTTGTAGCTGGTCGGATTCTCGCGGTTGGTGCGGATCGCAGTCTCGAAATCGGCGTAGGCCTGCGTCGTATCCTTGAGGTAGAGGTAGCAGACGCCGCGGTTGAGATAGGCGTCCGAGACCTTGTTCTCGTGGCGGATGAACTTGTCGAAGTCGTCGATCGCCTCGCGGAACTGCTGGTTGAGCAGGCGCGTGACGCCGCGGCTGTAGTAGGCGTTGGGCAGGTCGGGGCGCAGCTCGATCGCCTCGGCGAAGTCGGCGAGCGCGTCGTCGTAGTTGCCCAGGCGCGAGCGCGTGATGGCGCGGTAGGTGAAGGCGGTGGTGAAGACCGGATTCTTCTCGATGGCGGTGGTGAAATCGGCTTCGGCGCCCAGCAGGTCGTCGAGGTTGTACTTGGCGATGCCGCGCAGGAAGTAGCCTTCGTAGGCGTCGTCGTCGAAGCGCAGCAGGATGTTGAGCGTGCGGATGGCGTCTTCGAAGTTGTTGTCGATCATGAACGTGCGGCCGACGTAGTAGAAGTAGTCGCGGTCGTACTGCGCACGGCTTCCCGCGCCGATGGTCAGCGCGAGGGCCAGCAGCAGGCCCGTTATGCCTTTCCGTATCTTCGATCCCGTCATTCCCATTCTTCTGAACGCTGTTTCGAGCGATTTATTGTCCCTATTGCGGATCGTAGCCGAAGCGCCGCAACTGCTGCCCGTCGTTGCGCCAGTCTTCGCTCACCTTGACGAAGAGCTGCAGGAAGACCTTCTTCTGAAGGAACTCCTCCAGCTCCTCGCGGGCCTGCCTGCCGACCTTTTTGAGCTTTTCGCCTTTGTGGCCGATCAGGATCCCTTTCTGCGAGTTGCGCGCCACGTAGATCACGGCCGAGATGCGGTCGATCTGCGGCTCCTCCTGATAGGCTTCGATCTCGATCTGGCAACTGTAGGGAATCTCCTTGTCGTAGTTGCGCAGGATCTTCTCGCGGATGATCTCCGAGGCGAAAAAGCGCAGCGTCTTGTCCGTGAGGGTATCCTTCGGATAGAAGGGTTCGCCCTCGGGCAGCAGCGCGAGGATGCGGTCGAAGAGTCCCGCGATGTTGAATCCCTCCCTGGCCGAAATCGGAACGATCTCGGCCGAGGGCAGCGTGGCGTGCCACTTTTCGACGAGCGCCTCGAGCCTCTCCTGCGTGGTCAGGTCGATCTTGTTGACGACCACCAGCGTCGGCACGCCGCTGCGGCCGATCTTCTCGACGATCTCCGACCCCTCGGCGTCCCCCTGCTCGACCGTATCGGTGACGTAGAGGATGACGTCGGCGTCCGACAGGGCGCCGCGCACGAAGTTCATCATCGACTCCTGCAACTTGTAGCAGGGCTTCAGGATGCCGGGCGTATCGGAAAAGACCATCTGGAAGTCGTCGCCGTTGACGATGCCCAGAATGCGGTGGCGCGTGGTCTGCGCCTTGGAGGTGATGATGGAGAGCCGTTCGCCCACCAGCGCGTTCATGAGCGTCGACTTCCCGACGTTGGGATTCCCGATGATATTGACAAAACCCGATTTGTGCATGACCGAACAATATGATTCCCGACAAAGATAGGCATAAAAAAATCCTCTGCCAAACGAGTAGGGGATATATTTGGATTCCTACCGCCGGAATCCGCGCGGCATTTGCGGCATCTTCATCTTGCCGCCGCCGGCCACCATCTTCATCATCTTGCGCGTGTCGTCGAACTGCTTGAGCAGACGGTTGACGTCGGCCATCGTCGTGCCCGAGCCCTTGGCGATGCGTTCGCGCCGGCGGGCGTTGAGAATCTCGGGGTGTTCGCGCTCGGCGGGGGTCATCGAACCGATGATCGCCTCGGTCTGCTTGAAGACGTCGTCCGAAATCTCGATGCCCTTGAGCGCCTTGCCCATGCCCGGGATCATCGAGGCGAGATCCTTGAGGTTGCCCATCTTCTTGATCTGGTTGATCTGCGCCAGAAAGTCGTTGAAGTTGAACTGATCCTTGACCAGCTTCTTCTTCAGCTTGCGGGCCTCCTCCTCGTCGAACTGCTCCTGTGCGCGCTCTACGAGCGACACCACGTCGCCCATGCCGAGGATGCGGTCGGCCATGCGTTCGGGGTGGAAGACCTGCAGGGCGTCCATCTTCTCGCCGCTCGAGATGAATTTGAGCGGTTTGTCGACCACCGAGCGGATCGAGATGGCGGCGCCGCCGCGCGTGTCGCCGTCGAGCTTGGTGAGGACCACGCCGTCGAAGTCGAGCCGGTCGTTGAACTCCTTGGCCGTGTTGACGGCGTCCTGACCGGTCATGGCGTCGACGACGAAGAGCGTT